>CASDVD010000024.1 GCA_949284155.1 uncultured bacterium | reverse complement strand
TAAGCCTGCTTAAAGCTTAGCTTTAAAGGTATTAATAGTTATAATTTAATACAGCTTTCAAGCCTACAAAGGTCTAACTTAGCTTGCTCAATCATTTTTAGTGCACATTCTTTACAGTAATAAATTTTTGTAGCACGTCCATCGTTTAGGGTTATAGCAAGGCGTAATTCACCTCTTGAAATTATATGTTTTTTGTTATGGTTACAATAATGTTTCCTTTGAGCTGTTTCTATTTGGCATTTTAAAATAAGATTTTTCATCTTAGCCATTTGGAAACACCTCTTTTTCTATATCAGCTGCTATATTGTCCAAATTATCAAATATTGCATCTAATTCTTTTTGACTATACTCAAATCGTTCTCCTAATTTTCGACCTAAAAATTTAGCAATTTTTTCGTCTAGTAACTTTTTGATAAATATAAAATTTGTAACAGATGGAGACTTCGAAAGATTTTTATGACCAGGGTTTTCTCCATGAACTTCTAACATTTCTGCGGCTATAACTTTTACGGTCTTATCTAAAGACTTTCTGTCAGCTTGTCTTTTTTTAACTTTTGTAGTTAAGAGAGGTTTGTGTTCTATAACAGTATTTCTTAATTCTTGTAACCTTTCCATAATTTTTTCATCAGATACACCTATTTGAATTAATTGCATTAAGTTTTTGTCTAAAATTAATGGAATTTCATCGATTGTAACACCCGCTTGTGTTTTGATTTCTAATTCTCGTTTATATCGACTTCTTTGCTTTGGAATAATTTCAGCATCAGATGTACCTGAATTACTTATAAAATCTGTTTCTTCTACAAGAGGAAGAAGTTGTTCGAAGTAATCTTTATCGGCACCACTAAAATGTTGAAAATCGGACCACTTGCTTGCGATATTACTTCCTGCATGAAAGATAACAGTTCCCTTGTTGTTCAAACTGCTTGGATTATTTTGGTCAACAACCCTCATTATTCTACCAACAAACTGGACAAATGGTGACAGGTTGCTAAAAATACTAAATATAGCTGCTACAGATAAGTACGGATGGTCAAAACCTTCTCCCAGTTTTCTAACTTGTACAATTACATCTAATTCATGTTTTTCTAATTTTTCAAGAACAATTTTATTTGCATCCTTTTCCAGTCTTTTACTATGAACATAATCTACCCTCATTCCCCTTGCTTCGTAAGCTGCTACAATTTGATGGCAATGGCGGTAATTTAAGGCAGATGCAATTATTTTATGTTTGTTGTCTTTTGTAATTTCTCTAATTCGGTTTAATTCTCTGATAGAGGCATCAACAATAGTATTTAATGTTTCTTTTGATGTAACTATACTACGTCTAAAATCTGCATCTTCTTCTCCTAATTTGAGAACTTCCTCTCTTGAAACTTCAATTTCTGTCTGTGTTTCATCATCAATTCGGACATATTTTAGAGTTGCAGGATTTAACATTAAGGCTTTTAATTCTTTGACATAACCTTTTTGTATTGCATCAAATATAGAATAGGAATAAATTATCTTACCAGACATAATTTTTCCGTCAGCGCGACAAGGTGTTGCACTGTAATTAACAATTTTTGCTTCGGGAAATTTTTTCCGCAAGATTTCCCAACTTTCGGCTACATTGTGATGAGCTTCATCAAACAATATTAAATCGAAATAGTCGGTTGGTAACGTTGTTAACCATCTATTGTTTCCACCTTGTAATTGTTGTATATTTGCAACGACAACATCAGCTTCATCTAAATCAGCCATATTTACGCTTGTTCCACGGATAAGTACTGGTTCTGCAAAAGAATCATCACAGACTACCTGCCTTTTATGATAGAATATTTCTCCTGTCGTAGGGTCAAAATCATCATGTAGTTGTTCAGCTAATTTTACAAATGGGGCAATGATTAAAACTCTGTTGGCTTTGTATGCAAATGGAGTTAATGCAATTAATCCTGATTTCCCACAGCCTACAGGTAAAACAATTCCAATTTCTTTTTCTTCAGTAGATTGTTCAATTGCTTCATATCCATATTTTTGAGGGTCTCTAAGGTTATCATTATTTGCTATATTGGGTTTAACAACTTTGAAAAAATCTTTCATTTTACTCCTTCCACATTTTATTCAGATGCTAAAATTAATAGTCTAGTTTAACTAAGCAATCTATTTTTATGGTAACGTATTAAATTCAAATAACGATAAAAATTAATATTTTTTTAATTATTATCATAAAAAATAAATACAATAATTAGGCGCATTGAACTTCTTATAATCCGACAAGTTTAAGACTCTGCAAGAAAACAACGTATTTCCTCTATCGGTATGTTCTTAAATTCTTTTGCGATAAAAACAGCTAAAGGTTGCAGCATGTTCCAATTTGCCGCCCCATTTTTCAAAAGACGTTTATGAAACGTCTTTTTGTTCTATATACAATAAAAATTCGGTTGAGCATACCTGAAGTGTCTGTTTACGCAGATATTGGTTATCATTTTTTCTGAGTTTTCAGGTCATTTTTTAATTTACTGCACCTTGCTCAAAGAATAAATTTTTTGTAGCTTGCATCTATGTTATCTTGTTCTATGCCAATATACCTCATTGTTACACAAGGACTTGAATGGTTGAAAATTCTCTGGAGCAATGCCACATCTTTAAACTGCCGGTAATGATGATACCCGAATGTTTTACGCAATGTGTGAGTGCCGACTTTATATTTTATTCCGGATTTTTTACATGCAAAATTAACAATCTCATATGCCCGTATCCGATTCAGCCGATTGCCGAAACGGGATAAAAATAGCGGTTCATCATCCTTCCTGCCTTTGATAAATTCTGCAATCATCGGCCTTAGTTTTGAATTCACAAAAAATTTCTTACGTTTGTCTGTCTTTTTTTCAACAACCTCAATATGCGATACATTATGCACATCTTTCACATCCAGAGCGAGTATATCAGATATACGCAGCCCGCTGTTGATTCCCATAACAAAGAAAAGCAAGTCTCTTTTATTTTGACGCAATATATTTTCTACTTTAGCAATATCCTGTTTTTTTCTGATTGGCTCTACAATATTCATCTTAATAACTCCTATAGGTATAACCAACATTTATGCCGCAGATATCAGGTTATATTCTTAATCAACTGCAAATGTACCTTTTACTTTTTAGCAGAAATTACTCTTGCTTCCTCATAAAATATTGAATAAATAACAAAAGATTGCATTATCTCCGGTTATATCTTTCTCGTCTTCCAATTCAAAATCCCAATCAAATTTTATAAGAAGAACTCTTTTGTCCAGCATTGTCAGTTTACAGTTTGTATATTACACAAAATCTATACAGAGCACAAATCAATATTACATGTAAGTAACAACAAAAACAAGTTTATTATTTAGCATTTTGGGGAGCAAAAAACAAAGATACATCCGCACCCTCCAGGCGAAGCAGCTCAACCTTCTTCTCAATGCCGCCAGCGTATCCGGTCAAGCAACCGTTTCGTCCGACAACACGATGACATGGAATAATAATCGAAATAGGATTGTGCCCCACAGCACCGCCGACAGCCTGCGCAGACATGGTTAACAGACCACGCTGTTTTGCAATCTTTTTTGCAATTCTTCCGTAAGTAGTGACTTCTCCATACGGAATTTCACATAAAATTTTCCATACGGACTGACGAAACTCGTTCCCTGACGGCAGCAGAGGTAATTCGCATATATCAGGTTTCTGCTGAGCAAAATATTTGTCCAGCCATTTTTTTGTATCGGCAAATATTTTCAAAGAATTGTTTTCATAAATCGGTTCCGAAATAGTCGCACAAAAATATTTTTGACCTTCTAACCATAAACCTATAAGGTTTTCACCGTCACTGGCAAGCATCAAATTTCCTATTGGCGACTTATAACTTGATTTATAAAGCATCTTTTGATAGTTCCGAATCCATTGCACAAATTTAGCTATATTATAAAATGATAATTAACATAAATAAACTTCTATATTAACAGCAGAAGTTTATTTTCCCGCATTAATCAGCAAATTTTCTTATTGACGTTTTTTTATGTTGAATATAGAATCAAATTTATGAAAAATAGTATTTTAAATTTAAATAAAAATTGGTGGCGCCTGTAATAAGTACAGGTGTTTAATGCATAAAATTTTTGTTTAAAAACCTGTACTGAGTATGTACAGGTTTTTATTTTTTAGATTTAAAAGGAAAATTTTATGCAAGTCACATTAATAAACACGTTATCACAACCCCTTAAAACAGCCGCAAAGTTCATTTATTCGCAAGAACAGGCATCCGGTCTTTCCACATCAAGATTTATTCAGGATACATCCACCTGCTTGTTGCCCAAGGCAGTTTTTGCACGTTCGAAAGAAGATTTAGCGGAAAACAGCCTTCTCGAACTTTCAGAAAGCGCTCTTGTATATTTTGCGCCGGCACTAATCGGTGAAAATATATCAAGAAAAATTTTTTCATCAAAACTGGACAAAAATGCACAGCGGCAAATCAGCACAGTCGCAACGGCATTGATGAAAAATCCGACAGCATTGAACAAAAAAATACTATGTGCAAAAGCTGCAGTTGCACTAAGCGGCACAATAATACCTCTTTGCGAATTTACATTAAATTATTTCAAAAATCTCTTCACTTTAAAAACTTTCAAAAAGGCTGATTTTAATAACATTGCCAGCCTTGAAACCAAAAAAGAAGACACAGAAAAACAAAAAAAAGTTGAAAAAAGCGCCCATAAAAATATAAAACGTGCAGCCGCCGTTTTTTCGTGTTGTTTAGGGCTTGCGGCTCTTATTTATAAAAGAGGAGAGAAGTCAAAATTATTACAAAATATTGCAGAATTTGTTCTTGCACCGGGTACAAAACTATTTAAAAACAATGCTAAAAAACGCAACTTTTTCAATAAATATTTTTCATTGGATTTTAATTCACAAAACGAAAAGCTGGTTTTGAGCAAAGGACAGCTTACCTCATGCGTATTAATTGGAGGAGCCGGATATTTCGGAGCAGCAAAAGACAGAGGGAAACAGAATTTTCTGGAAACTCTTTTCAGATTCCCGTTAACAGGATTTTATATAATTACCGGAAGCGAGCTGTTTGAAAAAGGTTTCAAAAAATTGCTTTTAAAATCCGGCAGATGTAAAGAATTAATAGGCGAAAATTTAGATATTCCATCTTTTGAGACAATCGCTAAAAATGCTGCAAATAAAAATGAATTTAAAAAATTAGCACAACAAAAAGTGCTGGTAAATGGTATTCCTTTCTTATTCAGCATAGGGTTCATGGGATTTTTTGTAGCCGCAATTTCTAATATCTTTACAAAATACAGATTTGATAAAGAAAACAAACAGGGCTAAATATACTTGTTTTTCAGCTAAAAGAATCCTATAATCGCTTTATGAACAAGTTTAAAAATTTATTAAAAAAAGTCCCGCTTATTTTAAAAAATACAGAAGATGCTGAAAGCTGCTATGAAAATTTATTCGCCTTATTACAGACAGTTGTAAACTTTGACGCCGCAGTTGTCTGCTATGTTAATTCTGATAATGCAGCTGTTAAATACACATTAAACGCCGCCTTTGATAAACCTTTTGAGGTATCGGAAAAGATAAAACCGCTTTTGTATTCGGAAGAATCTTTAATATTTAACGGCAACGATATACTTGCGAAGGCATTCAATTTAAATAATAAAAACTATTATCTTTTATCTAAGTTAATTATCGCCGGAACCATTTTTGGGTTTATACTTTTAGAAAAGAATTCTGAATTTAATGAAGAGGATAAAGAAATTACTGATGTATTCTGTTCAATAGCCTCTTATGCAGTGAAAGACAGTGAACTGTCGAATGTCTTTAAACTGCAGCTGAAAGCATTGCAAGAAAGTCTGCTTGAAAAAACCAGAGCTAATGAAACAATAAAAAAACAAAATGAAAAAATATTAGAAGCAGACAAAGTAAAATCAGAATTCTTAGCAAATACCTCTCATGAACTGCGTACACCGTTGAATGCCATTATAGGATTTTCAGAAGTGCTTTCAAAACAGCTGTTCGGGCCGGTAAATGAAAAGCAGTCCGAATATATACGAGATATACATGTTTCCGGACTGCATTTGCTCGGTATGATTAATGAAATTCTGGAAATTTCAAAAATTGAAGCCCATGCACTAAAACTCACGCCTTCTGTTTTTGATTTAAACATTGCTATAACAGAAGTAATTAATATAGTCCAACCGTTAGCGGATAAAAAAAATCTGACCCTGCTTAAAAACATTCCTGCAACCGGTGCCGGTATTAAGGCAGATTATCAAAAGGTTCAGCAAATTCTGTTTAACCTCTTGAGCAATGCAATAAAATTTACACCGGCAGGAGGTAAAATTGAAGCAGGATATACTCAAAACAACAATATCGTAAAAATATTTGTTAAAGATAACGGAATAGGCATTGAACAACAACATCACGAAAAAATATTTGACAAGTTTGTCCAATTAAACAACATTTACTGCAAAAATGAAAGTTCAACAGGACTGGGGCTGACTATTACAAAAGAATTAACAGAACTCCACGGCGGAAAAATATCTTTTGAAAGCGAGCCGCAAAAAGGCAGTACATTTATAGTTCAGCTTCCGATAAACTAATATATTTTATTAGTACATTCTAACGGCATCTCTAACTTGCGCAAGCAGTTTTCCAGCTTCAACACGAGCTTTTTCAGAGCCTTCTTTGATGATTTTGTGCACTTCATCAAGATGGTTCTCATAGTATTTTCGACGTTCACGCAAAGGACGAAGCTTCTCATTAACTGCACAAGCAAGCTGTCTTTTGCAGTCAACACATCCTCTTTTTCCGGCAATACATTCAGATTTAACCGTCTCAATAATTTCAGAATCACCAAAAGCTTCCCAATATGAAAAAGCCACTTCACATTTGTCAGGATGACCGGGATCATCTTTTCTTGCCCGGCTTCTGTCAGTTATAGCCTGCATAATTTTCTTTGCAGTAGTTTGTTCATCATCAGAAATTTTAATATCGTTATGAAATGATTTACCCATTTTTTGACCGTCTAATCCTTTTACGAGAGGTATTTGGGTTAATTTCGGCACAGCTTCTTTAAAAAGTTCGACATTATAAATATGATTAAACCTTCTGGCTATATCACGAGCAATCTCTATATGGGCAACCTGGTCAATGCCTACCGGAACATAATCAACATTGAACATCATAATATCCGCAGCCATCAGCACAGGGTATCCCAACAGTCCATAGCTTACATTGGGCTTGTTATCTTCTTCGGAATTTCTGACCATTTTAGCCAAATCCTTCAATGTAGGATCTCTTTCCACCCAATTTTGCGGTGTAATCATGCTCAAATATATATGCAGCTCCGCTATTTCCGGGACATGAGATTGTGCATATATAACGGCTTTTTCAGGATTAATCCCCGCTGCCAGCCAATCCAATACAACATCAATAGTGTTTTGTTTTAAATCTTCAGTCTTATCAAATTTTGTCGTCAAGGCATGCCAATCAGCAACAAAGAAAAAGCAGTCATACTCATTTTGCAGTTTGACCCAATTTGTTAAAACACCGAGATAATGTCCTAAATGAAGTTTACCTGTCGGGCGCATCCCTGAAACGATTCTTTTTCTTTGCTCCATAATTTATCCTTCTGACAAGAGTTACAGCAAAAAGATTATACAACAACAACTACCACTTATCAATTAAACACCCGTTTTTTAAACCAAAACCAATAATTACGCACAAGCATAATAACACTATTTTGGACGAACAATGTATGCCCTGTCGTATACTATACCCATTTTTTCTCTTGATGAATCAGGCAGAACAGTTGATTCTATCTGAGATATAGTATAAGCTTCACTTTTAAACCGCTCCTGCACATCATTTCCGTATATTCTCAAATGGTCTTCCTGTCCAAAGTGAATACGCCGCTCTTCTTCTGTCACAATATCCGCATTTTCATAGGTTGTATCTCTATTTATGTCAAACGGAACGGTAAATATTAACACACCGGACTTTTTTAACACACGAACCGACTCGCTAACAAATTTTTTATCATCTTCAAGATGCTCCGCCAAATGATTAGCTATTACCACATCAACTGAATTGTCCGGCAAATCAATATTGCAAGCGTCCAGTTTTATAACTTTTCTGCCAGAACCTAAGCGAATATGGGCATAATTTTCCGGATATAAATCAGCAGGAAGATAATTTATCATAGATTTTTTGCTGCTTAATACATCGGCAAAACACTTTTCCGGTGCAAAGTGCAACACATTCTGCATAAAATTATTATTCATAAATAAAATTTGGTATAAAAAATAAACAAATCTGTGTCTTTCTAACGAATTACAAACAGGACAAAGAGCATTTTGCCTTTGAATCAACCCAAACGGTAAAAATTCACTTTCTTCTCCACAAATCGGGCAATAATTCATATTACACCTATAATTTTATATCATGCCCGTGAGAAACAAGTGTGCACCCGTTGGGACTATATTCGCAAACGCAATTTTTACCGTTATTTTTTGCATTATACAAAGCAACATCCGCCAACTCTATAAGCGTCTGTTCGTCCAATGCGCAAGAAGGATATTCAGACATACCGATACTTATTGTCGGGCTGATAATGACGTCTTCTTTTGTTCTTACTTTCAATTCGCTGATATTTTTTCTTAGACGTTCGGCAATAATTCTCGCATCTTTTGTATTAGTTTCAGGAAGAATGACAGTAAATTCTTCTCCCCCGTACCTTGAAGCAATATCAATCTTTCTTATTGTTTGTGTTATACAGTTCGCAATCTCTCTCAGCACCTGATCGCCGACAGGGTGTCCGTATGTATCATTTATTGATTTAAAGTTATCAATATCCATCATCAACAGTGTCATTTCATGGTTATATCTTGCAGAACGTTTAAGTTCTGTTTCCAAAAGTGTATAGAAATGTCTATAGATGTATAATT
This sequence comes from uncultured bacterium, assembly GCA_949284155.1. GTDB lineage: Bacteria > Cyanobacteriota > Vampirovibrionia > Gastranaerophilales > Gastranaerophilaceae > Spyradomonas. The sequence goes on along the minus strand of CASDVD010000024.1, from coordinate 52,802 downwards.
TAGTCAGTCCGTCTTTTGTTGCAAGTTCATATAATTTTGCATTATCAATAGCAATAGCTGCCTGATTAGCCAGTGCCTCAATAAACTCCAAATCCTGCTTATTAAAAAGTTTTCCGTTCTGTTTGTTGGTTATATTAATGACCCCTATGGGCTCACCCTTTGCAATAAGAGGAACGCAAAGCAATGAGGATACATTCAAATCCTCTCCGACATTTAAAAATCTCGGGTCATTTTTTCCCAGATTGGAAATAATGGATTTCTTTTCCACAAAAACAGTACCGGCAATACCTTCACCGACTTTTATTTTATTACATTCAACAAGTCCGTTGTTAATCTCAGTTTCCAAATTTTTATCGGCAAGACCATATACAACTTTCGTCTGCAAAACATTTTCCGTAAAATTATAAAGCATTAACGAGCCTTTTTCAGCTTCAATTGTATCAAGAGCCTTGCTCAGAATAACTCTCAACAGCCGTTTCAAATCATCAATAAAATTAACAGCCTGAGAAATATTATAAAGGATAGATATATTATGCAATGACTTTTGCAGCTTTTTAAGGTCGTTTTCCTGATCTCTGCGTTTTATATATTTAATTAAAATAGGCTCAATATAATTAAAAACTTTATTCAAATAAGCTATATCTTCATCACTGAACGGTTCTCCAGATTTTTTCAATCCGAGAGAGCAAATAAAATACGGCACAGAATCCTTTTGAAACAGCTTAAAATAAGAACTTGAAAGATTATGCAGGTTGTATTTTTCCCAGAAAGATTTATATATCGGCTGTCCGGTATCCGTTGTTACTTTAATAAATTCATTTCTGTTTAATACTTCCCAAAAACCTTCATCATCGTTTTCGAATTGAAAGTTTTCTTTATTTTGATTACGGGGATTTGTAACCATGTAATAAACATTATCGGAATTAATAAAAAATCTTATATTTTCAATATTCAATGTTTGAATGATAAAATCAGTAACTTTATCAATCAAATCTTCAAGAGAATCCGCTTGCGTTGCAATTATACTCAATTCAAAAAGATTATTTAAGTCATAAAAATTTTTTTGAAGAGTTGTTATTTTTTCCGAAAAATTATCTTCCATAAGATTATTCTATGTCATTTTTCCTAATAATTCAATATCTTATCCGATACAGGCTCATCCCTGCCGACTAACCATTCCAGCAATATATCTCCGTCAAAAAATTTGCTGCGGACAAGTGAAAGCCTGAAACAATCTTCAATTCTTTCAGAAGAACAACCCTCTGCCCAGTTTTTTGCATTTTTGTCAGCAAGTACTTTTGGCGCAATAAATTGATATATCTTATCAACAAGATTATTTTTCAAAAATGCACCGTTTAAAATACCGCCCGCTTCTATCAGTATACTGCATATCCCCTCTTCAAAAAGTTTATCCGCCAAATACTTCAAATCTATTTTACCTTCATGTACGGGACATTTTATAAAATGAATATGAGAAGGAAATTGTCTTATTTTTTCTTCTTCAACAGTTTGTTTTACTGCCACAATTATTTTTGAACAGTTATCTTCAAAAATTCGAAAATCATGAGAACACCTCAAATCAGAATCTACAATAATCCTAATAGGATTTCTTCCGTTTTTTATCCTGCACGTCATTTGAGGATTATCAGCAAGAACCGTGTTTGATGCAGTTAAAATTGCATCATATTTATTTCTAAGGGAATGAACATATTTTCTGGATTTTTCATTAGTTATCCATTTTGAATCTCCGATTGCTGACGCAATTTTGCCGTCTGATGTGACTGCAGTTTTTATAGCAATAAAAGGTTTCTTTTCTGTCTGGTTTTTTATAAAAACCTCATTCAATGCTTTACATTCTTCTTCCAGAACATTCGAGATGACCTCAATACCCGCTTCTTTACATTTCTGTATTCCACGTGAACATACCTTCGGATTTGGATCAATCATTCCCACCACAAGTTTTTTTATACCTTTTTTTATAATCAAATCTGCACAAGGCGGCGTCTTCCCGTAATGAGAACACGGCTCCAAATTAACAATAATTGTTCCTCCGACAGCCCTTCCCCCTGCCTGCGCAAGAGCATTAACCTCCGCATGAGCACACCCGTATTTTTCATGCCGGCCTTTACCTGCCACCATACCATTTTTGTCCAAAACGACAGCTCCAACCAGAGGATTCGGACTGACCCGCCCTTCGCTTTTTTTTGCAAGAGCTATACACATTTTCATATATTTTTTATAATCAACCGTCATTTTACTTTATTAAAAAATTCTTCAGTAATAATTTGTGAATATTTCCCGCTTTGAGCAGCGGAAAGCAATATTTTGCTGTTTTTTTCTTTATCTTCAGCTACACCGATTATTCCTTCTATCTTTTTTATCGGCAGATTTGTAACCTCTGCTTCATATTTGATATACGGAATAGATTGACCCATTGAATTAAATTTGCCATGCTTTAAAATCTTAAAATTCTCAAAACGAATATATTGATATGCCAGCTTCTCATTCATTGCATCAATCTTTTTTTTAACAGAACCGTCAGAAAAATCTTTCTTTGTCAAAATCGCCTTATTATCAGGATTCAAAACAGCAAGCTTTTGGCCTGATGCTTTATGTTCCGCAAGAACACCTTTATATCCGAGCATATCTGCTGTTCTGTCTATCTCATATTCATCAGGAATTTTTGAAAAATCCGCAATCATTTTGCTCTTCTCTATCAAAACTTCCTGAGACGGTTTCTCAAAAATATGAAGATTTTTAATAAAATCTATACCGCCAATAGATTTAAAACCTATTATTGCAAGCACAACTATTATTACTCTTACTATGAACCTTAAACAGCCCATTTACCTGCTCCTCAGATATCAAATCTTTTATAGATTTCAGAAATATTTCTCAAATAATAACCTGAATCAAAACAATTTTCTATTTCATCAGTGTTTAAATATTTGCACACTTCACTATCATTAACCAAATTTACCTTAAAATTGCCGTTTTCATGATTAAAAGCATTCAATGCATTTCTTTGAACAATTTCATAAGCCCTTTCTCTGCTCAATCCTTTTTTCGTCAACTCGAGCAGAACTCTCTGTGAATATACAATACCGCCATACAATGCGGTATTTTTAATCATGTTATCCTTATGTATAACAAGCCCCTGAACAACATTACAGAACCTGTTCAACATATAATCAATAAGAATTGTAGAATCTGGAAATATAATTCTCTCTACCGAACTATGGGAAATATCACGCTCATGCCATAGCGCAATATTATCCATTGCTGCAGCAGCATTCGATTTTACAACTCTTGCCAGCCCGGAGAGGTTTTCGGAAGAAACGGGATTCTTTTTATGCGGCATTGCAGAAGAACCTTTTTGTCCTTTTTTAAAAGCCTCTTCAACTTCTAAAACCTCTGTCCTTTGAAGATGCCGTATCTCAACGGCGCACTGCTCAATTGCAGACGCAATTAAAGCAAGAGCATTCATAAAATTTGCATGCCTGTCACGGGCAATAACCTGCGTTGAAATTTTGGCCCGAGCCAATCCCAGTTTTTCGCACACTGCTTTTTCTATTTCAGGGCTTATATTGCTGTATGTACCTACAGGCCCTGATATTTGACCGGCACAGACTTCATCGAGAGCATTCAAAAAACGTTTTTTAGCCCTTTCAAAAATATCCAGCCAGCTGCATAATTTAACGCCAAAAGTCATAGGTTCCGCATGAACACCATGCGAACGGCCTATGCATACAGTTTCTTTATTTTCACGTGCCTTTTCTCTTATTGCGGAAATTACTTTATCCAAATCAGAAAGAATAATTTCTCCGGCTCTTTTAATTTGCAGCGCAAAAGCCGTATCTATAACATCAGAGCTTGTCATACCCATATGAACATACCTTGATGCTTCACCGATATTTTCATTAACATTTGTCAAAAAAGCAATGACATCATGATTTACTTCTCTTTCAATTTCATCAATGCGTTTTATATCAAAAGAAGCATTATTTTTAATTTGCAAAAACGCTTCATCCGGGATTTGCCCAAACTCGTTATATGCCTCGCAAACGGCAAGTTCAACTTTAAGATAATACGAAAACTTTGACTCAAGCTCCCAAAGCTTTTTCATATCTTTTAAACAATACCGCTCAATCATATTTTTCTCCCGCCTTTCAGTCATATCATAACTTAAACGGATATTTTTCGCAAAGGCAGGCAGAAAACAATTAGCCCCCGCCCGTGAAAGTCACAAGCTCTATTTCATCTCCGTCCTTCAAAAAAACAGAATCATAATCTTCTTTATATATAATATTTTTATTCTGTTCTATCACAAATAATTTCGGCAAATTTTCAACAGTTTTTAAAAAATCAGTAATGTTTATACCGTCTTTTATTTCAACAGAATTTCCGTTAATAGTTATTCTCATTATTAAAACCAATCACAAATGCCGTCTTTACAAAAAGCTTTTTCCAAATCAGCCATAATACTTTTATGTGTCATTTCAAAAGTAATAGGTGTTATGGAGATTTTATTCATGCGAAGTGCATTAATATCAGTACCGTCATTTTCATCATATTCAATTAATTCGCCTGCCAGCCAGTAATATACCTTACCACGTGGGTCAACACGCTTTTCATAATTGCTGGTAAACATACGTGTACCAAGTTTTGTTATTGCCACACCGGCAATATCGTCCGCTCCCAAAGACGGAAAATTTATGTTTAAAATACTTTTTTTAGGAAAATTAATTTCTTTTATTTTAGGCAGAAATTTGCACATAAATTCAGCGGCAAACTTGAAGTCATCAAGCTCTGAATGCAGCCCCGCAAGAGATGTTGCGATAGCAGGATAACCAAGCATTGCACCCTCAAGAGCACAACTGACCGTTCCTGAGTATAATATATCAGCACCGAGGTTAGGGCCATGATTTATACCTGAAATAATTAAATCCGGTTTCTCATCTTCACTCAAAATTGCACTCAAACCAATTTTTACACAATCTCCCGGTGTTCCCGTTGTTACCCAGTTTCTCTTTGCTCCGAATTTTGGCTCAAGCTCTTCTACCCTCAAAGGAGTATGCAATGTCAGTGAATGCCCTGCCGCACTTCGTTCTCTGTCAGGTGCAATGACATAAACTTCATGCTCCTGGCTGAGAGCTTCTGTCAAAGCTCTTATACCGTTTGCTACTATACCGTCATCATTTGATAATAATATTTTCATATTTATTTCCTTTGGAAACTAATTCATTATTTTTTTATTTTATTATTATTTATTGCTTTTATTAATCCTGCAAATAACGGATGTGAATGTTCAGGCCGTGACTTAAATTCAGGATGGAATTGAGAAGCAACAAACCAGTCATTTTTAGGATATTCAACAATTTCACACAGCATACCGTCCGGTGAAAGCCCTGAAAATACAAGACCTGCATCTTCAATTTGTTTCTTAAATTCGTTATTTACCTCATATCTGTGACGATGACGCTCATATATTACTTTCGACTTATAAGCATCATATGCCTTTGTGCCTTTTTTCAAATGACATTCATATTGACCCAGTCTCATAGTACCGCCAAGCCCCTGAATATTCTTTTGCTCTAACATTATATCTATTACAGGATAAGCCGTACCTTCATCAAACTCGGTACTGTTTGCATTCTTCAATCCGGCAACATTTCTCGCATACTCAATAACAGCACACTGCATTCCCAAACACAAACCAAGGAACGGCACATTATTTTCACGTGCATATCTTATTACATTGAGTTTTCCCTCAATACCTCTTACTCCGAAGCCGCCCGGCACAACCAGACCGTCTACGTCCTTCATTGCCTCTTTTGCCTTTGAATAATCCACACATTCCTCTGAAGCAATCCATTTAACGTCTATTTGGGCATTATACTGATAACCGGCATGTTTTAATGCTTCCACAACAGAAATATAAGCATCAGAAAGCTTTGTGTATTTTCCTGCAATAGCTATTTTGAAAGTTTTTTGAGGATTTTTTATATTTTCAACAAGCTTTATCCAAGACTCCAGATTTGGCTTCTTATCTAAAAGCTGCAGACGTTTTAATGCAACCTGCGCCAGATTCTGAGATTCAAGAGCCAGCGGAACCTCATAAATCGACTTCATATCCTTGCATTCAATAACAGCTTCCAAATCTACCGAACAGAACAATGCAAGTTTTTCTTTTTCCTTTTTGGGTAATGGTTTTGATGTACGGCATACAAGTATTTCAGGCTGAATACCGTAACTTCTTAAAACAGAAACACTATGCTGCGAGGGTTTGGTTTTTAATTCGCCGGATGTCGGTAAATACGGAATCAATGTAACATGGATTGAAATACTGTTGCCATATCCTGCCTCGGAACGAAACTGTCTTATTGACTCAATAAACGGCAGACTCTCAATGTCTCCGATAGTACCGCCGACTTCTATTATCAAAAAGTCGGGCTTAAATTGCGCAGCTGCTTTTTTAATACGTGATTTAATTTCGTTCGTTATATGAGGTATTGTCTGAACAGTAGCACCCAGATATTCACCTTTTCTCTCTTTTTTTATAACTGTTTGATAAATGCTTCCCGATGTCACGTTATTAATTTTACCCAGACTGGTGTCGGTAAAACGTTCATAATGCCCCAAATCCAAATCAGTTTCCGCCCCGTCATCGGTAACAAAAACCTCTCCATGCTGGAACGGACTCATCGTCCCGGGATCAACATTTATATACGGATCGAATTTTTGTATAACAACAGAAAATCCCCGAGCCTTAAGCAAACGGCCTAAAGAAGCGGCTACTATCCCCTTTCCTAATGAAGATACAACCCCTCCCGTTATAAAAATATATTTAGTTGACATCTTAACCCCTTTTCCAACGACACTGACGGCTTAGCCGATTTTAGGAACTCTAAAGAATCCGTTTTCTTTTAACGGTGCATTTTTCATCAGTTCCTCTTTACTCAAAGTACAAATGACTTCATCTTCTCTCATTACATTCACAATAGGAATTGCATGAGACATAGGTTCGACACCTTCTGTATCAATTTCATTCATTTGCTCTGCATATGTAAGAACATCGCCCAGTTGTTTAGAAAATTTTACCTTTTCTTCTTCAGTTAATTCTAATCTTGCCAGCCTGGCTACATGTTCTACGTCTTTTATAGTAATCATTTCCATTTCTCCTACTTATTCAGTTTTAACATACATCAAAAGATTTTTCCAATAATATTAACAAGCTTTTACAGAACTTCCGCTAATCTACCCTCATGTATCTGGATGAAAATTTTGTTATACGTTAAAATAGATGATATAATTAATTTCAGACATCTGTCTGTTATTAACTTATTTATGAAATAGTCGGTAAAAATATTGAGGAATAAAAATGAATAAAAGCCAATCATCAGGTATTTGGATTGTAGTCATTCTGCTGGTAATCTGCCTTGCGGCAATGCTCTTTCCGGGAAGCACCACCACAACGCAGGATATTTCATATTCACAACTGCTGAAAAAAGTTAAATCATCTCAAATTGAATCTGTTTCCATAGACAAAGATGTTTTAACAGCAAAACCCAAAGGCGAGGTAAAAGCGCCTAACGCAGTCAATCCGCAGCAGCAGACTTCTGTCCAATACAAAGTCATGGTTCCGTTAAATGATCCTGATTTATACAAAATTCTTGAACAAAATAATGTAGATGTCAGCGTCAAAAAACCAAGCGACTCATCAAGAGCTTTTGCTGTTATTTCGACTATCTTGCCGCTTTTGTTAATCATAGGCTTTGTTGTTTTGATGGCAAAAACCATTCAGTCCGGCGGCTCTCAGGCAATGTCTTTTGGTAAAAGTAAAGCAAAATTAATGCTGGACAGCAAAGTTAAAGTCACCTTTAAAGATGTTGCGGGTATTGACGAAGAAAAACAAGAGCTCGAAGAAATCGTCGATTTCTTAAAAAATGGCGAAAAATATATAAAACTCGGCGCAAAAATACCTAAAGGCGTGCTCCTTGTCGGCGTCCCAGGTACGGGTAAAACCCTGATGGCAAAAGCAGTTGCCGGTGAAGCAGGCGTTCCGTTCTTCTCTATAAGCGGCTCGGATTTTGTTGAAATGTTCGTTGGTGTAGGTGCATCACGTGTCAGAGACCTGTTTGAACAGGCAAAAAAACATCAGCCCTGTATTATATTTATTGATGAAATAGATGCAGTCGGCAGACAAAGAGGCGCTGGAATGGGCGGCGGTCATGACGAACGTGAACAGACTCTTAACCAGCTGTTAGTTGAAATGGATGGTTTTGACGAAAATACTAATATAATTGTTATTGCGGCAACTAACAGACCGGACATTCTGGACAACGCACTTCTTCGTCCCGGACGTTTTGACAGACAGATTGTTGTTCACAGACCGGATATTCTGGGAAGAGAACAGATTCTTGAAGTACACGCTAAAGGCAAGCCTCTTGCTGATGAATGTGATTTAAAAGTACTAGCAAAAAGGACACCGGGCTTTACAGGCGCAGATTTGCAAAACCTGTTAAATGAAGCTGCTCTTCTTGCAGCAAGAGACAACCAAACCAGTATAAATATGCATTATCTTGAAGAAGCTATTGACAAAGTTATAGCAGGCCCGGAAAAGAAAAGCAGAATTATTTCCGATGAAGAAAAAGAAAACACTGCATACCATGAAGTCGGTCATGCACTTCTTGCCAAGCTGTTGAAAAACAGCGATCCTCTGCATAAAGTGTCAATTATTCCAAGAGGTATGGCGCTTGGCGTCACAATGACATTACCGGAAAAAGACCACTTGACTTTGAAAAAATCACAGCTTCTTGACAGAATAACAATGTTATTAGGCGGAAGGGTTGCAGAAGAAATCATTTACGGGCCGGAAAATATAACTACCGGAGCTCAAAATGATTTAGAAAAAGTTACTCAAACCGCCAGAAATATGGTCGCTACATACGGCATGTCATATAAAATGGGCAATATGGCTTACGGCAAAAGCCAGGAAAATGTATTTATGGGCAGAGATTTCGGCCACCAAAGAGATTATTCCGATGAAATTGCCGCTGATATTGATAAAGAAGTCAAAAAAATTGTCGATGAAAGATACAATCTTGCAAAAGAATTGCTTCTGGCAAACCGTGATATGCTTGAAGTCATAGCAAAAGAACTTCTTGAAAAAGAAACTCTTGATGAATCAGAGTTTGAAGAAATTATGAAAAAAGTTGAAGATGAACGCCCTAACCACAATATCGGGTAACAGTACCTCTCAAATCCTTTATAAAAAAAGACTTACTTTAGTTAGTAAGTCTTTTTTTATTTATAAATTTATAAGATTTAAATAAGTGTACCTAATGAGTGTTTTACATTACGCATAAATTTTACTATCTTATTAAAAGTCAATGTAATCGGAGATACTGAAGTATCAACAACAGGCAGACCCGCCGGAACAATCGGTTTTACAGGACGATATTTTTTTCCGTAACGTTTTCCCAGATCCATTGGTTTTGGTACATTATCAATAATTTTTACCGGCTTAATCATCATTTCATCCTTCTTAAAACTTACATCTTTATTAAATCACACGGATAAATTTTTTTGATATTGAATTTTTAAAATTTACAAAAATTATTACTAAAATAAATATCTAACATGATAAACTTGTTGTGAGGGGTTAATAAAATGACTAATTCAGACGCAAAAAAGAAAACATTGGTATTAATTGACGGACATGCACTTGCCTACAGAAGCTACTTTGCACTGGAAAGAACAGGAATGAAAACCTCTGATAAACAGCCGACCTGGGCAGTATTCGGCTTTTTTAAAGCACTGTTTGATTTGTTAAAGAATCCGGATGTAAAATTTGATTCAATAGGAGTTGCGTTTGATGTAAGCCACAAAACATTCAGAACAGAATTATATACAGATTATAAAGCCAACAGAGAAGCGATGCCCGACACTCTTCAAAGCCAGATGGGCCTCATCTGTGAAGGATTAAAAGCCTTCAACATCCCTATGTACACGAAGGAAGGTTTTGAAGCTGATGATGTAATCGGAACGATTGCAACAAAAGCGTGCGACTTGGGGAATGATACAATTATCCTTACGGGAGACCAGGATGCTTTTCAGCTGATTCAAAAAAACGGTTGTATAAAAGTCTTAATCCCCTCAAAAGGAGAACTCGTAAGTTATGACTGGGAAAAAGTTCACGAAAAACTGGGCGTATATCCAAACCAAATAATCGACTACAAAGCTCTAAGAGGAGATACCTCAGATAATATACCCGGTATAAGAGGTATCGGAGAAAAAACAGCGGCAAAACTATTAACAGATTGGGGCACTCTTGATAACATTTATGCAAATATTAACGAGATTGAAGGCAAATCCGTAAAAACAAAACTCATTGAAGGGAAAGATTCCGCAAGGCTAAGCCAATTCCTCGCCACAATAAAACTGGATGTTGATGTCGATTTTGATTTTGACAAAACAAATATTGAAATGCCTGATATAGATAAAGTAACAGAATTTTTAAAAAAAGTTCAGTTTTTCAGCTTTATCAAAAATCTGGGACAAATCCTGAGGCCATTTACCGGTGAAGACACAACATATGACAATAAAAAAGAAAACGGAAAAACATCACAAAATTTACCTGTACAGCAGCTCGGATTTTCATTTGGAACAGAACAGCCGGCTTTGGGCTCTGATGTAATATTAAAAACTAAGATAAAGTTTAATAAGCACACAGTAACTGATGAAACAGATTTTGAAGAGCTAATAAACGATTTAACAAAACAGACTCTTATCGGTATTCAGGCAATCAGCGAAGATGAAAATTCATTTGATTCAAATTTAATTGGCCTGTCCATAGGCTTCAACAATAATCTGAAAAATAGCGCAGGTGTAATAGAATCCATTAATAATGAATCCTTAACGGAAACTTATTATATACCTCTCGGACATACTGCCGGCAAGCAGCTAAAAGAAGATTTTGTCGTTGAAAAATTAAAACCTGTACTGGAAAATTCGACAATCGGAAAAACATTCAGCGATGCTAAACATGAAATCAATATTTTCCGACATCTTGGAATCAATATTTCCAATATAATTTTTGACACAATGCTGGCGAGCTATGTGAATGATCCGTCAAGAAAACATGATTTAAAAGCACAGGCTATTGAACATCTGGAATTTATAACTAAAGACTTAAAAGAACTTGCCGGAATAAAAAGAGGGCGGGTGCCGGTTGAAGACCTGTCAATATCAATGATGTCAGATTATGCTTGCGATGACATATTTTCCGTTATTGAATTGACCCGATTTTGGATAAAAAAATTGGGAAAAGAAGAAAAAAATCTATTATATGAGATTGAAATTCCGACTTCTCTGGTTCTGGCGGATATGGAATATACGGGTGTAGCAATAGATACCGAATATTTGAAACAATTTTCAGCAGAATTAGAAGAAAAGCTTAATACCATAGAAGAAAATATCTACCGGCTTGCCGGAGAAAAATTCAATATTAATTCACCAAGGCAGGTAGGAGCAATATTATTTGACAAACTCGGATTAAAACCGAGAGGGAAAAAACGTGGTTCACAAAATTTTTCCACTGATGCCAAAGTCCTTACGGAACTCTCATCAGAACATGAAATTGCGTCTTGCCTTTTGGAACAGCGTCAATATTCAAAGATTAAAACCACATATGTCGATGCTCTGCCGGCAATGATTAGTGTATTTGACAAAAAAATTCACACACACTACAACCAGACAATAACTGTTACCGGGAGACTGTCCTCTTCTGATCCGAATTTACAAAATATACCAATTAAATCGGAATTAGGAAACAGAATCAGAAAGGCATTTATTCCGGAGGATAGAAAAAATCAGGTTCTTTTGTCCTCGGACTATTCACAAATAGAACTCCGGCTGCTTGCGCATATATCACGTGACAAAATGCTTATTGACGCATTTAACAGCGATGAAGATATACATTCAAGAACAGCGCAAAAAATCTTTGACGTTCCGCCTGAAGCAGTTACACGCTCTATGAGAAGCAAGGCTAAAGCCGTAAATTTCGGTATTGTATACGGACAGACAAGATACGGACTGGCCAGTGCTATCAATATATCACCGCAAGAAGCACAAATCTTTATAGATAAATATTTTGCAACATATCCCGGCGTTAAGGCATATATGGATAAAGCTGTTCAGGATGCTTACCAATACGGGTATGCAAAAACTCTGTACGGAAGAAAACGGTATTTGCTTGATGAACTTGTCAGTTCTAATCATCAAATTAAAGAATTTGCCCAAAGGGCGGCAATTAACAGCCCTCTGCAAGGCGCAGCCGCAGATATTATAAAAAAAGCAATGATTGCATTGCATAAAAAATTGCAAGACGGAAAATTTAAGTCTAAAATGATTATGCAAGTTCACGATGAACTGATTCTTCAAGTATACAAAGATGAACTTGAACAAATTAAACACATTGTTAAAGAAGCAATGGAACTGGGACAGCCGCTTCTTGTTCCGCTTGTTGCTGATATTGAAGTAGGTTCAACCTGGATGGATGAAGAGGATTAAAATGAGATTTCTATTCATAATCGCATTAATATTCTGTATGCAGATGCCGCTGATTGCTGAGGCCCAAACCCCGGAGCCGCAGGCATTTGCCACATATCAAAGCTGTTTAAGAAAATATCAAATGCCTTTTGACAAATTATTTTACCTTGCTCTGGCAAGTGTTAATGCCAATAAATACGAAATTTTAGAAATGCAGTCACGCAGCGGATATATTCTTTTCAAAACAAATGAAAAAGAATTTCTTCTCTCCGTTATGAAAAAAGACAACAAAAATTCTTTAATAAAAATTACACCCGCTGATAACAGTTATGCATTCTCTGTTGTCATACCGCAGCGGATTTTTTCATATATAGACCTGAATTTTAACATGCCTATACAGGAATCCAGATAATGTTTGATACTTTGATTTTTGATTTAGACGGAACTCTTATAAATTCGCTCAAGGATTTAAAAGAAAGTACAAATTACGCCTTGAAACAGTTTGGCTATGAGCAAAAGTCAATTGAAGAAATAAGAAACTATGTTGGCAATGGTGTAAAAAAATTGATAGAGCGGGCAATTCCCGATGGAGTGAATAATCCTGATTATGAAGATTGTTTGAGTGTTTTCAAAAGTCACTACAAAATAAATATGTTTAATACAACAAGACCATACCCGGGCATAATAGAGCTGTTAAAAATACTAAAAACAAAAGGCATAAAAACCGCTGTCGTATCGAACAAGTTTGATGCAGCAGTTAAAGAGCTATGTAAAAATTACTTCGGAACACTAATAAATACAGCCGTAGGAGAAACAGAAAAAGTGAAAAAGAAGCCGGCTCCGGACAGTGTTCTGGAAGCAATGAAAATTCTGGACTCAAACAAAAAAAACTCAATATATATCGGTGACTCAGAGGTTGATGTAAAAACAGCAAAAAATGCAGGTATAAAATGTATAGGAGTCTGCTGGGGATTCCGCTCAAAAAATATACTTATTGAAAACGGCGCAGACTATTTAGTGGAAACACCTGAGGAAATACTAAAAATCATCTCCAACAAATAACTATAACTAAATTGTATTAACCAACCATTTGCGTAAAGCTTTTAAATGCCTGTGAATTGCTCTTGTTCATAGTATTCAGGAAAGATTGAACATTCACAGATGGTTGTTGTGATTCATTGTCAGCTTTTGCCTCTGCAGCAGCAGCCTTTCTGCTTTGTTTCAATCTGTGCTCAAGCATCTTGGGCAATACAAAACCAAGCATAGTAGGTACAATCAAGAAAGTAGTTACAAAGTCAAATGAGCTGTTTACAGATTTTGCCTTTTTGATGATAGGATTCTTATCAGATTCCAGAAGAGAATATAACTCTTTGACCTCTTTTGTTTGGCTCTTATGTCCTTTATCAAAGACTTTAATCATTTCATCAACAGAAGCTTCTTCAAATTTTTTATCCTTGCTCACAGATTCAAAAGCTTTCTTAACTGCATCAGAAAGGGTCTTATCTTTAGATATCATTTTTTGTGAATTACCGCCTTCGTTTTCAACAAATCGGAGAAGATCAGCAAAACCGTTTTTATAACCTTTAGTTGTATACTTAGAAGCTATGTCGTTTGAAGTCATAACTTTAATTCCGCCTTCAGGCTGAAGATAGCTGTAAAGTTTTTTCAACGGGTTAAATTCTGAATATTTTTTAGGATTGATAGAAAGAGCCAGCCCCGTTGACTTTTGCGAAAGCTTAGCAAAAGCTTTTTTCAATGGAGGACGTGCAAAAACAAGAGTACCGATAGTAATGGAATCTCTTGTCAAAATTTCACGCCGTTCATCTTTATCTCTGGCGGCCGCATATCGGCAAAGCAATACCGCACCAAAAAGAACAGTCATAAATACGGCAAACGGAAGATTGCACCCGTCAAATTCTATATGATCATTCAATTTTGAGAAAAATCCATCCTTATTACCGACTTTTCTTCCCAATGATTCTGTCAGACTTCTTACATTTGCGCCGAAAGCAACATTTTGTTTTCTTGCGGCGAAACTATTTGAATTTGATATATTATTTATTTTCATTTGCCGCTTCTGTACCTTTCGTTTCCGGTTCCAAACCGGCAAGGGCCGGATTTGTTTTATGCAATGTATAAAGTTTTGGAATATACATATAAAATCCGATTACGGAAAGAGCCATAGTTAAGTTGGCAAGGACTCTTGTTCCGATACGTTTAAAATTAAATTTCTCTAAAAACTCTTCAGCGTTTTCCTGATTCTTTTTAACAGCATCAATTGCGTCATGAGAATAGTCACGTATATGTTTTACAAAATTACCGAATGAACCCTGGGCTTTTAATCCGTCAGATTCTTTTCCGTATTTTAAAGTTGTTTTATAAAAATCTTCAGTAACATCAGCCGTATTTTCTTTTCTTAAAACGGAATATTCAGCCTGAAGTTCTGAAAGACCGGTTTTATAAGCTTTTTTGTCCTTAGACTCAAGTTCTATAAGCCTATCGGCAAATTCAGCAGCTTTCTTTTCTCCGTTTTTTATACCGGAATCAGAAAACATTTTTTTAAATGCATTATTGTAAAAAGCCTTTTTCAAATCAGCAGGTTTTTCTTTAACGGTTTTTTGCAAAGTTTCGCCAAGAGCTTTAATAAATTTAGCCGGCACATCACAAGAATGACCTATACTGCGTTTTGCAACAGCCATAATACCCATTGGTATCAAAAACATCGTAATACTGGAGACAAACTCTCTGATTGAAACTTCCGAGGCCTCAGCATAATTATATTTACCGGTAATATCTTTATTTCTGTAAAAGCCCGTAATTGTTCTTGGGACACAAGAACCCAGAATATCCTGAACAGCAAATGAAGCGAACAAACCGCCTCTTTCTACAGCATCCATAGTAGCAACTGCAAAATTACCGAAAGCAGGATTTTGTTTTCTTGCTTTTTGATTGTTATTTCCGCTTATTTCCGTATAACTTCTAGTGTAATTGGGTTGAACTTTCATTTTTGTCCTAACAACATCTACGTAAATTCTCAATGATGGTCAATATTAAAAATTGCTATTTGTAGTTTACATTTTAACATAATTTTACATAATAAGTGTAATTTTTATACTTAATCTCAAGTTTTATTAAGATACGCTAAGTATTGTAAAGATTATTTTTATTAAAATTATGGTTAAAAACTACAAATATACTTAAATTATACAAACATATCTTCACTCAATTAAAGCATCACGGGGATAATTTAATCGGGTAAAAAAATTTTAAATATTATTAATAAATATTTTTTACCTTATTAACTTTGTCATAAGATAATGTCAAAAATTTATTTTTTTGATTTATAATCAAGTCAATAATAAGTGTACAGATAAAAAAGGATTATCTAATGCAAATAGGAATACCCAGAGCAATGTCTTATTACAACTATTTCCCCTTCTGGTTCGGATTTTTTAAAGAACTCGGAATTGAAGTTGTTCTATCTGATAAAACAACTAAAGAAACAATGTCTAAAGGTTCTGCATTAGTAGTTTCAGAAACATGCCTGCCCATTAAAGTTTATGTGGGCCATATTTTGAATTTGCTTGATAAAGGTATAGACAAAATTTTTGTACCGTCTATTCAGTCCATTGATCATAAAATTTATAACTGTTCAAAAATCAGAGGATTGCCGGATTTAATCAAAAATGTCGTAAAAAGAAAATTTACGCTGATTGATCCGACACTTGATAAATCAGAAAAAAATCAAGGGCTATATCAATTTTTAAAAGAAAGTGTTAAAGTTTTCGGAATAACAGATGAAAAGAAAATCAAACTGGCCTCCAAAGCAGGCTGGAAAGTTTTGAATAATTTCAAAATTATGATGAATTCGGGTATCCCATTTGAAAAAGCATTAAAATTTGCTAAAGAAGGGAAAGTCGTTATCGTTAACAACCAAAAAGAATACCCTATCAATGTTGCAGTAATAGCCCATGGCTATAATCTATATGACGACAGAGTCTCTATGAAAATATTCGATAAACTCGAAAAACTCGATGTAAAAGCATTCACAGCATATATGCTTCCTGAAGAACAGCTGGTTGAAGGCCTGTCAGCATTAGAAACGAATATATACTGGGCTAATGAACTGGAAATGGCCGGTGCTGCCGGGCATTATCTTCAAGATAACAAAATTGACGGAATCATTACAATCAATGCCTTCGGCTGCGGCCCTGATTCAATCATGGTTGAGAGAATCCAAAGATATTCAAGAAAGTATAATAAACCATGCCTGAACCTTTCAATAGACGAACAAACAGGAGAGGCCGGTTTTGTTACAAGAATAGAAGCTTTCACTGATATGCTTTTCCGCAAAAAACGTGCAAATATCATAAACAAGATTCATATCAGAGAAACAGAATCAATTTCACAACCGCAAAAAGAAGAAATTCCCAAAGCTTAATTAAACGGCAAATATATACACAAATAAAAGAAAAATTTAAAATAAAATATTCTTAAGCTAACCGACGTAACTGCAATAAATGGACAAAAATATGTTGAAAAGCCCCATAAGGGATATAAAAGAAAACGTCATAAGCAAAACCGGCTACAGAGCTTTATTTTTATTACGGCTGCTGTTAACGTCCAGCTATACCAGAGAAGAATTGTCTGAAATTTTTGCAAAAGATTCATTTATTGGCAAAGATTTATCAGATGATACAATTACAAATACCATCAACACATTACGAAGCGCAGGCTGTATTATACCCAAACCAAATAAAAAAAATAATTTCAAATATTCAATAACCTCTCATCCGTTTTCTTTAAAAATTAGCGAATCGAATGCCTTTTATCTTCACGAGTTAAGAAAAGGAGTAATTGCGACAGGAGACTGGCAGCTTATCGATTCTGTTAATAACCTGTACAAAAAACTTGCCGGTTTTATCAGCGATAAATATGCTCTGGAACTTCTCACCACAAAACATCCGCTCAAAGATATAGATAAAAAAGTACTACAAGATTTAATCATTGCAACAAAACAAAAATGCACGGTGAATATTCATTATCGTTCCGCAAAAAACGGCTGGGAAGATTTATCTTTTTTGCCTGATTTTATTGAATTTGAAAATGAAAAATTATACGTATGGGGATACTCATATAAATATGAAAATATAGGTTATTTAAGAATAGATAAAATAAAATCAGTCACACAAATTGAATACGGAAACAACAAAGAAATTTATGAAAAATATCTCGGACTGATTAAAAAGGTCAGATATGCATTAACAGGACTTGCACTGCATACTTTTCAGGAAAACAGATTTGAGCATATAATTTCCAAATCCGATTCAACAATTATTATTGAAGCATCAGTTTACAGTGAATTTAATTTTATACAGAAATTACTCTCTTACGGAGCGGAATGTAAGATTATTGCACCGCAAGAGTTCAAGGATAAATTTGTTAAAATACTAAAGAGCATCAGAGCGGAGTATGAAAAAAATGACCAGACGTAAAGTAGCAGCAGCCGGTCTGCGTGTTTTAGAATTATATAAACATATGTCGAATCATCCTTGTTCTCGGTATGAAATTATTCAATTAATTGAAGACAATGAAAATGTCAGCAATATTTACGCAAAAGAAACAATATCAAAATATTTTAATACTCTAAGAGTAATGGGGTTTCAAATTGAAAAAAACGGCAGTAAATTTTATCTAAAAAATGATATCGATTCATTACATCTTAATATAAATGAGATACGTGCTTTTAATTTTCTGAAAAATTATATGAAAAGCATGGTTAAATCAGAAATTCAAAGTTCACTTTATGAACAATTCAGAAGAATAGAAAACGCACTTGATAAAGAATCGTATGAATTATTAAAATCACAGGAAGCTAAAGGGATACGGCTAAAAAATCTTTGCGATGACACATCAAAAAAACTCTTAAAACAATATATCCATTTTTGTGCGGACAAACAGCAGCTAATAATAAAATATCAGGGTAATACCTATAAAATTCATCCTAAAGAAATTATTGTAAGGCAAAATAATGCATATCTTATCGCTTATTATCCCCCGGAAGGGAACTTTAAAGAATTTTTGATTGAAAGTATTGATGATGCAAAACAACTGCCCAACAGATTCCCCGAAAAAAGTATAATAAATGATGTAACATTTGTCCTCAAAGGGCATCTGGCGAAAGTATATGTTTCAAGAGATGAAGAAAAAATTGACGTAAATGAACCGTCCACCCTGACTATTACAAACCGGGGCAAAGACAGGGAGGTTCTGATGAGACGTTTGCTGCGATACAGAGAAAATTGTGAAGTAAAATTTCCTAAAGAATTCAGAAAAGATTTTAAAAATCTTTTAGACAGTATAATAGAAAAATATGAATAAAGTTTCAAACAAAATCACGGGTGCACTCGGAGAAGAAATAGCATCAAAATATTTGCAAAATCTCGGATACAAAATACTTGAAAGAAATTTTCATTATTCAAGATATTCAGAGATTGATATCATCGCAAAAGAAAAAGATTCTATTGTTTTTGTAGAGGTAAAAACCAGAAAGACAAAATTTTTTGGTCATCCGCTTGAAGCAATCACTCAAAAAAAGCTGGAAAACATTTACAAAGCAGCAATGTTTTATCTGCAAACGACAAATGAAACGTATAAAAATTACAGAATCGATGTGATATCAATTCTGGGTGCAGATAATTACGAAATGGAACATATTAAAAATATAAGCACATTTTAAAATTATTTTTTAGATTTAACTGCACTTTCAAACTGATCAGCCTGAAGAGCAGCAATCTCACATGCTTTTTTAAATTTCAATCGAAGAGCAGCATTTTCCTGTTTCAATTCATCAACCGTTTTTTTCGGCTCTGATTTTCCAAATCTAAGAGGTTGACAAAACATTGAAGCATTATTTACAATACCAACTCGCATTTCTTCGATCCTTTCCCATTATTAGTTCCCCGTATATTTATTATAACATGTTCAAATCTCATTTCAAGAATCTTAACAAATTTTTAGACCCTTAGATACACCCAAAGAATAAATATAAGAAAGACGGGTAATATATTTTTTGCTAATATATAGTTATGTCAAAAAGTTCTGTAATCTATGTCGAAAAATCTAAATGTGATATTTGCGGAAATTCTTGTCTGGAAAAGATTCTGGAATGTGAAGATTATGACACTAATCTTGGCAGATTCAATATTCTGAAGTGCACCTCTTGTTCCGCCTGTTTTACTTCTCCAATCCCGACAGAAGATACCTTAAAATATCTCTACGACAAAAGAGGTTCAAAAAATTTTGATGAAGGGAAACAAGGAATATTTGACAGAATAAAAAACTATATAGCAAAAAAAGAAATAAAACGATACTTAAAAAATTCTTGTCCAGAATCAATTGCCGATTTTGGAACAGGAAACGGCAGATACGCCGCAGCAATGAAAGTACTTTATAAAAACTCACAGGTCTTTGCTGTTGATTTTTCAAAAGAACCTCCGCCGGAATTGGCCGGGAATAAAGATGTAATTTATATTACTGTTGAAAAATTTTTTAATAGTGAAAAAAATTACGATGTAATTTTTTTACGGCATGTTCTTGAGCATGTTTACAACCCGCAGTACTTTATAAAACTGCTGTATGAAAAACTCAACCCGCATGGAAAGCTTATTATTGAAGTACCAAACATCGATTCAGCTATTTCAAAAATATTCGGAAAATATTCAAACCTGTATTATCCACCGTATCATCTGACGCATTTTACAAAAAAAAGTTTTCAAATATTACTTAAAAACTATCAATACACTCTATTTGAAAGCGAAATGCCATATATGAGCAACAATCTGGCTAATTTATTTAATAAAAAACTGAATAACAAATTTCGTCTTCTGGGCATGATGCTTCACCCTTTTCAAATTTTGATAAATAAAATTTACGGCTCCAAATCTACGCTTAATGCAATAATTGAAAAAATTGAAAAAAAATGAGCCTAAAGTCTCAAATTAAGATTTCAAATAATACCATTTTGATATAGAATAATTTTATGAGTCAGGAAAATATACTTGAAGTTTGGAATGCGATATTGGATATATTGGAAAAGGAAATCCCCGATTCCACCTTTTCTACATGGATTCTGCCTTTAGAGCCGCAGTATTTCGATGAAAATAATTTTGTCGTGCACACAGGACAAGCATTTGCTCCCGGCATGCTCAGAAAAAATCATCATCAGGAGATGACCGGCGCAATAAAAAAAGTTCTGGGCAAAGAACTGGAAATAAAAATAATTTATGATGATGAATTAGCAAAAAAATTTGCCAAAAAAAGCTCAAAATCAAAAAAAGAAGATGACAATGCACAAAAAAAATATCAGTACGACAGTCTCACGCAAATGCAGTCGTCAAATTTAAATTTAAAATATAAATTTGAAAATTTTGTCGTAGGTTCAAACAATAAACTTGCATTTGTTGCTGCACAAACTGTTGCAAAAAACCCGGGAGAAAAATACAATCCGCTTTATATATACGGCGGCCCCGGCTTAGGAAAAACTCACCTTATGCAGGCAATCGGACATTATATTATAAAAAACAAACCCAATCTCAAGGTAAAATTTGTTCAAGCCGAAGAATTCGTAAATGATGTCGTTAACGCACTGGCAAAGGGCTATGATACTATTGATAAAATGAACAAATTCAGAAATAAATACAGAAAAGCAGATGTTCTTTTAATTGACGATATCCAGCTAATTGCCGGCAAAACAAGAACAGAAGAAGAGGTTTTTAATACTTTTAATACTTTGCATAGCGCAGGGAAACAGATTGTCATCACGAGCGACCGTACACCTAAAGAAATACCCTCAATTTCCGACAGGCTGGTGAGCCGGTTTGAATGGGGATTAATGGCGGATATTCAGGTTCCTGATATAGAAACAAGAATGGCTATTCTCAATAATCTGGCCCTTAGCTCTGAAATAAATGTTCCAAATAATATTATTGAATTTCTGGCAACAATTTATGCACATAATATAAGGGAACTTGAAGGTGCCTTCAACAGAATAACAGCATACTCAAGCATAAATGAAGTGGAATTAAATCTTGAAAATGTAAAAAAAATTATCAATTATTCTGAAAAAGCGAAAACTATTACACTGGATTCAATAGTGGACGAAGTGGCAAGTTATTATAATATCTCGCCAAATGATATAAAAGGCTCCGGACGTGCACAAAAAATAGCAGAAGCAAGGCAGGTAGCGATATACATCTGCCGTGACTTAACAAAACAAAGTTTCCCCCAAATCGGAGAATTTTTTGATAAAAAACACACAACCGTTCTTTACTCATATGAAAAAGTCAAAGACGAGCTGGGATACAATAACTCACTGGCAACGGTCATTTCCGCTATAACCAAGAAAATTAATGAATAATTTCAGTCTTTTCAAACCACTTTTTCAGTTCTTCAATTTTATCTTTCGAATCTGATTCAAAATAAACTCTCAAAAGAGGTTCTGTTCCGCTGGGCCGTATTAAAA
Source organism: uncultured bacterium (assembly GCA_949284155.1). Lineage (GTDB taxonomy): Bacteria > Cyanobacteriota > Vampirovibrionia > Gastranaerophilales > Gastranaerophilaceae > Spyradomonas. Next base: position 30,727 of record CASDVD010000024.1, on the reverse strand, counting down.
TTCTGGATTTCATATCATCCAGAAAATACCTGACACCGTCTTTGGCATCTTTTTCAAAAACTTTATACGATGCAATTGTTTTCAAATCAGAAAACTCCATCATCATTTTCTTAAGCTGTTGTTGATTTTCCAGCTTGACATCAACCCTTTTATTTATAAACTCACATCCGGCATCTTGCTTCAAATCTTCCTGCAACTCCCAAAGATGTTTATTTTCATAAGCCAGCATCTCAAGAATCAAAAGATTTGCAAGAATACCGTCTTTTTCAGGAATATGACCTTTAATACTCAATCCGCCCGATTCTTCTCCGCCAATAATTACATCATTTTCTCGCATGGCCTTTCCGACCCATTTGAAGCCGACCGGTGTTTCAATAACATCAACATCATATTTTTCGGCAACAATGTCAAGCATCTGGCTTGCTCCAACTGTTTTAACAAGTTTTCCGCTTATTTTTTTATTAAGAAGCAAATGTTTAAGCAGTAATGCAATAATTTCATTCGGAGACACATACTCTGCTTTCTCGTTAATAACACCGAATCTATCCCCGTCGCCATCGTTGCTGAGGCCGATTGCATTGGTTCTTTGACAAATTTCATCTATTAATTCAGAAAGATATGCAGCCTTTGGTTCTGGCATTCCGCCGCCAAAATTAACGTCATGATACATATGCATTGACTCAAAATTTATTCCGTTACGCTCCAGCAGCCGGTCAAAATATCCTATGCTCGCACCGTATAAACCGTCATATATAATCTGAATCCCCGCCTCTTTAATTCGCTTAAAATCTATAAGCGACTCAATATGCTCAAAGTATCTGTTTTTGAAAGATTTATATTTTAACTCGCCTTTTTGAAGATTATTAAAAGAAATTTCAGAGATGTTATGAATATTATCAACAATCTCATTTGTAATTTCATTAGTTGCAGGGCCGGCATATTCAGGAATAAATTTTACTCCCAAATACTCCGGCGGATTGTGCGAGGCCGTAAACATTATTGCATTTGATGCGTATAATTTTGCCGAATAGGCCAGCACAGGCGTCGGAATTACTTCCTCGGATAAAGTAACGGAAAATCCTAAATTACATAATATACCGGCACAAAATTCAGCAAATTCTTTTGCTTTATTTCTCGGATCAAAACCTATGATGAACGGTTTTTGGATACCATCTTTATCATATACATATTTTGCAATGGCTTTTGTAACAATTTCTACATTCTTTAAATTAAAATCTTTTCCTACAACAGCACGCCAGCCGTCTGTTCCGAATTTTATTGCAGGCCCGGCACCATCATTGTCATTTGTCATTTGTCATTTATCCTGGCTTTTTGTAAAATTAACATGAAATTATTTTAGCAGATTCTGTGTATATCTTCAAATCATGTCATTAAACTCAAAAAAAATCATTGCATATCTGGGGCCGGAAGGGTCATATTGTGAAGAAGCAAAAAATATATTTTGCAATTCTTTAAGGTTAAATGATTATGCTCAAAAATTCTTTTACTCCATAAAGAATGTAATAGATTTTACTGATAATAATATTAACGCCATCGGCATAATACCCGTTGAAAATTCTATTGAAGGAATAGTCAGAGAATCAATTGACAATCTTGTCCGAATAAAAGATACCAACTTGCACATTAGTGCTGAAACCGTAATAGAAATTAATCACTGCCTTGTATCAAAAAATAACAATCTGTCCCAAATAACTAAAGTTATATCTCATCCTCAAGCACTTAGCCAATGCCAAAATTCAATGCACAAACTATTCAGTTCAAAATTTGAATTCATTGAAACCTCCTCAACCAGCAGGGCTATGCATGAACTGCTAAACAAAGATGATTCATATGCAGCCATCGGAAGTGAAACAGGTGCAAACAAGCTGGGGCTTACAATTCTGAAAAAGAATATAAACGATGAAAAGGATAATAAAACAAGATTCATTCTAATATCTAGAAATCCTTCCGTTATAACAGGGAATGATAAAACCAGTATTGTATTTGCAACTAATAATGAAGCAGGAGCGCTTGTTAAAGTATTAAAAGTTTTTGAACAGCTGCAAATCAATCTTTGTTATATTGATTCAAGACCATCTAAAAAGTTTCTCGGTGAATATGTATTTTTTGTGGATTTTGAGGGACATCCGGAAGAAGAAGCAGGGAAAGAAGCACTTAAAAGAATAAAACCTTATACAAATTTCTTGAGAGTTTTAGGTGCTTACCCAAAATTTATTATCGAAGAAAAGTCATACTAGATTTTCCATCGCACACCCAATGCAAATCCGATACCTGAACGTCCGCCGCTTCTTAACATTGTTTGTGCATATCCTGTTGCAACTTCACCCCGCAATTTTGATTTACTAAAGAATATCCCCCCCCTAACATCTTCTTTCAGTTTCATATACAAACGCTCTGTTCCATCTATTTAGCTGTTAAAACATTTACCGGTATACACTAAAAATATTAAATATTGTAAAAGTGAATTTTTTTTCTGAGATTTTAGCAATAAAAACAATTTTTTTTTATTTTTGAATAATTTCTAAAAAATAATTTAAAATTACACACCGGATGTTTTTTTAAATATACAAATGTATATTTAAATCAGAAAAACTTCAAACACGCCAAAATGCAATAGCCAAAAGGATTTATTGTCATTTTTTAAATATGGTGTAATAATGAGTCGTACTATTTAAAACAATATAAAATACACAGGATAAAAACATGGATAAAATTACAGTAGCCGATTATTTGATTCAGGAATTATATAAGCTGGGAATTAAAGATTTTTACGGCCTGCCCGGTGACTATAATTTTGAAATTCTTGAAGCTGTTATTAAACACCCGCAAACAAATTGGATTGGATGCACAAACGAATTGAACGCCGGCTATGCCGCTGACGGATATGCAAGAATAAAAGGATACGGTGCTTTAATCACAACATACGGCGTAGGTGAACTAAGCGCAGTAAATGCCATTGCCGGAAGTTACGCCGAATCAGTTCCTGTTATAAAAATTACAGGCATTCCTGCAACTAAATTTATCAAAAATAACACAATGCTGCACCATAATTTTCAAAATCCCGACTACAAAGCATGTGAACGGATATTTTCAAATGTAACCTCAGCAGCTGCATCTCTTAACGCTGAAAATGCAAAACAAGAAATTGACCGTATATTATCAATATTTATTAAAGAAAAAAAGCCAGTATATATCTCTATTCCTGTAGATATTTGTTCAATAAAGATAGATAATCAGCCAAATATTACTTTGCCCCGGAGCAACCCCGCAAATCTAAAAGCAGCAGCTGAACATGCACTTAAACTCATTAACAATTCAAAAAAACCTGCAATACTGGCAGATACGCTAATAAAAAGATATGGTGCAATTGAGCCTTTTAATTCTTTTATTAAAAAGTCATCTTTTCCGACAGCATCACTATTGATGGGTAAAGGAATAACAGATGAAAATTATAAATATTATATGGGCACATTTCTTGGAGAATACGGAAATACAGAAGCATACAATGTACTGAAAGAATCAGATTGTGTTATATGCGCAGGTACAATTTTCAGTGACTTGAATACAATGCGTTTTAATCTTCCGTTTGTTCCCGATAATTTTATCAACATACAAGGCACATATTGCACCATTGAAAACATACGTTATAAAGATGTTTTAATGAAAGAATTTCTATTTGAATTAGCAGACAAAGTTTGCAAAAACGAAACAATTCATCCGGATTGGAAATGGTATTATCAACAAATTAAAGAAGCGCCTTCCGATAAAGATTTGTCTACACACTACATCTTCCCACGGCTTCAACAGTTCCTTAAGCCAAATGATTTGATTTTTGCAGAAACCGGAATACTCACGTATGCAATGGCACCTTTAAAACTGCCGGAAGATGCATTGCTGCAAAATCAAGTACTCTGGGGCTCGATTGGATGGGCCACACCGGCATCATTTGGAGGAGCAATGGCCGATAAGTCAAGAAGGACAATTCTCATCACAGGTGAAGGTTCTCATCAACTCACTGCTCTTGAAATAGGCAACATGATGAAACAGAACTTAACACCTGTGATTTTTGTTATCAACAATGCAGGATATACAATTGAAAGATTATTATCCAAAAAGCCCGTTGATGAGTTCAACAACATAATGAAAATTGATTATTCAAAAATCCCTGAATTATTTGACGGAAAAGCCGCAATTTATCAGGCAAGAACAGAACTTGAACTGGATAAAATACTGAATGAAATTTCTTCTCAAAAAAATGACAGACTATATTATATAGAATTATTTATTGAAATGATGGATATTCCACCTTTGACAAATAATATACTTAAAGGGATAAAATAGGTACTGCTGTTTTAATATTCGTTACGGTCAAGTTCGTTTTTATGGTTAAAAAAGGTTAAGAAATAGAAATACTCTGAAATATAGGGTATTATTTATACTGAGAAAGTATAATCTATGAATTTGAATAATCTGGTAAGCTTACTAAAAAATAACGACATAATAATGGCCGTAGGTCTGGTAATCATTGTTGCAATGATGGTCATACCGCTTCCGCCGATGCTGCTGGATATATTGCTTACATTGAATATTTCACTTTCAGTTATTATTCTTCTTGTCTGCTTATTTATCAAAGAACCGTTAGAATACTCTTCATTTCCCATAATCCTTCTTGTCGCAACAATATTCAGACTCGGACTGAACGTAAGTTCAACAAGATTAATATTGCTGGACGGTTCAGCGGGAGAGGTTATACATTCTTTCGGACAGTTCGTTGTCGGCGGGAACTATGTAGTCGGATTTATCATTTTTATAATACTCGTAATCATAAACTTCATGGTTATTACAGGCGGTGCAACAAGAGTTGCGGAAGTATCGGCAAGGTTTACATTAGACAGTATGCCGGGTAAACAACTGAGTATTGATGCTGACCTGAACTCCGGGCTGATAAACGAAGAACAGGCTAAACAAAGAAGACGCAAGCTCGAACGTGAAGCAGATTTTTACGGAACAATGGACGGTGCTTCAAAATTCGTCAAAGGAGATGCCACTGCAGGGATTATTATTACGGTAATAAACATTTTCGGCGGTTTTATTATCGGTATGTGGCAGCTGAAAATGGATATAATGACAGCGTTGAGTACATTCACTATATTGACGGTAGGAGACGGTCTCGTCACGCAGCTGCCGGCACTTTTGATTTCATTCTCAACCGGTTTAATAGTGAGCCGTGCAAGCGGTCAGGACAGTTCCTTAAGCAGTGATATAAACAATGAAATGTTTGCAAATCCTGTTGTACTGGGAATTGTTTCCGGCTTGCTTTTGCTGCTCGGGCTGGTTCCGGGAATGCCGACAATACCGTTTACTCTTGTTTCTATCGGTATAGGCTGGACAGCATTTACTAAAAATAAAGCCATAAAACAAAAAGAACTCGAAGAACAAAAAGCAGCGGAAGAAAAAAGCTCCATGGCAAATCGAGTTGGTAAAAAGAAGAAAAAAGCCACCAGAGAAAGCGTTCTGGAACTTTTAAACGTAGAAACTATTGAAATGGAAATAGGATACAGGCTCGTTCCGTTATTAGATGTCGAACAGGGCGGAGATTTGCTGGAAAGAATCGCACAAATAAGAAGACAAACAGCACTCGATTTGGGTATAGTGCTGCCGTCTATAAGAGTGCGGGATAACCTACAGCTGCCGCCAAATACCTACCAGATAAAACTCAAAGGTGTTGCCATAGAAAACGGAGAAGTATATCCGGACAGACACCTTGCAATGAACGCAGGAGGTACGGAAAATGACTTGGGAATCAATGGCATCAGAGCTATTGAACCTGCTTTCGGGCTTCCTGCACTATGGATTGAAGAAAAAGATAAAGAAATAGCGGAAGCATACGGCTACACGGTCGTAAGCCCGTCAGCGGTAATATCTACTCATCTGACAGAAGTTATTAAAAAGAACTCTGCTGAAATAATTACAAGAGCAGATGTCCAACAGCTTATAGACAACCTTAAAAAAGAAGTTTCCGAGGACTATGTAACAGATTTAATGAAAGATACCTCCGTCGGCGAAGTTCAACAGGTAATGCAAAACCTGCTGAGAGAAAGAGTCTCTGTCAGAGATTTAAAATCAATAATGGAAATAATAAGCTTGCAGTCAAAAGTAAGCAGAAATACCGATTTTCTTACAGAACAGGTTCGTCAGGGACTGGCCCGGGGAATCTGTAAACAAAACCTCTCGGATACCGGAGAACTTTTGGCAATCACACTTGCACCCGATGTTGAAAACACAATTGCACAGGGCGTCAGCGCTGACGGAACAAGTTTAACACTTGATCCTGCATTCACAAGAAGACTGCTGGACAGCCTGAATCAAGAACTGGAAAAAGCAATTACATCCTTCGGAAATCAACCGGTAATTCTATGTTCTTCGCCCATCCGGCTGCCGTTCAGACGGCTTATAGAAAGAACATATCCTCAAATTGCAGTTATGTCGTATAATGAAATAAGCAATAATATTAAAGCAAAATCAGTCGGAATAGTAAGAACAGAGCCGGCAAGAGTTTAAAAGTTTAGTTTAAAAATTAAAAAATTTAAAGGCAGAATAAATGAAATCATTACTAAAAAAGAACCAAAACGTAAGTATATTACCTGAAGATGTGCACGGAGCAGCAACGGGGACGGTGATAAAAGCACTGAAAGAACACCTTGAAATAGCGGTTCCGGAACCTGAACTCTCGTTTTATAAAAACGGCGCCGATATTGAACTTTTTGCACCGGCACAGGAGGGAATGCTTTATCTCAGATCAACAGTTGAAGATATTCAAGATAATATATTGAAAATCAAATCGACTGATGCTTATGAAATTCTGCAAAGACGTGAATTTACAAGAATTCCTTTAGAAAAAAACATAAAATTAAAAGATGAAGATATAACCTGCCATTGTCTGGACATCAGCGCAGGAGGAATGAAATTAGAAACGGATAAAGAATTAGATACAGAAAAAGACTATACTATAAGCTTTTCTCTTGAAGGCAGCGCAAATATAAATTGCTGCTTACGGCCAATTAGAATAACAAAAAATAAAAAAAACGGAAAATATATAGTATCCGGACGATTTGTTTTATTAAAGAATATTGATAAAATTGCTGTAGTACAATTCTGCTTCAAAAAAGAAGCTGAAAACAAAAATAAGTAAAGACGATGATAGATTTAGAGAACCAAAAATATGCATTTAAAATAAGCATGATATTTGCAATCACCACTGCGATAATCTGCGGAATTTTTATTTTTTCAAAAGGACTTGATGCGGAAACTCTTATATATTCGTTGTCAATAATAGTTCCGGCCAGTTCTTGTATTGGAATTTTGGGCTTTTTAATAGGCAAAATTTTCGATTCGGAAAAGAAAAAAGGTTCTTCAAATCATATGTTTAAGTAAAGGTAAGAGTGATGTTGGATTTAATGAAAAATTTTAAAACTAAATTAAGCACTCAATTCGGACTTTTAACAAGCCTTTTAATAGCTATTATGGTATTGTGTATTGCCGGATATTCCATTCTGTTCGTTGATATATTAACAAAACAGGTCACGCTCCAGAGTAATAATTTGAATAAATCAATTAATACAACAGTCAGACAGCTTGTAGATGATTACATCGAAAAAAATAACTACAAGATGATAGATAAATCAGTAAAAAACATGATTTATAACCAGCTGATAGCAAGCCTGACCATCAAAGACACCAAAACCGGCAAAGTTCTTTACAACTCGCCGGAGCTAGACCTAGAAGATGATTTTAACATAACAGAAACACCAAAAAAATTTTTTAAATCCAAAGAAAAAGCTAAGCCTCAAAAAAATATAACTTATGAAGTCGGCACAAAAAACGATAAAACTATAATTGTAGGCTTTTACTCCGAGCCGATAGTTAAAGAAGGACTCGATATACTTATAGAAAATATGACCGCAATGGTTATTATATTCATATTTCTCGGTTTTCTAATGTCCAATCTTGTTGCCAAAGTACTCATCAAGCCTATTAATATGTTGGTACGAAGCCTTATTGAAGCAAAAGGTGATTTCTCTCACAGGTTAGAACCGACAAATTATCTTGAAATAAACAGACTCATTATTTCATATAACAACATGGCTGCCTCTTTGGAAGAACTTTATCAGTCAATGGAACAACAGGTTAAAGACCGGACACATGAACTTGAAGATGCATATACAGAACTAAAAAATACACAGGCAATGATGGTTCACAGCGAAAAAATGAAATCTCTCGGTGAGCTGGTGGCCGGGATTACACATGAAATCAACAATCCGGTTAATTTTATCTACGGAAATCTTATTCACCTGAATAATTATACAAAAGAACTGCTCTCGGTAATTGAAAAATATACCGAATACAATGACGACCTGACAGAAGAACACAAACAGGCCATAAAAGAACTAAAAGAAGAGATAGATTTGGATTTTCTGAAAGATGATTTGCCTGATCTTATCAGAAGCTGTCAGGAAGGTACAGAGCGGACGAAAAATATTATATTGGATTTGAAAAACTTCTCAAGGCTTGAAGAAGCAGTAATAAATAATGTAAACCTGCCTAAAGAAATTGATACAACATTGAATATCCTGCATAATAAATTTAAAAATAAAATCACAGTACATAAAGAATATGCTGAAAATCTGCCAACTATCGAAGGATACGGAGGTCAGCTGAATCAGGTATTTATGAATATTCTTGATAATGCAGCTTTTGCAATTAAAGAAAAAGGTGACGTTTGGATAAGAATAAAGCCGCAGGATGACAACATGATTATAGAATTTGAAGATAACGGCTGCGGCATGGAAACAAAAGATAAAGAAAGAGTCTTTGATCCGTTCTTCACAACAAAGCCGGTAGGACAAGGAACCGGTCTCGGAATGGCAATTAGCTATAAAGTAATAAAAAATCATCGGGGAAATATAACGATTGAATCAGAAGAAGGAAAAGGAACAAAGTTCACTATCACTCTGCCGTTAAAAATGAATGACACAGGAATGAATAATGACAAAGTATAATATATTATTAGTTGATGACGAAGAAGACAATCTGGCACTCTTATACAGAACCTTAAGAGGTTCTTACAATCTGGAAAAAACAACATCTCCTTTGCATGCTCTGGAGCTGCTGAAAGAAAAACATTTTGAACTGGTCATATCAGACCACAAAATGCCGGAAATGGACGGTGTAGAATTTTTAAAACGGGTACAGGAATTACGCCCTGACACAATGAGGATACTTTTGACCGCATACTCTGATGCAAATATATTAATTGACGCTATTAACTACGCAAAAATATACAGATACGTAAAAAAGCCGTACAATCCTGAGGAATTGCAGCTCATCGTCTCTTCCGCTCTGGAATTTTATCAGCTTAAACATGACAATGACAAATTAATCGAAGATTTGAAAGAACTGTTTTCAGGAACAATTAAAGCAATAATGGAAGCACTCGATGCCAAAGACTCTTATACTTCCGGCAGAAGCAAAAGAATAACATTTTATTCTATAAAAATAGCGCAGCAGCTCGGTCTTTCACCTGTTGATGTCGGAAAGGTAGAACTTGCAGGAATGCTTCATGATATCGGAATGATTGGTGTTTCAGATGAAATATTATACAAGATTGATGCGCTATCACAGGAAGAATACGATGAAATAAAAAGCCATATTGCTTATAGTGTTAAAATCCTTGAAGATATTAAACAGCTTAAGGATGTTGTAGAGATTATAAAATGCCACCACGAAAATTACGACGGAACAGGATATCCTGAAGGGAAAAAAGGCGAAGATATCCCTATAGGTGCACGTATAATTTCTGTTGCCGATTCATTCGACAGTATCGTTTCAGACAGAATCTACAGAAGAAAAACAAATTATGAAGACGCTTTAAAGGAAATAGTAAAAAATGCAGGCACCCAATTCGACCCTGTTGTAGTAAAAGCATTTGAAGAATGCTTCGGTGAAATTGTGAATACGCTTTCCGAAAGCGAGCAACAAGAGTTTTAGTCAATTTTTTTTTGTTATACAATTCAAATATGGAAAATATTTATGAACTGACTTCAATAATTGAAAAAGATTTAGAAGAAGCTTGTCTGACAGATACAGAAAGAAATCAAATAGCAGAAAAAATAAACACAAGACTGGCAAAAAATTCTATAGTACTTGCACAGACCAACCCTGTTTCCGGCGATGTTGAAGGCAACGCACGTAAAGCATCTAAATGGATAAAATGGGCAAACAAATTAAATGTCGAAGCCGTAATCTTTCCGGAAATGTACCTGATTGGATACCCGATTGGCGATTTTATTGACAGATTTCCGATAATTGTCGAAGAAAATGAAGAGTGGCTGCGAGCACTTGCAAAGATTACAGGGAAAGTAAAAGTTATTATCGGATTTGTACAGAAAAATACCGATAAATACGGGAAAAAATTCTACAACTCAACAGCTGTACTTGAAAATGGAAAGATAACGCATATCATCAGGAAATCGCTTCTTCCAACATATGCGGAATTTAATGATTACCGGCATTTTGAGCCTGCAAAGATTGATAGTGAAACCAGAATTATAAATATCAATGACAAAAAAGCAGGACTTATCATCTGTGAAGACGGATGGAATGATAAGGACTTCTTTGAAAAAAATCTATACAGGCAGGATCCGGTCGAAATAGTAGTAAATGAACAGCATCCGGACTACCTCATTAACTGCTCATCTTCTATTACAAGAGCCAAAAAAGAGCAGCTGAAACATAATATGCTTTCATTCGCCGCCCAAAAGCATAAAACACCTATTGTCTACGTCAATCAGGTAGGTTCCAATGATAATATATCTTTTGAAGGCGGAAGCAGGGTTTATGATGCAGAGGGAAACCTTATTGCAATGGCAAAATCATATACTGAACAATTTTTTATTGTTAATCCCTTTCAGCCTCAACAAAATAAGGTGTATCCGCTGCCCAAAGGACTGGAAAAAACATTAAACTCTCAAAAAGCATTTACGCTTGACCATGAGCCTGATTTGGAAAGAACATATCTTACGATTATCCAATCAATTAAAGATTATTTTAAAAAGACAGGATTTAAACGGGCTGTTTTGGGGCTTTCCGGAGGACTGGATTCCACGGTATGTGCAACATTGCTGACTGACGCACTCGGAAAAGAAAATGTACTGGGCATTAGTATGCCGTCTAAAATAACAAGCGAAGAAAGCAAAAGCGATGCAAAAAAGCTTGCCGAAAATTTGGGAATAAATTTTTGCGAAATACCTATTAAAGAAATGTATGAAACAACAAGGACTAAGTTCGATAATATATTTTGTACGGTCCAAAAACAATGGAATTGCCGCTATAAAGAATCCTTCACAAATGACAATATTCAAGCACGCTCAAGAGCAATAATTTTGTGGGGAATAGCTAATGAGTTTGAATCAACGCTGCCTATTGCTACCTCGGACAAATCTGAACTTTACATGGGGTATGCAACAATAAACGGAGATATGTCCGGCGGCTTTGCACCAATTGCAGATGTTTCAAAAACGAAATTGTTTGCACTGGCAAAATGGCTAAACAAAAATCGAACTGTAAAAAATGCAATCCCTGAAGAAATAATAGCCAAAAGACCGGGTGCTGAACTGGCGATAAACCCAAAAACACAAAAACCGCTGCTGGCAGAAGAGGCCCTTATGCCGTATGAATTTTTAGACGAAGTTATATGGCGGGTAGAAAACCTTCAACAATCCATTTTCGACATGATGGAATCAAAATTTTTATATGAGACAAAAGAAAATATTACTTCCGAACAAAAACTGCAATGGCTGGAAAAATTCTTTAAAAGAATGTCTACAGCATTGTATAAATGGTCTATTATGCCTCCTTCTCCTATAGTTGATGCACGTTCAATCAATAAAGCCGAGTACAATCAGCCTATCATTTCTTCAAAAATAAATTACAAGAAAACAACATTAGAATACAAAATTTCAAAATTATCATAAGTTAAAAGTTTGCCTTTTTTCTAAATATCAGCAAAAATATAATTGGAACATATTGGAATATATTGGAATATAATTGGGTATTATCGGGTCGGAGAGAAAATGTATAAAGCGCCAAAATTTGAGATAACAAAAGAGATTTTATTATTAATTTCAAAAATAGATGAGGTCAGAGGATACTGGAACTGTTTTAAAAAGTATTGCAATACGGACGAATTACTGCCTTTGCAAAACACAATAAAGACCAGTATTTCTGCTGTTTCTGACGTATTAAAATATGAAGAAGAAACGGACATGACCGGATATCTTATGGCGCTCAATTGGATATTTGCCGACTATGAGGCCATAATACTTTCCGAAAAAACAATAGACAAAATATACAGAATGATAGAAAATCTTCCGCCTGACGCAGAAATACAAAAAAGCTGTTCAATACCCAAAGCAGCAGACAACGAATGCAGCTGCGCAATTTTTGGCGGTATAAATTTATACGAAGATTCAGACGGTTCAACAGAAAACAGCAAACTGCCGGAATATACTCTTGAAGATGTTCTTGAATGGGCAGGACAGGAATTATTGGGCCGAAAGCTGCATCCGCTTTTTATAACCTGCATTGTAGCCGCAGAACTGCTTAAGCTTAAAGTATACCCACGTGCCAATTCCAGATTGTCAAGAATTTTGACAATGCTGATTATGCTAAAATCCGGCTATTCTTACCTTCCGAATTTCTCTTTAGATATGACTATAAAAGAAGAATACGGCCTGTATGAAACTGTATATGAAAGTGCAATGGATGATGAAGAAGAGCTTGAATTCGAATTTTGGAATACAGTTTATTTAAAAATTTTACAAAAACATGCTCTAAATTTATTAGAAAAAACAGAAGATATTACACCTGTAATAAAGGAAGCACCAAAAACAACAGAAAAAAGGCTTCAAAAACCGGCAGGAAAATACACTGATTTGCCGGAATTACAGATTAAAATTGTAAAACTGCTTGAAAAGTCGGACAGAATAACTATCTCCGAAGTAGCAAAAACAACAAAAACTAATATTAATACAGTAAAAAAACATCTGGCATCAATGACAGAAAACAAAATTATTGAAAAGCACGGAAAAACAAGAGGAGCCTGGTATTCTCTAGCTTAATTCTTCAATAATATTATTTTGAATTTTACCATTGATAAATGCGGCAATATTTTCCATAGTTGTGTTCAAAATTCTATGTATTGCCTCTGTTGTGTCATAGGCAATATGCGGAGTAACAATAGCATTATCCAAATTAAGAATCCTGTTGTTAAGAAGAGTTTTTCTAAGGTAGTTGTCGTTCAAACGATCAATATCATCAAGATAGTCAGGATTAGAGAGTGTTTCTTCACATTCAAGCACATCCAGTCCTGCACCTGCAATTTCTTTTGCCGCCAGGGCGTTATATAGTGCTTGTGTCTCAATTAGTTCACCTCTTGCTGTATTAATTAGAATCGCATTGTTTTTCATTTTTTTAAAAGTTTCTTTGTTAAATAGGTGCAGATTCTCAGCAGTAAGAGGCGAATGCAGAGAAATCACATCAGACTTTTCAAGAAGATTATGAAATGTTGTATACTCTACTCCGTATTTTTCTTCAAGTTCTATATTCTCTTTGATATCATATCCGAGAATTTTCATATCAAACCCTTTGGCCAGTCTTGCCATTTCTGACCCGATTTTACCTAATCCGACAATGCCCATGGTCTTTCCTGCAAGCTCAAAACCGACACTTGCAATCGGATTAACTTCCTGATTTTTCAAGTTAATATAAGAACGTGTAATTTTTCTTGCAACATCCAGCAAAAGACCTATCGCAAACTCTGCAACACTGTCATTTCCATAGTTAGGCGTAGTTTCAACAGCAATACCATGCTCCTTACAATAACTTATGTCAACATGATTAAAACCTACTGAACGAAGTGCAATAAGCTTAAGACGGGGAAATTGCGCCAAAACTTCCTTATTGACTCTTGAGTTTGTAAAACAAGAGATAATCCGTACATCCGAATATTCCTCAGGCACAGGCTTTAAATCATTCAGCGGCTCTGATACGAAAATATAATTATATTTTCCCTCACAATTTTTCTGTAAAAACTCACGCTCATAATCTTCAACATCAAAAAATATTATTTTTTCCATAAAAACCCTTATTAATAACTACTGTGCCCATTATATACAGACCGGTGAAAAAAAACCTCGCTCTGACAGGCAGATAAAAGACTAATGAAAAGGGGAACATATTAGTCCCCCCTTTTCAGGTGCTATTTTAGCATTGAATCCGGTATAAGAACTTCATCTATAATCTGAACCATCCCATCTTTTGTTTCTATATCTTCATTGATTATTTTTGCATTTTCAACATAAATAACCCCATTGTATTCTCCAAGATGCAACGTATTTCCTTCAAGAGTCCTGAGTTCTTTCACCTCTTCCAAATCCAACGCATCATATTTTCCTTTGACTATATGATTTTTTAACAGCAGTTTTAATTGATGAAGTTTATTCTTTGAAAAAATTTCGCTATATAAATTTTTATCCAAACTGTCAAAAGCCTCATCAGACGGCACAAACAGAGTGTAACCGCTGCTTTCTGTCAAAATATCGGCTACACCAGACAATATTAATGCCGAAAGATAAGTCTTAAAATCAGTTGTTTTTTTTGAAATTTCAATCAAAGACATCCTTGGCATATATTTAGAACTCACAACCGCAGCAGTCCTCAGTATGCTCAGTATACATTGTTACCGCTGAAACAATTGCACTTAAACCTACCAGACCATACAGAATACGTGTCAAAGGCGTCATTATTCCAAATAAATATGCAATCAGGTCAAAACCAAACATTCCGACCAGACCCCAGTTCAATGCACCAATTAAAACAAGAATATATGATGCATTACGTAAAAATCGATACATAATTACCTCCTTTATGTTTCCAGAGTTAATTATTTATCTTTTTAAATTTTTATTTATCCGCCGAGTCAATAGAAAACCGGCCGGTTATTTTTTTCTAAAGCATATAATTTAGAATCTGCCTAAAAATTTATACGTTCTTTTTCAACAACCAGCGGTTTTTTGTTTACACGTGTGTATATTGCTCCTACATATTCACCTATAATACCGAGAGAAAATAACTGGACGGAAGCAAAAAAGAATAACCCGATAACAACAGGAGCAATACCGAGATTGAATCTGTCCCAGAACAATAACTTATACGTAAAATACCCTACAGCAACAGCCATACTCAATGCAGACAATACAAATCCGGCAAAAGTCATCAGCCGCAACGGAACTTTTGAATGTTTTACGATACCTATCATCGCATTGTCATACAATGTATAAAAATTATTTTTAGTTTTACCTTTTTTCCTGACAGGCTGAGTGAATTCCACTAATGCCCGCTCAAAACCTATCTCGGAAATTAACCCTCTGAAGTATGGATAAGGATCATCAATCATTCTGGCTGTGTCAATTACTTTCCTATCATACAAACCAAATCCCGTATAATTTTTTACAAGCTCAGTTTCATCATCCGATATACATTTTAACAGAGAATAGAAAGATTTTCTGATAAACGACATAACAGCAGATTCTTCAGATTTGTTTTTTTGAGCCAGAACAATTTTATATCCTTCCTCCCATTTTTTTATAAATTCCGGTATTAATTCCGGAGGGTCCTGCAAATCAGACGCCATATATATAACTGCATCACCATGAGCATTAATTATTCCGTAATACGGAGAACGAATATGCCCAAAATTTCGTGCATTCAATATAATTTTAACCCTTTTATCTTCATCTGCCATTTCTCTCAGTATGTCAACAGTTCCGTCATTAGAACAGTTATCTATTATAATAATTTCATACAGGTATTTATTTTCAAATCCCGACATGACATTATGAAGTCTTTGACATAACTCTCTGACATTATCTTTTTCATTATAACAACCTGAAACAATACTTATCTTTTTCATATTATGCACTTTTTCCGAAAAATACTAACTTCTTCATTAAAATATATGACACCATCGCAATCGGCAGCACCAATATCGCACCGGCAGCATACATATTAAAATTAAACGCATCAAAAAACCTTAACAGCAATATATTCAACGAACAGGTTATGCAATAAACACCAATAAATTTAAATATTAAAGTATTGTCTTTATTCTTAAAAACAATCGTTCCGGTTGTTTTAAAATTAAAAAGCACCCCCAGAACAGTAGAAGCAATTGCCGCAAAAGCATAATGCATCCCCAGAAACAGAAATAAAGAATATACACTGTAAGAAAAAAGAGTATTTATTGCTCCTACAAAAAGAAATTTTATAAATTGATAATCAATATTATATTTATTACAAATATCACGTACTGAATTCATAATTATTATGATACAACAATACACACACTCATGTCACCTCAATAGTAATATTGAAACATTAATATCCTACCGGCAAATTTAAACCAATCTCTAATGAAAAATGAATCAGCTGTGTTATATTAAAAATATGAAAGAAATCCTGAACAAAGCACAGCTAACTCATTCGCTTAGCAAAGAAGAGATTAAAATACTGCTTTTAGAAGCACCTTTTGAATTATTCAAAGCAGCTGATAATATCAGAAAAAAATTTGTAGGAGACGAAGTTCACCTTAGAGGTTTGATTGAATTTTCGAACATTTGCAAACAAAATTGTCTATACTGCGGAATAAGAAAAGATAAACAAAATGTACAAAGATACAGACTTTCAGAAGATGAGATTTTTTTATTTGCAAAACATGCAGTATCTAACGGTTTTAAAACAATAGTTCTGCAGTCCGGCGAAGATTCTTATTTTTCAACAGATAAAATGTGCAGCATCATAACAAAAATTAAGAATCTGAATACAGCTGTAACACTAAGCATCGGTGAAAAAAGCTATGAAGAATACAAAGCTTACAAAGAAGCCGGCGCTGACAGATATCTGATTAGAATTGAAACAACCGACCCAAAGTTATATAAAACTATGCATCCTCGTATGGATATAGAAAATCGAAAAAAATGCATATTAAATTTAAAAGAACTTGGATATGAAACAGGTACGGGCTGTCTTGTAGGATTGCCCGGACAGACCATAGATTCACTTGCTGATGATATCTTATTCTTTAAAGAAATAAATGCAGATATGATTGGCATAGGGCCGTTTATCCCGTGTGAAGATACACCGCTAAAAGATGCAGCAGGCGGAACTCTTGAATTGGCTCTTAAAGTAATGGCTGTTACCAGATTATTATTACCTGACATTAATATACCGGCAACAACAGCAATGGAAACTCTGCATCCCAACGGAAGGATTTTGGCTCTTCAAAGCGGTGCAAACGTAGTTATGCCGAATGTAACAGAAGGCCCCTACAGAGCACAGTATACCCTGTACCCCGGAAAAATTGCAGTCAATGACTCGCCGACAGGATGTAAAGAGGATATCAGCAGAAAAATTATACAAATCGGACGGACTATTTCATCCTCAAAGGGATTTAGAAGAAAAAAAATTAGCCTGTACAAAGATTTTAGGTGTTAACTCGAAACTTATATCGCAGTTTACCCTAAAAAAGCCAAAATCCTCCCCCTGAACCAGTTTCTATGTCTTAACACCGGTAAGATTCAGCAACAAGTTCAAAATGAAATTACAGCTATATTTCGAATATATTTGGTGTAAAGTTGTATATAAGTCCAGTTAACTCCTTCTTCCATTTAAAATAAACCTAAGTTATAATATACAAATGGAAGAAATGAATCTAAAATGCTGTGCACATTTGGGGGATGCGGTTTTTGAAGTATTTGTACGTGAAAAAATTATTCATATGACAACAAATCTTTCAAAACTTCACAAAATTAATACCTCATTTGTGTGCGCTTCTTATCAATGCCGGCTATTAGAATATCTTGAACCATTTCTGACTGAAAAAGAAAAAGACATAATAAGGAGAGGAAGAAATATCCCTTCATCCTCCGCAAGGCGAATAAATCAGTCTCTGCACAGACTGGCGACAGGCTTTGAGGCCTTGATAGGATACCTCCATTTATATAACCGCTCCAGGCTCGATGAGATATTTTCACTAATTGATAAATATATCGAAACTAACTCTCTGAAATAAATCTCTTGTTTTTCAAATTTTAGACGTTATAATAAACTTACTCACCATCCTCAATGCAGATTTGGATAATACATCCTAAAAAATATGCATTATGAAAGGAAAAAACAATGGCAAATATTAAATCCGCTAAAAAAAGAGTTCTAATAGCTGAAAGAAACAGATTGAAAAATGTTGCTGTAAAATCTGAAATCAAAACTGCTATCAGAAAAGTTCTTGAATTAGCACAGGCCAAAAATGAAGAAGCTATGAAACCAGCTTTGAGCCATGTTTATAAACTTTGCGACAAGGCAGTTTCTAAAGGTGTTTTGCACAAAAATACAGCTTCCAGAAAAAAATCAAGAGTAACTGTTGCTGCTAATAAATTAATTGCAAAATAGTTAAAAAGATTTTTTCAAATAAAAAGCCCGTTTTTAACGGGCTTTTTATTTTGCATATAATAAAAAAAGAACCCGATTAACGGATTCTTTTTTAATCTATTTAACTTATATTAACATATAAGTGTACTTAAATTAGCCGACCAATCTGCTTTCATCAGCCTCAGAAGCTTTAACCATAATAGCATGTTCAATCGGATTTTCTTTTTTAATAGTATTATCAAAGCCGAACTCTTCATAACCGAGCTCATCTTTGGGTTTTTTCATCTGGTACTCATCAACAAGTTTCTTTGCAAGTTCAGCTATCTCATATACAAGCTGATACCGATTTTCGCAATTCTCATTGAGTTCCCATGCAACTTTTATAATCTGAGTCATCTTTTTCTCCAAAATTTAACCTATAGATATACTATAATACAACAGTCTGTCAATATCAATACCATGAACAGCAGCACAGCATATTGATTACAGCAATTTTTACATGTCAATAACAATTTTTCTTCCGGAAAATTCTAAATTACATCTCAGAACGTCGTATCAGGTAATGAATCTGATTAAAAGGTATAGTATTATTTTATAAATTGAGGAGATACGAAAATGGGAAAAAAGAAAATTTTAATCATTACGACAAACACCTCCGGCCTGGCAGATGGAACCCCAACCGGTGTTTGGCTGGAAGAATTTGCAGTACCTTATATAATATTTGAGAAAACCGGGTATGACATTACCGTTGCAAGCCCGCTTGGAGGAGAAAGTCCCATTGATGAAAACAGCCTTTCTTGTTCAAATCCAATGGAATGGGATGAAGCCGCAAAATATTTAAAAAACACAAAGAAAGTCGATGAACTCGTCTATACTCAATTTGACGCAATTTTTTTCCCGGGCGGACACGGGCCTATGTTCGATATTGCCCAAAATGAAACAATCGGCAAAATCGTCTCAGATTTTTATAACACCGGCAAAATAGTCAGCGCCGTTTGTCACGGGCCTGCAGGACTGGTTTTAGCAAAAGATAAAGACGGTAGCCCTATTGTGCAAGGTAAAAAAGTCACATCTTTCACAAACAAAGAAGAAAAAATTGTAAAAAAAGCTGAGCTTATACCCTTTTCTCTGGAAGACAGACTAAAAGAACTCGGGGCAAATTTCATAGAAGCTAAGCCATGGTCAGAACATGTAGTTGTTACAGATAATTTAATAACCGGACAAAATCCCGCATCTGCAATTGCTGTCGCTGAACAAATTGTCAAAAAATTTCAATAATTTTTACATCACGCATAAAAAAGCACCGTTTCCGGTGCTTTTTTTATGCGAATTATCCCGTTATTTCTTAACAAGATCTCTATATGAATTTGCAAACATATCAGCATATGTAGTATGCAAAAGCTCATGAGCTTTGTGTGAACCTGGAGCTTGCAAAAATTCGGCATATAGCTTCTTGATTTCACTATTTTCATGCGAACGTCTGACAGGAAGTTCTCTGTCTTCTTTATACAAACCGGCAGCACGTTTTTCTTTGATTTTGCTGTCATCACAGCTTCTCGGCTGACCGCCTCCATTGATACATCCGCCCGGACAAGCCATAACCTCTAACATTTGGAAATCAGCAGTTCCTTTCTTTATTTCCTGAATTGATTTTTCTGCTTCTTTCAAAGTTGAAACGACTCTGACCTTAACCTTGGTACCTTTTATATCCAGCTCAACATCTTTGGTTCTTGAGTTTTTATCAACACCTCTCATACCTTTGATATCAACATCTTTCAGTTCTTCACCTGTCACAAATTCATAAGCAGTTCTGACAGCAGCCTCGGCAACACCGCCTGATGCACCGAAAATCGTACCTGCACCGGAATATTCACCAAACGGAGAATCAGGTTTTGACGGTTCTAATGAATTAAAATCGATTCCTGCAGATTTTATCATTTTTCCTAATTCCTGCGTTGTCATTACAACATCAGTTTCGCCAAACAGCTGATAACGTTTCGCCTCTACCTTTTTAGCAGTACATGGCATAATTGAAACAACGACCATATTTTCTTTTGTATAGCCGTCAAAATATTTTGGAACAAGCTCTTTTAAGACAGGAGATAGCATGCCCTGCGGTGATTTACAGCTGGAAAGATGATTCAGCATGTCAGGATGCTGTGTTTCCAAATATCTAACCCATGCCGGGCAGCAAGAAGTAAACAGCGGCAAATTTTCACCGGCCTTCAGTCTTTGGACAAACTCATACGCCTCTTCCATAATCGTAAGGTCAGCAGAAAAATTCGTATCAAATACAAGGTCAAAGCCAATTTCTCTTAATGCAGTATCTATTTTTGATATTGAGTTTTCACCCGGTTCAAGTCCAAACATCTCGCCGAGAGCAACTCTCACTGAAGGTGCTATCTGAGCGACAACTTTTTTCTCAGGATTAGTAACCAGCGACCATACATTGTTTACCTCAGATTTGATAGTCAATGCGCCTGTCGGGCAAACTGCCTGACATTGCCCGCAAAATACACAATCTACATTTGCAAGATGTTTCCCTGCCATAGGCTGCACAACAGTGTTAGAACCACGATTTGCAAAACCCAGAACTGCATGACCCTGAAATTCAGAACAAGCTCTGACGCATGCCCCGCACAGAATACATTTGTTCGGGTCACGCACAATTGAAGGATTTGTGTCATCTATAGGCAGATAGTCCTCTTTTTTCTTTTGGACATATTTAGACACATCCTTGATTCCATATTCTTCGGCATATTGTTGTAATTCACAGTTACCGGATTTTTCACAGGTTGTACATTCTCTGTCATGATTAGCAAGAAGAAGTTCAAGAACAGTCTTTCTTATTCTTCTCGTTCTTGCAGTATTGGTATGGACTACCAAACCCGGCTCGGGCGGCATTGTACAAGAAGATTGGATACCTCGTCCGTCAATTTCAACAACACACATTCTGCATGCGCCAAATTGAGTCAAATCAGGTCTGTAACAAAATGTCGGCACCGAAAAACCGGCTTTTCTTATTACCTCAAGAAGATTAGGTTCATCGGTAAACTCTACGACCTTTCCGTTTACTGTTAATGTTTTTATATCACTCATTATTTTTATCCTTATTGTTTATACTTTTTAAATTACTTTTATTATTGATTTTATAAGCTATGACTGCTTAATTGCCTTAAACGGACAAGCGTTCAAGCAGGCTCCGCATTTAATACATTTTTCCTGATTAATTTTAAACGGAGAGCGCAATTCACCTTCAATAGCGCCAACAGGACAATTTCTGGCACATTTTGAACAGCCTTTACATAAATCTTCCTGAATTGTTATTGTTTTCATTGCAGAGCACACTCCGGCCGGGCAACGTTTGTCTTTAATGTGAGCAATATATTCATCTCTAAAGTATTTCAAAGTCGACAGAACCGGGTTAGGCGCAGTTTTTCCGAGGCCGCATAAAGAACCGTCTTTCACTGCATGAGCAAGTTCTTCAAGCGTATCAAGGTCTTTCATTTCGCCTTTGCCCTTAACAATTTTTTCAAGGATTTTCAGCATGTTCTTTGTTCCTTCACGGCAAGGAACACACTTTCCGCAAGATTCATGCTGCGTAAAGTTCATAAAAAATCTTGCAACTTCAACTATACATGTATCCTCATTCATTACTACAAGACCGCCTGAACCAACCATTGCGCCTGCAGCAATAAGATTGTCGTAATCCATAGGTAAATCCAAATGTTCTTCTGTCAAACAACCGCCTGACGGCCCTCCTATTTGCACGGCCTTAAACTTTTTGCCGTTTCTGATACCACCGCCAATATCAAAAACTATTTCTCTCAGCGTAGTTCCCATTGGCACTTCAATAAGGCCGGTATTATTAACTTCACCGGTCAAGGCAAAGGTCTTTGTGCCTTTAGATTTTTCCGTTCCGAAGGAACTAAACCATTTTGCACCCTTTGAAATAATAACCGGAACATTAGCAAGCGTTTCAACGTTATTAATCAATGTCGGTCTGCCAAATAAACCTTTATTTGCCGGGAATGGCGGTTTTGGACGGGGCATGCCTCTTTCTCCCTCGATTGAAGCAATAAGAGCTGTTTCTTCACCGCAAACAAATGCGCCTGCACCTTCTTTGATATGAATTGTGAAATTAAAATCAGAGCCCATTATATTCTTTCCGAGATATCCCGCCGCTTCAGCATCGGCAATAGCTCTTCTTAAACGTTTGATAGCCAACGGATACTCTGCTCTCACATATATATAAGCTTCATCAGCACCTATTGCAAAACCGGCAATAGCCATACCTTCAAGAAGTTTATGCGGGTCGCCTTCCATGACGCTTCTATCCATGAATGCACCCGGGTCGCCCTCATCACCGTTACATACAACATAGCTTTTGCCGCCTTTATTTGCAGCAGTAAAACGCCATTTTCTGCCGGTGGGGAATCCGCCGCCGCCTCTGCCACGAAGCCCTGAATCCTCAATCTCTTTTATTACCGCATCAGGGTCATTTTGTTCCAATACTTTATGTAATGCGGCATAACCGCCAACAGCAACAGCTTCCTCCAGTGATTCCGCATTTATGTGCCCGCAGTTAGCAAGAGAGGTTCTTGTCTGTTTTGCATAAAACCCGATTTCTTCATTTTTTGCAATATGTTTTTGTGTCTTAGGATCAACATACAAAAGTCTTTCTACAGGTTTTCCTTCTTTAATATGACTTTCGACAATCTCTTCAACATCATCAGGCTTAACTTTAACATAGGTTACGTCTAAATCAGGAATAACAACAAGAACACCCTTCTCACAAAAACCATGGCAGCCTGTCGGAACGACTGTCATTTTGTCGTGATGGGTAAGAGTGCCGACATTAGCACCCAGCTTTTTGAAACGTTCGATTACTTCCAAAGAGCCGTTGGCCACACAGCCAGTTCCGGCGCAAACAAGCACCCTCAAGCCCTGTGCCTTTATATGTTCATTAGCCTTTTCACGTTCTTTATCAATATTAATCAATGTTTGCGTCATTATGCCCCTGCACTTTCTTTTTTATCCTCATGAATAATAGTATCAATTACAATTTTTATCGCATCAGAAGTCATCTGAGGATAAACTTTTTCATTGATAACAACGACCGGAGCCAAACCGCAAGCACCAAGACAGCTGACTGTTTCTAAGGAAAACAAGCCGTCATCTGATGTTGTCTGCCCTTCGTCCAAAGCAAGAGCAGCCCTAATCGCATTCAACACGGGCATTGAACCTCTAACGTGACACGCCGTTCCGTCACAAACTTTTATTTCATATTTGCCTTTTGGCTCAAGGCTAAACTGCGCATAGAAAGTTGCCACACCATAGACAGTAGCCGGTGACAGACCCTCCATTTTCGTTCCTATATATGTCATTGCATCTTCCGGAAGATAGCGGAAAACTTCTTGAACCTTTTGCAAAATTGCAATTAAATTTGACTTTTTATAGTCGTATGATGCCATTATTTCATCGACTTTATGGTAGTCAATACCCTTTTGAGCCGTTGCACTCATTATCTCTCCTTTACCATGTTTACCTTAATTACCATGATTCACTAAATACATGACCATTAGTGATAATTCTCACTATTAAATAGATTACATAAAATACTTATAAAAATCAACAAAAATCCTATATTAGTTGCATTTTCATTCTATATATTTTTTTTACAACTTGACCTTTTTACATAAATATTCACATAATAACTTATGACTAAAATTTCTGTAATTGTTCCTGTTTACAATAATGAATCAGAGCTGGCGCAGTGTCTGGACAGCATTATTTCACAATCTTTCAGCAATATTGAAATTATCTGTGTTAATGACGGTTCCACGGATTCTTCACCGGAAATTCTTGAAAAATATGCACTGTTTGACAACAGAATAAAAATTATAAACAAAAAACATAACGGAACAGCCTCCGCACGAAATACAGGCATTGATGCTTCATGCGGCGAATATACAGCATTTGTTGACCCAAATGACAGAATTTCGCCTTTAATGTTCGAGCGGCTCTACCACAACGCAAAAAACAGAAACAGTGATGTTGCATACTGCAATATCATATGGTATAACACTGCCGAGCATAAATACTTTGCTTATAATAATAACGGGGTATCAAACTTTCTTGATCAAAGATATAAAAATACGGGATTTAATGAAAACGAAATTCCACCTGCAATATTTTTCGAAATACCCTGCACCTGCAACAACAAAATTTATCTTTCCGATTTCATAAAATCAAAAAATATCAGATTTATTGACGGTTATGCTTTCGAGGATATTCCGTTTTTTGCTCAAATTTTTCTGAGTGCACAAAAAATATCCTTTGACCAAAACAAATTATATATATATCGAACAGCAGACCGGCCTTCAATAATACCAAATACGGAAAAAAGCTATAATGATGCATTTTTTATATTAAATACAACCAGAGATATTTTCAAAAAAAATAATAAATGGGATAAATACAAAACTCTTTGGCTTTTGTATGAGACAAAAACTTTTCTTGTTCAACTCCATAAAATTGATAACAATCTTCAGGAAGAATATTTTTCAAGAATAAAAAAACATTTTGAGAAAGAAAATTTTAACGAATACGACATTGAATTCCTCAAAAATATTCCTTTATTTTCTTACCTGACAAAACTTTTAGAAGTTGACTTTGATACATTCAAACCTTATCTTGAAAAATTGGAAGAAATGATATGAAGAATATACAACCTAAAATTTCGGTCATAATTCCTGTGTACAACAGTGAAAAGTATTTAAAAAAATGTCTGGATTCAATTCTTTTACAGACCTACAGCGTATATGAAATTTTGTGTATCAATGACGGCTCATCGGACAGCTCATTGAAAATATTACAAGAATATGCAGCAAAAGATTCAAGAATTAAAATTTATAATCAAGAAAATAAAGGCCCGGGTGCAGCCAGAAATTGCGGGCTTGAAAAAGCGGCAGGAGATTATATTTCATTCGTTGACTCGGATGACTGGGTTTCGCTTACCCTTTACAAGACTTTTGCACAAAAAATAGAAGACAATGATATTGATATTTTTATCTTCAATGCGGAAATATACAATGATGCATCTGAAGACCTGTATCCCCGCAGTTTTTTTGATATTAATACTTGGAATAACCTCAAACAAACAGTTCATTCTTTTCAAGATTGCAGAAATCCGTTTTGCGGAAATTATTCTGCCTGCAATAAGATTTACAGAAAATATTTTCTTCTCGAAAAAAATATTAAATTTGCTGAAAATAATATATTTGAAAATCAGATTTTTGATTTTGAGACTTTTTTCCAATCCAACAGCATTATATTGTCAGATGAAGCGTTCTACAAATACAGAATCCATAGTACTTCACTAATGCAGAATTTAAAGAAAAATATTTTTGATATATTTAGTGTCATTGATACTGTTGACAACTTAATCAGAAATTTAAACTTGTACGAAGAATACAAATACGCTCTTTTCCAATATAAATATGAAGAACTTACTTTAAGATTTATACAATCACGATTTGTTTTAAAACCTCAATTCTATCAAAAAATGAAAAATGTTCTTACTCTTGCAAAAGACGACAGCTTTGATTTTAATATCTGTAAACAATTAAAAAACTTTTCTAACTATCAAAAAATACTTAACAGCGACTGCTTTGAATTTTATATGCACCGTTCAATTTAATAATATCCCTGAATTGTTTTATATTTTTCGTCATAAACCAACCGGCAGATGTAACAATACTGAATCATTGATGTTCATACAATGGTTCATGCAATTTTTTCATTATCTTCCGATACAACAATTTTTTCTATCATTTTGAATAAGAATTTTTTTAATCTTCAGACGGCTTATCAAAAAGAACATTAAAAATTAAATCATTTGGCTTGAGGTTCAGGTTGGCGCAGAAAATAATACTTTTAGCATAATATTTAGCATACTCACTGAATTTTGACATGCCGTATTTTGCTTTAATTTTGAGAGTATAGTCAATGACAACAGGATCACCGGTCACATCTTTAGTCTCAAAATAAGAAAGAATCAGCAACGGAGTTTCTCCAATCCATGCATCTTTTTCCACATAATTTACCAATGCAGTAACAGGCGTGCCTTTTTTTATATACAAAGCAGAACCGACATATACATCATTTACTGTAGTAAAATTCACAACAGCACCTTTTTGTAAAGTTTCATCCTTCGTATTAATTTCCTGAGCGGGAGTTATATTCAAGACATATTTCCTTGCTTCACAAGGCATTTGCATAAAAAGCACAGAAAATATAAGTAAGGTTAAAGACAAAAATATTTTTTTCATAATTTTTCAGCCTGGCCAATATTATTCAAGTATATAGTAAAAACATCCTTTTCAGGATTAAAATGGACTTCTCCGCCTCTTATCCAGAAAGCGGCAGGCCCTAAAATATAATTTGAGGACTCAATTGCTTTATCATGATTTGAGCCGGTTCTCTTAATTTCTCCGACAAGATAAAGTTTGTCTCCTGATTCTCTTGTAATTTCAAACTGATCTATTACAATAGATGCCTCAGAACCGTTAAAACCGTTGTCCACAAGCTTAGTAACAAGTCCTTTTACAATCTCGCCTTTTTTAAGCCCAAAATCAGCCGTTATCATAGCATCTTCAACGACTTCAAATTCTACATAATCGCCTTCTTTTAATAACGGATTAGATGTAGTTATCTTCTTAGCAGGCTTAACTTTAACGGGAAATTCACCTGCAACCGCCCTAATCTTCGCCTCCATAATCGGAGTTTCCTCAACCAAAGGAGTCATTTTAAAATCCTTTAACAACTTTTCCGCAGATGAAGAAGGCGCAGGCGCCGACACAGATGAAGGAATACTCTTTTCCACCGCATCCTGTAAAGCAGGAATAGATTCCGCCCGTACCGGTAAGCACAATCCGCTGATAATAATCATCAAACCAATATACTTATTCATATAGCCTCTTGTAGATTCCAGAAGTATTATAGCATATGATTTTATTTTAGGTCGAACTAA
Organism: uncultured bacterium; assembly: GCA_949284155.1. Lineage (GTDB taxonomy): Bacteria > Cyanobacteriota > Vampirovibrionia > Gastranaerophilales > Gastranaerophilaceae > Spyradomonas. Next base: position 3,129 of record CASDVD010000024.1, on the reverse strand, counting down.
ATTTATCGAAAATCATAAAATTTATGAACCTGCCCAATTAATCTTGTATCAGAATATTTGGAAGTTAATTTATCAAAAACTTCAAGCATCTTTTCTTTTGAAACTGAAATCCCGGCTTTTTCCATTTTAGGCTGTAATATAAGAGGAATTTTATATGTTTTTCCGAGTGCCGCACATTCATTGAGCTCAAACTCTTCTATATTCTCATCAAAAACAATTTTTGCAAAAATTTCTTTCCCGTATTTTTGAGCCAATTCAATAAAATTTTTGTGTTGATTAAAAACATCACCGATTTTGGCAGAAGAATTAAGTTTAATATCCATAGAAATAATATCAATAAACCCGATAATATCAGCCAATGGTTTTATTAAAATCCCGTTAGTTTCAAGATAAATTTTTTTCTGAATCTGAGGAAGAAACTCACGTAAAAATTCATAATGTAAAAGAGGTTCACCGCCGGTAAGACTAATACTGTGAACAGCATTGAGATTATATTCATTTATTTTATTTAAAAGCTGTCCGGATGTATAACTTTCACCGGTTTGAAATTCTGTATCGCAATAATCACAAACAAGATTGCAGCCGCAAAATCTTATAAAAATCTGTCTATAGCCTATATATGGACCTTCTCCCTGAATTGAATCAAAAATTTCATTTATCTTTGCGCTAACCATTGCCTAAATTCTCCCTAACATTGTGACGTGAAAGACTTTTGAGTCTTTCGTAAAGTTTTTTTTCTTCCGGCGTTATATCATGCGGCATTTCAATTTTTACAACAACAATTTGATCTCCTTTTTTTTCTCCGTCGGAAAGCCCCTCGCCTGAAAGACGAAATTTTTGTCCAGTAGTCGTACCGGAAGGAATTTTCATGTTAACAGAAGAATGCAATGTAGGAATTTCTATTGTTGCGCCCAAAGCCGCTTCATAAGAAGTAATAGGAACTTCACACAACACATTCAAACCGTCATACCTAAAAAACTTGCTTTCCTGTATCTCTATATTCAAATACAAATCACCGTCGCTGCCGCCGTTACAACCTTTATTACCTTCATTGGCAATACGAATTTTCGCCCCGTTTTTTACATTAGCCGGTATTTTTACATTAAGCTTCTTATGTATTGAAATCTCGCCTGTACCCTTGCATAACGGACATTTTGAACCGTTTATGAATTTTCTGCCATTACACTTTGGACAAGGTTCTGAATGCAAAACATTTATAGTTCTGTGAGTTCCTTGTAAAGCCTCAGATATCTTTATTGATACCGTAAGATTAATATCTCTGCCGTTTTCAGGCTTGCAATGCCCGTTATCTTTGCGAGAGTTCTCTTCTTCATTTGGAAACAGACCATCTAAAATAGTATTAAAAACACTGGAAAAAGAAGATTTTTCATCATTTTTCGGTCGCTCTTTTGTTACTGTAGATGATTTTGTGTCAGCAGCCGATGAAGAATATGCTTTTTTTGCTCTGGTACGCTGGGCCTGTGAATCCTGCGCTTTTCGCTTTGTATATCCGTTAATTTCATCATAACGTTTTCTTTTTTCTATGTTTAGCAAAAATTCATAAGCTTCTGTGATTTCTTTGAATTTTTCAATACTTTCTTGTGTATTATTGTTAACATCAGGGTGATAAATGCGAGCCTTTTTACGATATGCGGCCTTGATGGCTATAACATCCGCATCATATGCCACACCTAAAATTTCATATAAGTTTTTATTTAAGTATTCGTTCAAAAAAATCCTTCTTTTCAAAATATACTACTGTAATTGAAAAATAAAATTCGATACCTAATACATAATTCAGGGCTCAAAGATATTTTAATGGAATTTTAGAATTTTTCAAACTTTCAAAGATTATTTTTCAGAATAATTTTTATTATTGCAAAAAAAAACCGGATAAAATTATCCGGCTTTGTTAAATCTATATACCACAAGCATTACAAATCATCATCCTCAAAACCCGGAGATCTTGATGGTAAATTTTTATATCCCGGATTTGAAAATACTGTTTTTCTAATATATTTGCTGGAATAATTACCTTTTATAAATAATTTTTTTAAGGTATTTTCCCTCACAGCAAGCGGATGTATATTGTTACACTCTTTCGGATACTTATCTGAAAGCTGCGTCCATACAGCTGCCTCCATTGTCCATGCATAAGTCTCCTCATTCAATGAGTTAAAATCATCCTGATGCAAAGCCTCATGCGAGAGTAGTGCAGCTAACGCCTGTTCGGGAGCATCCGTGTGCTTTTGGTTTATATAAATATATAAATCCTTTTTCTTTTTCCAACCAACGGCATCGAAGTTTGTATACGCAGGATTTAAGACATATAAATCAGTAAACTCTATCCTTATAGGTCTGTCGCTTAAATTATTCCCTAAAATAGCACTTCTTGAATATTCACCAAGAGTACCTTTTAAGAGTTCCAAAGCTCGCATTATTTTTTCATCTTCAGTGACATCTTTATAAGTTTTTCTCAATTCTTTTATTTCCTTTTGCGCAGGATCTTCAGATTTTTTAAACTTATTTCCTAAAAACCATGAAGGCTTCATTTTCATAGCCTTTGGAGCTTCACCTGCTATTACGCCTGTTTGGAATAATATTACAGCAAGCAACGCAATTACTATATTTTTCTTTTTCAACATAATCTCCGCAACCCGTCTATAGTCTGGTATGCAATTATTCTCACTATCAAAGAATTATTGCCTACAAATATTATTACATTACTTTTATATTAATGACAAATTTTTCTTAATCAACTTTAATAATTTAATACAGTACAAAGATTTTGCGAGTCGGTAAGATGTTGGAATACCCAAGGGCACCATCCCTTGTACGACTCATTCTTCATCTGCAGTAGGAGTTGTGAATTCAGCATGACAAAAGACCGATGATGGTCGGGCAAAATATTCCCTATTTCAATTCAGAATCCTTGCCAACAATTCATCTTATGCCGGCAGATAATTAGATAATGTAGTATTTGAATGGTTTTTCGGAAAGTAGAAACGGGAACCTGTTCGACTCCGGCTAACAAAAAAGACTCCCAAAGGGGTCTTAAAAAATGCCGATGACCATTGTATGTAAAAGAACAGTGGCTTTATGTTCAGGTTCCGGTCTGCCGGAAGTTTT
>CASDVD010000023.1 GCA_949284155.1 uncultured bacterium | reverse complement strand
GAAGGTGGGATTCGAACCCACGATGCAGATTACTCCACATAACACCTTAGCAGGGTGCCGCCTTCAGCCTACTCGGCCACTTCTCCAAAGCGTAAAATTATCTTAGCATAAAGATATAAGATTTTTCAAATGTTTTGTTAAATAAGAAATATTTGTATTTATTGCAAGTATAAATCAACATTTCTGTTTAGTTTTTATTCTTTCAGTCTGCCCGATTGAGCAATTTAACACAATAATTTTTATTATATGTTATATTTGAACCAAACGAACTGTAAAAGTATTAAGGAGAAAAAATGAAAAATTGGATTATTGCATTAAGTATCTTAATTTTGCCGATGGCTGCATATTTTATATTAGATAAAAACCAAACAGCAGGAAACGGTTTTGAAGCACATGCTGCTGACAAAGCGGTTATTATGAAGTTTTCTTCTCCGATGTGTCTGGACTGCAAAAAAATGGACGAAGTCATTCAATCAGTTATGCCCAAATATACTGATAAAGTAACATATCAAAGCATCGATGCACAAGCAAATAATCCCAAAACTAATGAACTTGTAAAAAAATATAGTGTAACTCTTGTGCCGACTTGTGTATTTTTAAAGAAGGACGGAAAACTCTATAAAAGAACTGAAGGCTATATAGAACCCGCACAATTTGAAGAATATGTAAAAGGTCTAATCAATGGATAATCTCGTTGCTTTTTTTCAAACACATGTAAAAGAGGAATTTTCATGGTTCGTTCTTTTGCTATGTTATCTTGGAGGTGTTGTTGCCTCATTATCTCCTTGCGGCATAGGAGTTTTGCCTATTGTCGTAAGCTATATAGGCGGATATTCAAAAGAGAAAACGTCTACTACGGCCTTACAAATGGTGTTTTTTCTTTTGGGACTGTCATTATGCCTTACAGTTGCAGGTATAATATGTGCTTTGACAGGACAGGTGTTTGGCGCCGGAAACAGAGTTTATTGGGTATTATTTTTAGCATCACTGATTTTAATTTTCGGGTTAAACTTGACCGGTTTGTTAGAGATTAATTTCCCGGTACTGGTAAAACGTCTTCCACAAAGTCCAAAGCATAGCACAATAACATATCCTATATTATTAGGTGCAGTATTTGCGCTGGCTACAACTCCTTGTTCAACGCCGATACTGGCAGGTATTATGGCAACAGCTTCACTTTCCGCCAATATTGCATATTCAGCGTTGATGTTGTTCCTGTTTTCTTTAGGACAGGGTACGATAATATTCTTTGCGGGAGTGTTCACTTCGTTTTTAAAGAATCTCAGAGCTTTTGCACGCTTTACAGAAATATTAACAAAAGCAAGCGGTGTTGTACTTATACTGTTTGCAGTCTTTTTATTCTATAAAGTTTTTTCAAAATTTATATAATATTAACTGAATAATGCAAAATCTGGGGATTGCTAAAGTTTGAGTATCTTGTAGAATTATATTATGCAAATATTAGTTTATATTTTGAAAAGATTGATACAAGCGATTCCACTGCTTTTTATCGTTTCAATAATAAGTTTTTTTATAATCCGCTTGAGTCCGGTAGATCCGCTTGCAGAATTGCGGATTAATCCGTCTATATCACAAGAAACTCTAAAAGCGGAAGAGCAAAGACTCGGGCTTGATAAACCGTTACCCGTTCAATATACTTTATGGCTGAAGAGTTTTCTGCGTGGTGATTTAGGTGTAAGTGTAACGGGTGAAAAAGTTAGTACAAAATTGTGGGAAAGGATACCCAATACTTTACTGCTGACATCTGTTGTTATACTTTTAACCTGGCTTGTTGGTATACCGCTGGGTATTTATGCTGCGCTGAATTGGAAAAAACCGATTGACAGGTTTTTAACCGTATTGACGAGTATAGGAATGGCTATTCCGTCTTTTTTCTTTGCTTTACTGCTTTTAATTTTTGCTGTTCGTACGGGCTGGTTTCCGACAGGCGGATTAACCGGATATAATTTTTCAATGCTTTCCCCTTTAGGCAAATTTTTAGATATAGCACATCATCTCGTACTACCGGTGATTGTTTTGTTTACGATTTCATTATCCGGACTTCAAAGGCAAATGAGAGGGAATCTTCTTGATGTATTAGGAGCTGATTACATAAAATTCGCAAGAGCCAAGGGTTTGAGTGAAAATAAAGTAATATACAAACATGCTTTAAGAAATGCTGTTAATCCGATGGTTACGCTGCTGGGATTTGAATTTGCAGCGTTATTGAGCGGTGCTGCGCTTACGGAGTATGTTTTTCAATATCCGGGTTTGGGCAGATTAATACTGGAAGCAGTTATGAAATCTGATATAAATCTTGTCATGGCCTCATTAATGATGGGGACTATAATGTTAATTTTGGGGAATTTGATTGCAGATATTTTATTGAAGCTTGTTGACCCGAGAGTGAGTGTAAGTTAATGAAAAAAGACAGTGTTATCAGCCAAATATTTCGGGATAAATATTCAACAGCAGCGTTGATTGTACTGATAATACTTTATGTTGCAATATTTTTTGCTGATTTTCTCGCCCCGTATTCGAAAGAATTTTCTGACAGGCACAGAGCATACGCCCCGCCTTCTCCCGTATTTACTATAGATGAAAACGGAAAATTTTCCCGTCCGTATACATACAATTATATTCGCTCTTTTAATCCGGAAGAGTTTAAAATAAGTTATAAATTAGACAGAAGTAGAAAGTATTATTTAAAGTTTTTTTCAAAGGGCGAAGAATATAAATTTTTAGGACTGGTACCGATGAATATACATCTTGTGACGGTTGAACCGGAGGGTAGACTATTTCTGTTGGGAACGGATATCAACGGTCGTGATGTATACTCCCGTATTCTTTTTGGCGGAAGAATTTCTTTGACAATCGGATTTTTGGCATTGTTCATATCTTTCCCTCTGGGGATGCTGTACGGCGGAATTTCAGGATACCTCGGCGGTATAGTTGACAATATAATGATGAGAATATCAGAAGCAATAATGTCTATTCCAAGTTTTTATCTTTTAATAATTCTTGCGGCAATATTGCCGGCTAACATGACCAGTATACAAAGATTTGCACTGATTGTAGTGATACTTGCTTTAATCGGCTGGGCAGGGTTTTCAAGGGTTGTACGAGGAATGGTTTTATCTATAAAGAAGCAGGAATACGTACAAGCAGCAGAATCAATAGGAGCATCTAAAAGAAGAATAATCATAAAACACCTTTTGCCTCAGACTTTAAGCTATGTCATAGTCGCAATGACCTTGAGTGTTCCGTCGTATATTCTGGCAGAATCAGGGCTGTCCTTTTTAGGCCTTGGCATTCAGCAGCCTGATGCAAGCTGGGGTAATATGCTCAAGGAAGCACAGGAATATGTAAATATTATCTACCGTCCATGGTTATTAACGCCCGGTTTTTTAATTTTTATTGCGGTCTTATCATTTAACCTTATTGGTGATACAATAAGAGATATTTTGGATCCGAAAAGTAAAATGCGTTAAAATTTTATTATCGTCCGAAAATCAATCGGTTTTATACAGGAAGCGGAGTTCCAGGTGGAAAACACTTTGAATGTTATGTTAATTGACAGAAGTATGCTGCTAGATATTTTACTTGCGGTTATACTCGGTTTTGCAATTGGATTTGAGCGGGAGATTACTAATAAATGGGCCGGTTTAAGAACTCATATACTTGTGTGTTTGGGTTCTTGTATTTTTACACTCCTTTCAATACATGCATTTCCTGTATTTGCGCACAGTCCTCAGGCTGATCCTGCGAGAATAGCTGCACAGATTCTGACAGGGATAGGTTTTATCGGCGGCGGAACAGTACTGCGCCATGGATATTCAATTTACGGGTTGACTACAGCCGCTACTTTGTGGATTACCGCCAGTATAGGTATGGCTTGCGGCTGCGGATTCAGAACACTGGGTGTATTTGCTACTGTTATTGCAGTAAGCGTTCTGGTGTTAATCAGAATTTTCGAGAAAGAATATTTGCACAGAGGCAGTAAAAATCCTAAAAGAATTAAAGTGTCTTTCTTATGTGCCGGCGATAATGCCGATGAAATTTATTCAAAACTTGTTTCAAAATTCCAAAATTTGTCTGAAATTAATGCAAAACAGGTTATGAATGAGGCAAAGACAAAGATAGATTTTACTGCTTGTATATATGACAGAAGTCCTCTGAAATACATGCACAATGAGCTGAAAAACATTGAGGGTATTGAATCTGTTTCAATGCAGGAACTGTATGACTAAAAAATCTATAAATGAATATTTAATAACTATTATAGTAACGTTAATTATTGCACTGGCAGCAGTGGGCTGGTGTGTATTATCACTGCAAAAAAATGCACGTGATAATTATTTAAACTCGCCTCAGGCACGAGAAAAAACAGATGAGACAAAAATAATCATAGGATTGATTGCAAAATATGAACGCAGAGCCCGACATAATGCAACTAATTATTCTAATTTTTCTAAATTAGGTAATTTATATGACTTGCTGGGCGAGACGACGGAGGCAGAAAAAAATTATAAAAAAGCTGTGGCACTTTCTACCTATGGAGTTTTCGGAACATTTTTCGATTTAGGGAATTTTTATATAAGACAAAATAAATTAATAAAAGCAGAAAATGTTGTCAATCAAGTCAGAAATAAAAGAAACAAAGCTGTCCAATCAGCCAGAGGCGATTTCTATATAAATCTCGGCGATGCGTATTATGATGAAGGAGAATACGATACCGCATTGAAAGGTTACCAAAAGGCTTACGAATTTTATAAGTCTTCAAAGAAACCGGACAAGCTGAATATTGCCACAGAACGTTTATTCGAAGCGTATGATGCTATAGCGAACGAACATCTTAAAGGAAAAAGATTGATAGGAGCTATTCAAGAACTGGAAGAATCATTAAAATACAGCGAGGCTCCGTTTATTACGTATAAGCTTGCTATTTTATATATGGATGTTGATCCGGTAAACGCTTACAGGTATATGCGTAAAACTTATGTTAAAGATCCTGCGATTATTAACTTTGATATTTATGAAAAGATTTTGCTAGATGCATTGAGATACTATGAAAATGCGGGCATGGCGCCTGAAGCAAGTTTATTCAAGCATAAGTTAAAACTGATTAAAAAATTCAAAGACAAATACCTGATTACACCTGATGATTTTGGGATTGAAATACTGTCGGTAAAGATAATTGAGCATATATTCGGAGAAAAGAAAACTGCAGTTGTTCGTTTCAGGATTAAAAATAACACCTCTCAGAATGTGAATTTGATGTACATTGATGTGACGGCAGAAACAAACAAAGACAAGGCTGTTATATATAAAAATGCTTTATTTTCAAAGAAAAAACCGCTCGCCGGCCGTTCTGAATCCGAACCTATTGAAATTAGATACACTTTTAAAGATATTGCCAATGTAGATTATACAAATGATATAAAATTTTCATTCAATATCACTAAGAAAAAGAATGTTCGAACAATCAATATACACACTTTTAAGGCGGAAAAATAGACTTTTATATTATTAATAATGTTAAAAAATATTTCGAGATGTTTCAATATTGGCTGAAAAAGTGTAGAATATTGGTACAGGAGATTTATAGGTGGAGTTAAATACAGAAAAATTATATATTGATGTTCCGCCGACAAAGTTAAGGAACAAGAACGAAAAATTCAGAGAAGCCAAAACAGGGCCTTTTTGGATATGGCTGGCTGATCGTTTTTTTTACGGAATGCTCGAAAACAGATTTTATTCTCTTCAGATAAAAGGTGTTGAAAATTATCACAAGCGTAATCCTGATTATGCAAATATTATCTATGCCCCGCATGACAATTGGTGGGACGGTATTGTAGGATACAACCTTTGCCGCAGAGTATTCAATACAACCATACGAATGATGATTGAAGAACTGAACAGGTTCCCCATACTTGCCAAAGCAGGTGCCTTTGCCGTAAACAAAAAATCACCGCAAGCTTCAATGCGAGCCTTGCAATATTCGGTAGAACAGCTAAAAAACAAAGAGATTTCCCTGTGGATTTTCCCTGAAGGTATAATCAGACCGCCCATGCATCGTCCTATTGAGTTTCAAACAGGCATGGCGTATATTGCCCAAAATGTTGTTAAAACGGTCGGCGGGGTTAATCTTATTCCTATTTCTACTAATTATTTATTTCTTAGAGAAGACAGACCGGAGGTTCTTGTTGAAGTTGGAGAACCTTATGTTTTAACTGATGCTAATATAGGGCGAAAAGATTTGACGCACCAGCTAGAAACAAATTTTGAAGCACTGTGCGACAGGCATCTTGAAAGTATTAGACAGGGCCGTATTGATAATTATGAATATGTTTTTCGTCAAAAATTAAAATGGTATCGGAAATTGGAAAAACGTTTAAAAAGAATAAAAGTTACCAATTCCGGAGTATAAAATACAGGGAGCTTTTGTCATAACTCTTCATTTGATTTTGTGGTAAAATTTTGAAAAGAGAGAGTGGTAGAATTTTATGAAAATTGAAGCTAAAAACCTTGTAAAAATATACAATGACAGAACTGTAGTAAATGATATAAGTTTTGAAGTCAATAAAGGAGAAGTTGTCGGTCTGCTCGGGCCGAACGGAGCAGGGAAGACCACAACATTTTATATGGTTGTCGGTCTGGTTAAACCTAATGGCGGTCAGGTATTTCTGGGTGAACAAGAATTGACTAATGTTCCTATGAACATACGTGCCAAAGAGGGTATAGGGTATCTTCCGCAAGAGGCTTCGATTTTTCGAAAATTGTCTGTTGAAGATAATATAAAACTTGTGCTGGAAATGAACGATAAGCTGAATATTGAAGAAAAAGAACAAAAACTGGAAGATTTACTCACAGAATTTGGTATGCAAAAAAGACGCAAATATTCCGCAGTTTCATTGTCCGGCGGTGAAAGACGGCGTGTTGAGCTTGCAAGAGCACTGGCTGCAAGCCCTGAATTTATTCTGCTTGATGAACCGTTTACCGGTATTGACCCGATAGCTATCGGAGAAATCAAAGACAACATAAGAAAACTATCTCAGGATAAAGGTTTAGGCGTACTGATTACCGACCACAATCCTAAAGCGACTTTATCTATTACAGACAGAGCATATGTAATCTTTGACGGAAAAATTAAAATACAAGGACGCAGCGATGAAGTAGCTAACGACCCTGTTGCTAAACAATTCTATCTCGGAAAGGACTTTACGCTTTAATGGGTATTAAAATTTTTGACAGATACCTTTTTAAACAAGTTCTTGCGGCAACGATAGTGTGCATATTTTTGTTTGTTGTAATATGGATTGCACCGGAGACTTTATTAAAGGTAATAAAAAGAACACTTTCAGGCCAGTATACTCCTTGGGTCGGTATACAACTGCTGGTTTATGAGATACCTAAAATCGTGGGAAAAGCTCTTCCCGTAGGGCTTTTACTGGGTTCTTTATTTACTTTCGATAAGTTGAGCAAAGATTTTGAATTAACTATATTTCGCAGTATAGGGATTAGCTTCTGGCGTATTGTTGCACCTGTAATTGCTCTCAGCGTCATATTAACCGTTATTTGTTTTGCTCTATATAATACATTGATTCCGTATAGTGAATTGAAAATAAATAAATTAAAAAATGAAGGTTATGAAACCCATTTTGTTTATAATGTAAAGGCTGATAAAGACAGACTTGAAAAAATTCTGATTGTTCCCAAATATCACTCGAATCAAATTTCGACTCCGCTGGTTTTAAATTTTAATGCTGACCAATATAAAGACACAAGCGTTCTGGACAACATTCTGCTCGCTGATTATGCTGTCTATAAAGACAAAAAATGGTATTTGCATAATGTAAAAAAATACCAGCTTGATAAATCGGGGGTTTTTGAGAAAATTACCAGATACAACGATGTAAAAGTCCTCGATGGCGAAGCAGGCGAAACTGCATTTAAACTTATGAATTATTCAATACGCAGAGACAGAGAGCTTAATAACTCGCAAATGACTGATTATATACGCCTTTTGAAAAAAGAAAATCTTCAGGATGAATACAGATTTAACCTGAATAAATATCTGCAAAGATATTTTCATTCGCTGGTATGTATCTTGTTTGCAATTTTAGGTTCAATACTCGGATTCAGCCAGCCCAGAGAACAAAGACTGGTCGGATTTACCGTAGGGATTGCCGTTGTTTTCGGGTATTATATAACCCTGCCATTTTTTGATATGTGTGCGGAAAAAGGACTTCTCAGCCCGTATATAACATCTACAATACAGCCTTTAGCAATTTTAGCAGCTATACTGGCATTTAAGAAAGTGAAAGATTTATAATGAAAAAATTTTTTATATCTGTATTTTTATTCTTTTCAAGTTTTATCTTCAGCGCCTATACCTGTACGGATAAAATGATAGAGGTAAAAGAATACAACGGCATTTATGTCTTTAAAATCCCTCAAGAACACATAAAAAACATAAGACCTTATATTACCAGGCTTTTAACGCTTAATAAAACTGTTTATAATGATACAAAGGCCGAACTTGTTGTCAATGGCGGATATTTTGACCCAAACAATAAAAGCACCTCATCGTATGTAATTATAGATAAAGAAGTTGTCCTTGATCCTAAAAAAAATCAAAGCCTGATGAGCAATCACGCAATACACTCTCATTTAGATGAAATTCTGGACAGAACTGAATTTCGTGTACTGGATTGTAAGGGAAAACAGAAGTTCGATATCAGAAAGCACTCCCAGCGTCCATTTGGATTAAAATACACAAGCTGTAAAATAGTCCATTCAATTCAGGCAGGGCCGGAATTATACCCAAAACTCAGACTGGAGGATGAGTATTTTGTTGAGTATAAAGACGGAGAACTTGTCCGGGATTCCATTTCAGCTATGAAAAAATGCGCACGCACCGCAATAGGAATCAAAGATAATGATGTATACATAATTATTGCAACTATCCGACATAAAATGACTCTTCCGGAGCTTGCACAATTCTGTAAAACTTTGAAATTGACAAAGGCGATGAATTTTGACGGCGGGGGCTCTACTTCCGTAGATTTCAGGGGAAATTCAAATCATAAACCTCTGAGTATAATATCAGATAAGAATAAAAGCGCCAGAAAACTGAAATCGTTTCTTGTGGTTAATTAAAGAAGGATTCAATCTTTTGGTTTGTATAATCTTTGAATAATTTTTTTGAGTTTTATTACTTCTGTAAAATGCGAAGTCTTGCGGGTTCCGTGTTCAATAATAAAGACTTCATGTTCTGTGTCGGAAAGCGGAACTTTTACGTGTGTCCCGCCTGTTTTTACTGTTTTTAAACCCAAAAAATTGAGAGTTCTCTCAATAATTTTAAAATTTATTTTTATGTTTTTAGGATTCTCCGTAAGTATCCTGGCAATCAATTTTTCATTCTGACCGGAAAAGACCGGTCTTCTTGAAGAACTGTATTGATTTATAAAAAATGTAGTCTCTAAAGAATGAATCCGCATATCATATCCATAACTAATTTAACCAGTATTTTTGCGGACTGCGGAGTTTTATAGTTATCTTCTTTCTTGACGAATTCATTTTTTTAAAATAGTTGTTCAACGCATCGATGTTATGCAAGTTTATTTCTTCAACATCCAAACTCTTGTATAAAAATTTTATTCCTTCTTTCAACAGTTTAGAAAAAATATTGGCATCTCGTGAAGTATCTGAAAGAATAAAAAATCCGTCAGATGTATTTAATCTCGAGGCATATTCGTCATAACAAATCTGTCCGACTTTGTCGAATAATATTTTTGAAAAGTTTTTTTCTGCCTGAATAACTCTGGTATCTTCAATTTTAAAAAGACCTTTAAAGGCCGGTGAGTAATTGTTTTGTATCATAGTATTTATTTAAATGCGATAAAAATTTTTTTTGAACACTGATTCAGATTCGTTTTACACTTATTTACAATTTGGATATTTATATTAATCTAATAAGTGTTGTTATCCGAGTATTATGTCTATTTTGAATAACTTTTTACCTGTGTTCAATGTGCTCAATTACAGAATATTTTCTGCCCTTATGACTTATCTTGAAGTCTAATATAGTATTTATTTTTTCTAAATCTTTATTTCTGACAATTATTAGATAATTTTTGTTCAAATAATTTTTAAGTTCGACCTTTTCATCAGGATAAATAAATTTTACGAAATCACTGTCGGAATAATACAGCAGACTGTATCTTTTTCCTGTGTTATAGGCAATTATATTTTTATTATGCTTATTTGCTATTTGGGCAAACTGAATTAAATCTTGCTGTCCGAATTTGTAATCAATATTAAAAAAATGATTTGATGCAATACCGGTCAGCAAAACCATAAAAACTGAATAGGTAATAAAGAGTTTAAATTTTTTATTTGTTATTGCAAAAACAATACCCAGACAGCCCGCAGGGATAAACAGTAAAATTGCAATCCATTTTAATTCCGCTACATCATTGTATAGCATAGGGCTTAGAAATTGTTTTATAAAACAGGCTCCAACACCGATAGAAAATATCAAAAAGTTTAAAAGAAGAGCTGTAATTTTAAATATATCAGACATTTTTTTTTCATTCCAATAATTCGCCAAAATTACAGCCAAAAACGCATAAATAGGTAGAATATACGTAATAAGTTTCGTACCGGAGGCTGAAAAAAATATGATAGTGAATAAAGCACCAATAATATTTAATGCAACAAATTGCCGTTGAACATTGAGAGCCTCAAAAGGCACATATTTAAAAGCTTTGTATTTTTCGAATAAGAGTGAAATGAATGAGGCTATCCATGGAAAAAATCCCCACAATAGAGTAAGAAAATAAAAGTATAGCGGTCTTTCTCTATTTATTACCTCCGACCCCAAAAATCTCATAATATGATGTTTTATAATATATTCATCATAAAATAGAGCACCATGGATTTTTAACATTGAAATATGCCAGGGCAAAACAATTAACAAAAACAAAATTAGACCGGGCCAAAAATATTCCGGTTTAAAATATTCTTTTATCTTTTTTGTATATAACCCGGCAAAAAACATAATACCGAAGGGAATTACAATTCCGGGAATTCCTTTGGAAAGAACACCCAGCGCTGAAAATATATAAAACAACCACCAGAAATATTTTTTATTTTTATTATTTACAAAAAAAGTCATAAACCCGCTAAATGTTGAAAGTATAATGCAGCTGGTAAGGAGCATATCCAAAATTGCAATTTTAGATAATATTATAAATTCTAAGCTTGTTGCCAGAATCATGGCGGCAAGAATACCAAACTTTTTGGAAATTACTTTTGAGGAAACAAAATAAACACAGGATACAGTCAATACAGCCTGTATTGCTATAGGGATTCTGGCGGTAAATTCCGATATATTCCGAAAAACAAAAAATGAAATATTCTCAATCCAAAAAAATAACGGGGGTTTTTCAAAAAAATATTCTCCGTTAAGATAAAGAGTAAAAAACTCTTTGTTTTCAAACATTTTTTTTGCCATATCAACATATCTTGTTTCATCAACATCAAGAAGGCTATATGTACCAATGTTGTAAAAATATAAAAAATAAAGCACTAATAAAAAAAATATAAATGTTAGCTGTTTTTTATATTTTAAGATTATCTCTTTCATTTAAATCTCCTCGGCAATTAAATATTGAGGCCGGCCTTTTACTTCTATTAAAATTTGTCCTATATATTCTCCGATTATACCCAGACACAGTATTTGGACGCCGGAAATGAAGGTAGTCCAAACTTTGTAAAATTCTATGTCCAAAATCAAATGGACTTTCAACAGTTGTTCAATGAGAATAAGAATTGCGACGAGAAAACACCCTGTTGATATTAATATACCTGTAAAAAAAACAAGTCTTAAAGGATATGTTGAAAAAGAAATTATTCCGTCCATAGCCAGACTAAATAGTGATTTGAAAGAGAATTTACTTTGTCCGTATTTTCTTGGTTTTACATCAAAGTTAACATATTTCGTTTTTAGACCTAATTCATTAAAAAGTCCCCGTATAAAGATATTTCTTTCCCTAAAATTGGCTATTATATTTAATGTTTTTTTACTTATGAGACGAAATTCAGAATGATTTGGCCGCAAATCCACTCCAAGCCAGTTTATTAATTTGTAAAACAGAACAGAAAAGACTTTTTTTAGAAAACTATATGTCTTATAATCATTTTTTACCCCTGCTACTATATCAAATCCTTCATTATAATATTTTATGAATTCTTCAATTTTGTTAACATCTTGCTGTAAATCTGCGTCAATAATGAGGATTGCGTCAGCACCAATTTCTCTGGCAGTGTTCAATCCTGCCAGAATTGCAGCCTGATTACCGTAGTTTCTGGTAAACTTTAATGCTTTAACGCAGCAGAATGAATACTTCGCTGCATTAGAGATTATTTTCCAGGTTTTATCCTTGCTTCCGTCATCAACAAAAAGCAAAAAACTTTCCGGCAGTATCTTTTTGTCGTGTATAAAATTGTGCATGATTTCTTTTAATTTATTAATGGTTTCCGGCAAAACATCTTCTTCATTGTAGCAAGGTACAATGATAGCAAACTTAATAGGTTTCATGTTATTTCCTTTTATTCTGATAGAATTATTTTATAAAAAAATTATTAATTAACAGTTAGGTAGTACTAACAAAAAACTAACAAATTTCTTTTAAACTAAGAAAAAGGCCATAATATGTTCAATTCAAAAATATTAATAGTTGATGACGAAAAAGACATTTCTAACCTTATTGAAATGGCTTTGAAAACTAATGGCTTTTTTAACGTAAAAAAAGTTTTTAACGGCACGGATGCTCTGTATGAAATTGAAAATTGGAGGCCGGATTTAGTTTTATTGGATTTAATGCTGCCTGAAATTGACGGTCTGACAATATGCCGGCACGTCAAGAGCAATGTTTTGACATGCAATATCCCGATAATAATGATAACTGCTAAAAATGAAGAAAGTGACATAGTAATCGGTCTGGAACTGGGCGCAAATGACTATATAACAAAACCGTTCAGCACTAAAATACTGATTGCAAGAATTCGAAATCAGCTTAGAATTTCTAATTCTGAAACAAAAAAAGAAAATTACACAAACTTGCAATATAAGAATCTCATTATTAATAAAATCAACAGAAATGCATTTATTAATAATAAAGAAATTGCACTGACATATTCTGAATTTGAAATGCTGGTGTTGTTCGCCAGTAATCCTAATAAAGTTTTTACAAGAAACCAGCTGCTCTTACATTTGAAGGGTGATGCCGGGTATGATATCGGTGAAAGGGCTATTGATGTACAGATTTTAAACTTACGCAGAAAACTGGGTTCATTAGGTTCTGATATTGAAACTGTCAGAGGAATAGGTTATAGATTAAATGAAAAAACATGTTAAATACATTTTGTATATTGTTTTGATAATAATTGTCATTATCTTGGCGGGTTTGACTTTGCTGACAAACCAATTTTTTAAATTTTATAATTCATATTTGAATGAAGAAAAGGAAGAAATTAACCATCAATTATTATTGGTAGAATGGGCAATCACCCCTATTATTAAAGAAAATAATTTAAATAGATTGAAAAAATTTTCTAAAGATTTGACAGATGTAGATATTGCCATTTTTGTTATTGATGCGGACGGGAAGCTGCTCGTCTCTTCCCGTCCGGATATTGACGTTAATAATGTAAAAATTGACGACTTTAGCAAAAAAGTTTTTAAGAATTATAAACATACAATAAAAAGTAAAATGATAGCCAAAGAAAAAAGTATAGTTGTTGACAATAAAACTTATACAATAATAATTGCACTGCTGCAGGACAGTATGATTGCCACCTTTTTGAAAAATCAACAGAGTATAATCTTGTTTTTTTTAGCAGGAGTTTTATCTGTAATAGTGCTATCCGTTTATGTAATTTTTTACATAAAACTTCCGTTTGACAGATTGCAGGAAAGCGCAATAAAAATAATAAAAGGTAATTTGGACACAGATATATTTATAATTGAAAAAGGCATGCTGGCAGAACACTCAAAAACAATTAATGATATGTCCAAACAACTTAAACAGAAAATCAAAGAATTGGAATTTATGGAAAGCTGCAAAAATGAAATGCTTTCCGGATTTGCACATGAGGTAAAAACTCCGTTAACCAGTATTGTCCTTGCATCTGAAATATTAATCTCCGGAAAAGATGAAAAGAGCGAATGTACAAATATTATAAAAACAAATGTCGACAGATTAAACAGCTTAATTTTGAGCATAATAGATATCGCAAATTTAGAACAAAAATCTCTTAACAGATACAGAGAATTTTCAACATTTCATCTGGAAGATTGTATATTCAGCGCTATTAATAATTCTAAAATTTTGGCAAACAACCTGCCGATAAATTTTAACCCGGAAAATTCTATTTCAATATATGCTGATTTTCAGGCCCTGGAAACTGCCGTCTCAAATATACTGGCGAATGCCATTAAGTATTCGAAAACTGATGTTATTGACATAACAATGTCATCAGCCGGCTCAAATGCTGAAATCCGAATTAAGGATTATGGTATAGGAATTGCTGAAAAACATTTAAAAAAAATATTTGACAAATTTTATAGGATAGATAAAGACAGAAGTCGTGAACTGGGCGGAAGCGGCTTGGGGCTGGCCATAGTGAAACAGATTGTAGAATTACATAAAGGCTCAATTGAAGTTATCAGCGAAAACGGATGTGAGTTTATCATTGTTCTTCCGCTGAGCAATAATTCGTAATTTTAAAATTTAAATTTTCTATTTTATGCAATAATTCTGTATTCTGCGTAATAAGGAATTCTTTGTAACGGCTGTTTATTTCTTGTGATTGGTATAAACAGGGATGAATCAATGCTTCCAGAAGCTTACCGTTTTGGGGGTAATTTTTCAGTGCATAATAAACTGTATTTTCATTCATCATGCCCGTATATAAAACACCAATTAAATTGTCATTAGTTTTTAATTTATATTTCTTTATTTTGGTTGAATTAAATAAAGTAAAATAATTTAACAGAATATTTTTTATTATGTTTGTCAAAAAATTTTTGCTGATTAGCAATTTGAAATCCGGAACAATATATGGAATTTCAGCCTGCGATCTAACGTATGGAATTTTATATTCTTTCGCCAGTTTGCAGGTTAAATTGAATATTTCCGGGATTGCATGCGTATGAACATGGGAATCAATATGTACTGCTTGAGTATTTTTGATAATTTTCTCTATCTGTGCTCGAAATTCAGATTCAATTTGGTTCAAAAAAATTTTTTTATCTTTACCATATGTTTTTTTAATTAAACTGATATAAGAATTATTAAAATTGCCAGAACTATCGGTCAACAGATAAGAATCCGCCGATAGAGCTTTTCCTTCAATTATATTTAGATGCACCCCTATACTCAAATCCGGACACAAAGGAATGACCCTCGAGATTGCATCATCAAATGAATTGCCGTTTGCCGTTAAACTGGCACTTTTTAACAAACCGTATCTGTACCCTTCAAGTACAGCATCGTTGTGTTCCGCACTCATTCCAAAGTCATCGGCATTAAGAATAAATTGATTCATACAACCTCTCTTTCTGCTAAGATACTCACAAAATCGGCGGAGTCAATACTTTATGCAACATACAAAAATTGCCAATTCTGCCTGTATTCCAAATACCGAACAACTTTCTCTACTGCGTCAATAATTTTAGACCGGTAATTCCGCTTACGATTAAAGCAATACAAAATAATCGCAGAGCTGTGACAGGTTCTTTAAAAAGTATAATTCCGAATATAACAGTTCCGATAGTACCTATACCTGTCCAAATAGCATATGCAGTACCCAGAGGCAAACTTTTAAGAGCCAGAGCAAGAAAATAAAAGCTGGCAACCATTCCGGCAATAGTCAGCACAGACGGAATTATCTGCGTAAATCCGTGTGAAAATTTTAGTCCTAGCGCCCAGCTGATTTCAAATAATCCTGCGACAAATAAATACATCCAATGCATCTGATTTCTCCTTTTGTTTTCTTTACAATAAAAAAACCGGAAGATAATTTAATATCTCCCAGGTTTTTCTCCTTCCGTGTACACAAATTTGATGTGCATTTTCTCTCGGACCAGCCAGTATTACTGCGGAACCCTAGAAAATTTTATTATTCAATTTTAGATAAATTTAAAATGTATTGTCAATAAAACTTAATCAAAATTTAGATTTGGTTTGTAAAGTTTAATTTCAATATATTCCAAAAATTCAGCAAATATGTAATTTTTTTCCCAAAAAAATACTTTATACATATAACAGGAGGAATTCATGCCCGGCGAGGAGGAAGAATTTAAAAGGTTCATAAAAATTTTATCTTACGGAGATAATGATAAAATTCTGCTGAATTCAACTAAAGATGCATTTGCCAAAGAAATTGAAGTACTCAAAAATACAGGTGAAAATCTTGCGGAAAAAATAAAAGATACGGCAGAAAAAATAATAACGCCCGGAAAAGATAAAAATATTATTGTTACTGCTCCAATTCAGACAATAGACGGAATAGAAAATCGTCTGATGAATACCGAGACAGACGGAGCAGGTACGGTTATGCGGCCTAAAACACCTGTTGTCGAAAAAAAATCCTCTTTTTTTAAAAAGCTCAAATATGATGTCAGCCTCTCTGATATATCAATACGAAGACAGTTAAAACCTGATTTAAATTTGTATTCCAATATTGATTTTTTTGACAAAATTACAACACAAAATATTGAAAAATCAGGGCCTTATACAAAATTTTCAGCCGGTGTCGGTTATGCTCCGTTTAATAATATGGTAAAAATTGATTTGCAATATAACATGCCTAGGCGCTTTTTAAGAAGCAGAATTTATCTGCGCAAAGGAAATCCGGGAATTAATGCGGAATATGCAGAAAAGCTTTCAAAAGATGAAACGCTGAATTTTAAAGGCTCCGTTTTTAAGAGCGATGCTGCTTTTGAATTTGAATACCGCAAAAAACTCGATGAAATCAGGAATATTTCTATCGGCACATACGGCAGTACAAAGTATAAAGAAACCGGAGTGTACGGGCGTATAGGATTTTAATATTACAGCGCATTTTTTGTTTATTGTCTTTTGTAAAGTTTAACATTCAGATATATCAAAGCGTTCAAACTTTGTTATAAAACTTAACTGGCAAAAAAATTATTCACCGGGTTTAAATATTACTATACAGATAAACAAGGTGAAATATGGAAATCAAAGTTCATTCGTCAAACCCCTCATTCGGCGGTTTAAAAATTCTTTCAAAAGATGCGGAAAAAATATTAAAAAAAGCCGACAGAATAGTAAAATCCTCCAATGCCACTTTTTTGGATGTCAATATTCCGGAAGGACACAAAAAACCGTTATGGTCAGTTTTGTCAGAGCATCTTTCAAAACGTCAGACAAATAATAAAAATAATATACTTATAGATATTTTTGACAAAAGCAAACAGCTGCTCTCTGTTGTGGTTACGGATATAAAAGGGTTCGTTCATAAAAAATGGACAATCAATCCCATGCCTGTAATAGGCAAATATAATGAAGTAATTCCTCCTGCTGACAATCTTTCTTATACTGCATATTATCATTCTTTAGACCCGAAAACATACGGAAAATCAAAATTCTTTGATGTAATTGATTCTGCCGAAGCAGAAGCTGATGTGCTGAATCAAAAATTAACAGAATCAATGCGGAAAGCTAAAAAAAATGAATATCCGAGAATTAAAAAAAGCAAAAAATCAGGAGTACAGTCTAAAAAAGCCGAACGTTCCGCACTGAAAAAACAGAGGGAAGCAGCATTAAAAAAAGCATCTGTTCCTCATGTTCAGCGTCCTTTTGAAGGAATGAAGGAAATATTGTCACGAACAATTTCCGAATCGCAAAGCACAAAAACATCAACAAAAACACAGAATAAAACCAGAAACAGACTTCCCAGAAAACTGAAAAAAGAATTAAAAACCGGTAAATTTTAATTTAAAATTTTTATTCAAATGAACATTTTTTCTTGAAGCTCGTTTATAATAATGTTGGTATTATTATTTTAAAAAGAGGACAAGACATGAAAAAAATTTTATCTGCCGCATTGGCTGCTGTATTAGCTTCCGGATTTATTCTGGCCGGTACACAAACTGCAATTGCAGATGCAATAGAACGAGGCTTTATTTCCGTTGCCACAACGGCAAATACAGAACTTCCTCCTGATGTGGCAGAGATAAGCATTGCAGTACAAACTTCCGATGAAAAATCACTTCAAAAAGCTACTGAAGAAAACAAACAAATTTCCGACAAAGTTTATACGGCATTATCTTCAATGATAAATAAAGAAAACGGAGATTATATAAAGACAATGAATTATAGTGCCGCTCCGGTATACAGCTATAAAAATGACAAAAAGAATTTGTTAAAATATGAAGTTTCAAACAATATCATTGTACATACGAAATCCGTTAAAGATGCAGGAAAAATGATTGACAAAGCAATATCACTCGGTGCAACGAATATAAACGATTTGAGCTTTTCAATATCTGAATATGATAAACAATGTAATGATTTACTTGCAATTGCAGCAAAAAAAGCCTATACCAGAGCGTCTATACTGGCTTCATCATCAGGAAACAGCCTGAACGGAATAAAGTCAATGGTAGGAAGCTGTTCAACCGCTGAAGCCGTCAGACCTCAATACAGAATGCTTGCCAAAAATTTATCAATGGCTGCTTCCGCTGACACTGCAGAATCTTCTTCCAGCCCTGTCCAAGGCGGTGTAATTAAATTATTTGCTAATATAAACGTAGCATACTTTGTGAAATAACCTGCAAAAATAAATAAAAAACATCTTCAAAGTTTAAAGAAGATGTTTTTTATTTTTTATTTTTATTTTAAATTTTATCCATAATATAGTAATTATCTTCGTTTTAGTTTCAGATGCATGACAATTTTTTATTGAAAAAATATTTTCCCAAAAAGAATTTTTAGCTCTGGTTGATAACAAAAATTTTTTATATTCTGCAGCAGAGAGATATGATTTACAGATATTTTTATACTTATCAATATCCTTTTCGGGAATCTGAGGGAAATGCCAGAGCATTGTTTGCAGCTTATACTTTTGAAATTCTTCTTCAATATCCTCCATTAAATTATTCTGAATCAGGTATGATTTAAGAGTATCAATGTTTTGAAAAATACAAAAGTTTTCTTCTGATTTTATATCAACCAAAGAATTTTCTCTTCTTCTGTAGTGGTACAAATATTTTTCCAAATAAAATATTTTTTCAGCATTTAATGTCACGGCATTTACAAACAGATGATCCTCGCCATGCCTTGTCGGTGCAAAAGAAATATTATATTTATCAACAAATTCTTTGCGGTAAATACGTCTCCAAACATGCATATCAGTATATCTGAGACACCCGTCTTTTAAATCCCGCCATGTGTAATAAACATTGCTTCTTATATCAAATTTAAATCGCTTTAATAAAAAATCAGCAAAATTATACTCTTTAACAATACCTAATTTTTCGTTATGTTCAATATAGTCAAATTGAACAACCTGCGCATTTTGTTGCACGGCAAAGTTATACAGCTGCATAAATGCATCTTTCTCTACCCAGTCATCAGGGTCAACAAATGCAATATATTCACCGGAGGCTATTTTAATACCTCTGTTTCTGGCAATTCCGGGGCCCAGATTTTCTTGCGTATACACTTTAATTCTGGAATCATTTTTAGCATATTTGTTGAGTATATCCAAAGAATCATCCGTAGACCCATCGTTAATACAAATAAACTCTATATCAGGTAAACTCTGATTTAAAAGGCTCTCTAAGCAGACAGCCAAATAATCGGTGACATTATATACGGGTATTATGACAGATAGCTTTAGCATATAACCTCATTAAAATTTATAAATTAATTATAGTATATAAATTTATTTTATAAAACTTTTTTGATAAAATAATTTTTAATAGCTCAAACGGAGAATAGTTGGTGAAACTGTCAGTTGTTATACCTGTTCATAATGCTGAAAATTATCTGGAACAATGTCTAAAAAGTATCATTTCCCAAAATATTCATGATATTGAAATAATTTGTATAAACGACGGTTCAACCGACAATTCTTTATCAATACTGGAACAATTTGCCGAAAAATACAAATTCATTAAAATAATCACTCAAAGGAATCTTGGCGCAGGTGCTGCAAGAAACGCAGGGATTGATAATGCCAAAGGCGAATATATATATTTTATGGACGCTGATGACTATTTGGAAAAATCCGCTTTGAAGAATCTGCTGCATTCTATTGAAAAGTACAACGCTGATATTTGTATAGGGAACTATACAAGTTT
Organism: uncultured bacterium; assembly: GCA_949284155.1. Classification (GTDB taxonomy): domain Bacteria; phylum Cyanobacteriota; class Vampirovibrionia; order Gastranaerophilales; family Gastranaerophilaceae; genus Spyradomonas. Next base: position 2,993 of record CASDVD010000023.1, on the reverse strand, counting down.
TGACAATGAATCAGGTAAAATCAGGTATAAAGTCAAAACGCCTGCCTTTATAAAAAAAGAAATATCGCACTTTTCAAAATTCGATTATATGCAAAATTTCTTTCAAATCACTGATTCTAACGTTTGGACAAAATTATTTAAAATTTCATTAATAAAAGAAAAGAATATAAGATTTAGTGAAACAAAATCAGCCAATGATATATTTTTCAATTACGCTGCATTATTTAATGCACAAAAAATTGTCTATTGCAGAAAAAATATCATTAACTACAGAAGCAATTTAAAAAGCTCACTGACATTGACTAATCTAAATGAAAACATTAAAAATTGTTTTAAAAATTACAATGAATTATACAAATATCTGAAAAAGCAAAATACTCCGCAAGCGCTAAAAATTTCGTTGACACAAAGACTGATTTCATCAGTAAGTTATTATTTAAAAATAGCTTCTGACAATAATAATTTCCGAACTATAGCAGATGAAATAAAAACCTATAAGGATTGGCTTGATGATGAATTATTAGATAATAAAGAATTTACAAAAAACTATTTTGCCAATAATAAAATAAGTGTTGTATTACCTGTATATAATGTTGAAAACTATCTGGAACAGTGTCTGAACAGTTTAGTAAACCAAACTTATAAAAATATTGAAATAATATGCGTGAACGACGGTTCAACCGACAATTCCGCTGCTATACTGGAAAAATTTGCACAAGAAGATAACAGGATAAAAATAATAAATATTCCAAACAGCGGTATATCAATTGCAAGAAATAAAGGTATAGAAGCCTCAACAGGAGATTACATATTATTTGTTGATTCGGATGACTGGTGTGAATCGAACTATATTGAACAAATGTACAAAAATATATTTGCATATAATACCGATTTTCATACCTGCGCAATTTCTTTATTCGATAATAGTACAGGTATATATTCTGAGGAAGTATATTATTCTTTGCAAGATTTAAAGAAACTGGCCAACACTCCTTTAACTTTTGATGATACGAAAAAAATTTTGTTCAGATTCCCGGTTATGGCGTGGGGCAAAATTATAAGAACGCAATTATTAAAGGAAAACAGAATATTATTTCAAGAAAAAATGTCCTTTGAAGACAATGCATTCTTTTTCGATTTGGTATTAAACTGCCGCAATTTTTCTTTATCACTTGACCAACTCTATATATACAGAGTGAACAGAAAAGGCTCCTGTATCTTCTCAAAAGATGAAAAATATTTAGATCTTATAAAAATTTATAAATACATAAAATCCGGTTTAGCTGCTTCATTAAAATTTAAAGAAGTAAAAAAATTATACTGGAAGCATGTATGGAAAGATTTTTATATAAGATTTAAACAGATAGATTTGTCTTTAAAGCCTGTATTATATAAGAATTTTGCTGAATTTTTAAAAGAAAATTATGAAAAAGGGGCGAACAAAGATATTGATATCTTTATGTCCAAAATGACTTATGAAAAATTATTAAACAAAATTGAAGATAAAAAATCTTTTCTTCAAAAAATATTTTCATTAAAGAATTCCGGTGATTATAAAATAATTACTATTTTAGGATTTGAAATTAAGAAAAACCGTTTTAAAAAATAAATAAATTTTAGAGGGAAAATATAATGCTTCCAAAAATTTCAATAATAATGCCTGTCTATAATTCGGAAAGCACAATCGAAGAAACTATAGCCAGCCTGAAGCAACAAACTTTTTCTAATATTGAAATCATTTGCGTTAATGACGGTTCTACGGACAAAAGCAGGGATATTCTAGAAAAGAATGCACTGAATGACGACAGAATCAAAATAATAAATCAAGTAAATTCAGGGCCGGCTGCCGCAAGAAATGCTGCATTAAAAGTTGCAAGCGGTGAATACCTGATGTTCTGTGACAGTGATGACACATATGAACCCAACATGTGCAAACGAATGCTTGAAACAATTGAGCAAGAACATGTTGATTTAGTCATGTGTGATACTAAAATAAATGTAACTTCAAAAAACTTGAGAACAAGATATGCTTCAAGACTTGACTATAACAAATTGAACATGTTCGGTAAAATAAGACTTGATAACGAAAACAGACAAAATGTAAGAGTTACGTTATGGAACAAAATATTTAAAAAGGAAATTGTAGATAAAAATAATATAACTTTTCCTATTCTTTACACCACGGAAGATGATGCATTCACCCTCATTTATATTACGCTGATTGAAAATGCATACGGACTAAATGAACAACTGTACAATTACAACGTACGAGGCGATTCTTTAACGGATACGGCTTTGCATAAAGACAGCAAAAATATGATGGATATTTTTCATTCATTATATTTCGTATTTGAATACTTGCATACAAGAAATATTCTGCAAAAAAATATTATCTGGCTTTTATTTGTTTTAAATAAATGCATGTATATGAAGCTAAATATTGCCGGCAAGGACAAATATAGAGAAATTTTTGAACTGACAAAAAATATTCTGAAATTTGTCAGCACAGACACAATTTCCAATACAAGCTATAAACTATTGATTTACATAAAACAAGACGACTACAAAAAATACAATTCATTTATCAAAAATCAAGGCGCTGAAACTCCGGCGCAAAAACTATTTTCTCTTAAAAATTTCGGAAACAAAAAAGTTCTAAAAATATTAGGTATAGGCTTCTCATTTGACAGAGGATGAATTGTTAATTGAAGAGTACAAAAAGCCCCCTTGCAGGGAGCTTTTTTATTTATATTATCTAATTAATTTACTACTTTATGTGAGATTCAGCGCCAAATTTGGCAATCAAATCAGCCGCAGCTTTTTTAACAGCTTCCCGAAGTTTATCTGCATCTGTTTTTTCAGCTTCTTTTTGAAGTTCTCTTTTCTCAAAAACTTTGGTTACTTCAACAGCCCTATCCAAATCCGTATTCATATTGTGCAATTTATCATATTCTTTAATTGCTTCTTCTTTACTGCTGAATTTTACTACTACG
>CASDVD010000022.1 GCA_949284155.1 uncultured bacterium | reverse complement strand
GCGGTAGCGACTTCCTGATTCAGACGCACTTCAAACTGACGCCTGTTATTTAAGCCTGTTAAAGCATCTAATGTAGCATATTGCAGCATTTTTGCATATGAATCCGCTTTTTCTATAGTGATTGAAGCCTGCTTTGTTAACAGTGAGATATATTCAATATCTTTCTCCGACAATTTATCAAAACTGCTGCCTGCAGCTACAGCGCCTATCGTTTTATCCTGATTTTTTATTGCCCATACACCGGCTTTTGAATCAGGAGAAATTACATTATTTTTCGTATCTTTAAAATGCTCCAGCATAGAAAGTATTTTTTCATCGGTACAATCGGACGGCCAAACAAGTCTGTAGCCCTCATTTTTATCTTTCATGAAAATATAAATTAAATGTTCAACGACAAATTTATCAACCATTTCTCCGATAATAGGTATAATATAGGTCAATTCATACTGAGTTTCAATCAATTTCGCAATATTTTTCATAACATTATGAAAATTTATATTGACAAGCATCTGATTGTTTAGAATTTTATTTATAACCGCACCGGAAATCTGTGTGACAGAAATCCCTAAGGAAATAAGAAAATCTGACTTCTTTACCTCATTTATAATTTCATCAAAATCTAATTCCAAAACTCCCAATGTATCTTTTTCATTTTTTATCGGAAAGTATAATATATTATTTTCCGGCTTTAAATATTGAGAAAATTTGTTCTCCAACTCCAGCATTGACGAACAAAATGAAAGAATATTGTTATTTAAAACAAAAGATTTTTTATCTTTAGTGTGTTTCAACATACAGAAAATCTTTTGAACACCTTCATTACGAGCATTCTTTTCTATGATAATCCAGTTTTTTACAAAATCACGCAATGAAGCTGAATGTTCATCCCATAAAAAGATTCGAAAGTTATTTACATTAAGGTACTTTTCAAAAATGACCTTTAATTCATCAATAAAAGAAGCTTCATCCGTAACTTTTGCAAGGCAGTTCGATACCTCCCATAAAAAATCGAGTTCAAGTTTTTTCAATCCGCTCATCGAAGTTCTTCATCTCCTTCAAATATCTGTTTTCCGGTACATTTACCGAAATTTTTTCTCAAATATTTTTCAGCTTCTTCTGTTGCAACAACCTTGCCGTTTATATAAGTAATCGCCCCACGGCCGAGCGGGTCATTTTCGTCTTCAACTTTTTCAGATACTATATGCGGAGTTCTTGCTCCTTCTTTCAGCATTTCATCCGGCAAAATACCATGATTCGTATGAGTACCGTCTTCATTCTCATTTTGTGCATAATATTTTTCAGTCACTGTTGACATAACATTAAACATATATCTTGCAACATAAGGATCTCCGGTAGTATCCACAAGCAGAGCCGCTTTTTCCAATTCTTCTATGGATTCACGATATTTTTTAATATGTTTAAGCAAAAGTGCAAGGTTATAATGAGCTTCAAAAGACATCGGCTCAATCTCTATCGCTCTGCAATAACCTAACCCCGCTTCTTTATAATTGCCGAGTAAATAATTTGCGATTGCATAATTATAATTTATGTCAAAACTTTTTTTATGCCGTTTTAGAGCCTTTTTATAGCACTCTACAGCTTTTTTTAAATATTGATCAGAAGCATATGTTTTTTCACCCATCAAAAGAGATTTCCCCCGGTAAGCAATCCCCATGTTGTACCAGGCAATGGTTTTGTTATCTCTTGTACTTCTTACACTGTTAAAAATTAAAGGAATGTATATGGTGAACCTGTTTGTTTCTAAAATAGTCTGATACTCACGGATTGCCGTATCATAATCAGCAAGCTTTTCAGCAGCAACTATACCCAGATTCATACGGCACACAATCAACTTCGGATTATATTGGAGAGCTTTATCATATTCTCTTACCGCAGATTCAAAATCTTCGTATTTTACATAAATATTCCCTAGATTGCATCTCGCAAGCGAATGCTCCGGATATTTTTCCAGACCTGTTTTATACAGCCTGATAGCCTCTTCCATTTGACCTCGTTTATAGGCCTTATCACCTTTATAGACATAATAAAAACCAAAGCATTTATTAATTTGTTTTTCAAACCAACCGTAGAAGAAAAAAATACAAATTGCCAACAGCAGTATAAATATTAACAATACAACTTTGGTGACAGTACTTTTCAGGATTTTCCAAAATAAATTCATAGTTATATTGTAAACGTTAGCCGCATACAGAGCAAGTTTTTTTCATTTATTCACTGCGCTAAACCGGCAGTTTTTAGATACAGTCTTGATGTTTTTATAAAAATATGTTATACTACAAATGTAGCAAAGAGAAGATTTCAAAAACATGAGTAAAGTGCTTTTGTTGAATTATGAAAATCAGCCGCTCAGGATTTGCTCCTGGAAACGGGCATTGGTTCTCATTCTCAAAGGCAAGGCTCAATGCGCACAGGCCATAAAAAATATTGAAGATTTTATCACCATCAACAACACAAGTATACCAAGGGTTATACGGTTAAATTATCAGGTGGCGGTTCCATATTCGGAACTGCCTTTTAATAGGGAAAATATTTTTATTCGTGATGAATATACCTGCCAGTATTGCGGAAAAAAATTTAAATATGAAGAGCTTACACTTGATCATGTCTACCCTAAATCCCGATTAGGCCCGGATATATGGGAAAATATAGTAACATGCTGCAAAGAATGCAATCAGTATAAAGCCGACAAAACTCCTAAAGAAGCAGGAATGAAGCTTTTAAGACGACCCTGCCGGCCTAAAGAATATTTTGAATTTGAAATGAAAAAATACAGTTTTTCAGACAGAAAATACTGGGAACAATGGGCAAGCTAATTTAAAAATTCCTTTATTTTTCCGGAATTGAAAATTTCTTTCAATTGCGAATAGCCGCCTATATATTTCCCGTTTACGGTTATTTGAGGCACGGTTGCACGCTCGGCAAGCTGAAATTTTTCCTTTAGCTCCTGCCTTTTATTTTCTTCATCACCAGAAATGTCATGTTCTTCAAATTTTAATCCGTTCTTTGCTAAAAGTTCCTTAGCTTTTATACAGAACGGACAATTTGGCAATGTATATATTTCAATTTTGTTCATCAAGCAGCTCCTTTTTTTACTAATTATAAAAAAGGAGAACACCAATAACATCAGACAAAATAACTAATCAAAAAACAAATTTAAAACGAGTCCGGTTCCGTCAAGAAGCAGATTTGCAATAAACAGCATTAAAACTAATACGGCAAACCATTTTTGAACATCTTTTACAAGAATAATATGCTTATTGTGGCGTTTTGCCATCAATTCAGCATATTCATCTTTATTTGGAGAAGCCGGCAGCAAAGCTTCCATTCGTTCAATGACCGCATTATATTTAATCTTTATAATAGACGAATACGAATCCTGATTCGAAAACCACATAATACAAAGCATAATCCCCAAAAACTCTACACCGGATAAAACGGCAAGATATTCAGGACGAACAGCCTTAACAAAAAGCATCAACAAAAATAATACCCCTGCCAAAACCATATAAAAACGGTTAATAAGAAAAGCTCTGTCAATATATTTTTCTTTAGATTCCGAATAAATTCTATATTGTTCAAGTATTAAATGTTTCTCGTCCATACTGTCCTCTATATTCATTGAAATAATATTTACTAAAGTATAAACTATTTTAATGCAGTTTACAATATTAAATTTATGTTAAATTTTCATATAATTGTAGCAAAAAATATGTTTTATCGGTTTTATAATTATGAAAATAATGGAGTAAGGTTATGATAAAATCTGTTTCAGCCTCAAATATCTATGCAGCACCGGCACAAAATAATAAAGAATCCTTTAAAAGAAATTACAACCAATCGCCTGAAAGGAAAAACACACTAGCAGACAAAGCAGCCTGGACGGGATTTCAATTTGCCAAAGGCGCAATGGTCAGCATCGTTTGGGATTCAATAGTCAATGGAATAAAATTGATTTCTAAAAAAGGTCCGACAACAACCCTGCCGGAAATGGGACGAAATGCCGCAACATTTGGTTTATTGTGGATAGCAGCAGGTCTGGTTCTTGACGGATTTGATAAACTATTCAACAGCAGACACTCTCAAAAATAAGAAACTATCCTGAATATTTTTTCACAAGTTTATCAAGAGTATTAACCATTATATCTTGATATTTCTCACAATTAACTTTTGATTTTGCTTCAAAGCGCAGAGTAAAAACCGGCTCGGTATTACTTTGTCTTATCATTGCGAATCCGTCATCAAAGATTATACGCATACCGTCAAGAGTAATTATATCTTTAATTGGCGATTCAAACATATTTGGATTTTGTTCAACAATTTTTTCCAGCTCGGAAAGTACAGATTTTTTGTATTCATTTGCACAACGGAAACGAACTTCTTTAGATGTAAATACGCCCTTGAACGGAGCAAGCAAATCTTCAAGCTTAAATTCAGGATTTTCCAGTTTGTGTTTTGCAACTATTTCTATAATCCTGCATCCTGCATAAATAGCATCATCAAAGCCGTAATATCTGTCCTTAAAGAAAATATGCCCGCTCATCTCACCGGCAAGTATTGCCCCTTCTTCTTTCATCTTAGATTTTATATAACCGTGTCCGGTTTTGTACATTATGGCTTTTCCGCCGCATTTATTAATTGTGTCATACAAAACCTGCGAGCATTTTACTTCGGATACAATAGTAGGCATCTCGCCACGTTTTGCCAGTTGTTCAATTACATCCATGGCATATATTAAAAGTAGTTTATCACCGGTCAGGCTGTTTCCTTTTGAATCAATAACGCCTATTCTGTCAGAATCGCCGTCAAAAGCTATACCTAAATCTGCATTTTCTTCTACAACTTTCTTTTTTATGGCATCAAGAGTTTTTTCATCGCTGGGATTCGGGTGGTGGTTCGGGAAATTTCCGTCAGGTTCCGAGAAGAGTTCAACTATTTCACAACCCAAATCTCTGTATAATCTTGGGCCAACGATTCCGCCTGTAGCATTTCCGCTATCTACGACAATTTTCAAACCTCTGCCGACAGACGCAAATTTGTTAACAATATTTTCTATATATTGTTCGACAATATCATATTGTTTTGAAATACCATGACGATGAGAAGATTCAACAGCAGATGCTTCTTCAAAGGTAAGGTCTTTAATACGTTTTATCTGTTCTTCCGTCATCGAT
>CASDVD010000021.1 GCA_949284155.1 uncultured bacterium | reverse complement strand
TCTATTTATGTATTGGCAGAAGGCCGTTTGGTTAATCTTGTTGCTGCAGAAGGACATCCGGCTTCTGTTATGGACATGAGCTTTGCCAACCAGGCTTTAGGTATTGAATTCATTGTTAAAAATAAAGGAAAGCTTGAAAATAAAATGTATACTCTGCCTCATGAAGTTGATGTTGAGATTGCTAAAATTAAACTTGACTCAATGGGCATAAAAATTGATACATTGACTCCTGAGCAGGAGCTTTATTTAAACAGCTGGAAGTCAGGTACTGTATAAAGTTCAGCCCGCAATTTCTGCGGGCTTTTTGCATCATTTATGAAAAAGAGGTTGGAATGTTTTTTTTCTTTTACAATTTATTATTAATAATTGCTGCTTTGCTTTTTATCCCGATTATTCTTATTGCTCTGGCAGTTACGCCGAAATTCAGAGCCGGCTTTTTTACCAAGCTGGGTTTTTATCGCTTGTCACTTGAGAAAAAACATACTATCTTTTTTCATGCAGTTTCCGTCGGTGAGGTTAATGCTGTTGAATCTTTGATAAAACGGACAAGAGAAGAGTTTCCGGATAGCAATATTGTGTTATCTACCACAACAAAAACCGGGCAGGATATTGCGCATAAAAAACTTTCAACAGTGGTTGATGCAATAACATATTTCCCTTTTGACTTTTTCTTTTCTGTTCAAGCTTTTTTGAATTCAGTTAGACCCGATGTAATATTGATTGCGGAAACAGAGATTTGGCCTGAATTCGTTTATCTTTCTAAAAAACGTGGTATCCCTGTTTATATTGTTAACGGCAGGATTTCACCTCATTCATACGAGGGGTATAAAAAGTTTTCTTTCTTTTTTAAACCTGTATTGGCTCAATATAAGGGCATACTAATGCAAACGGAGGGTGATGCACAGCGGCTCATTAATGTTGGTGCAAATCCGGATATTACGAAAGTTATGGGGAATTTAAAATTCGATATTACTGCTGATAAAAATGATGATAAGATTTTAAATTTAAAAAATGAAATGTGCCTGGAAAATTCAAGACTCATTATAGCTGCGAGTACTCATAAAGGAGAAGATGAGATTATACTCGATGTTTTTTCAAAACTTAAAAATGAGTTTCAGGATATAAAACTTTTGATTGCGCCGAGACATCCCGAAAGATACAAACAGGTTGAAGAATTGGTTGTAAATACGGGTTTTGCTTGCGGCAGGAGGAGTAATTCCGATAACTTTGCTGTTGATGATGTAATTATGCTTGATACAATGGGCGAATTGATGAGGTTCTTTTCAGTGTGTTATTTGGCCTTTATTGGCGGCAGCTTTTCAAAAACAGGCGGGCATAATCCTTTAGAAGCGAATATTTGGAATAAGCCGGTTGTCTCCGGAGATTGTATTTTTAATTTTAAGGATATTTATTCTTATTTAACTAAAACTAAAGCGGCAAAATTATCTTCAAACGCTGATGAATTGTACAATGATATGAAAAAACTGCTTGAGGATAAAGAATTTTATAAAGTAGCTTGCTCTGATGCTGCATTGATTTTTGAAAAAAATCGAGGCGCTGTTGATTATGTAATAAATACTTTGAAAGAATAGCTTTATTTCACTGGTATTTATGCTGTATTAACTATTATTAAGTTTTATTAAGGTGGATTTTTTCTAAACAAGCAATTTTTGCACATGAAATTACTTTATTAAGATGTGAAGTTTAATAGTGTGAGATTTACTTATGTACCCGATGTATCCTAACTGTTTTGATTTATTGACTACGCATGGCGTTATTGCGGAAGATTTAGTTGGTTATGTTACTGGTAATCCTTCTCCGTATTTGCAAAATTATGTTGCGCAGCGTGGCGGTGTTCCGTCTCTTCCCGGGCAGCCGTTACCGGATCCGCTTCCTAATGTCCCTCTTCAACGAACGCCTATGGCTGATACTTACCAATTGCCGGCCGCACCAAAATCTGTTCCGGCAGCCTTTGAAGATAAATCAAACAGCTGGAACAAAACAAAGAAAATTCTGGCAGGACTTTTGCTGACAGGGTTGGCTGCATTTGGAATTGTAAAGGGAAGAGATTTATTTGTAAAAATCAAAAATCCTTCTAATACAAGTTCAAGCTGGTCAAGTAATATAAAAACGTGGTTTCAAAATAAAGC
>CASDVD010000020.1 GCA_949284155.1 uncultured bacterium | reverse complement strand
GAAAGATCAGCTTTACCTTCTTGAGCTAACCAGCCAATACCCATAGATACAAAGTTTTCATTCAAATCCAATTCTTTTTCCAGCTTAGAAATAGTAGCTTCATTGTTTTTTTGGTCTGCCAAAAATTCATAAACTTTTCCAGCTGCTTCGCCAATGTAATAATTCATCTTCAATCTCCTTCTTTCTTAAATGGTGGTACCTAATTGAATAATTTTATATTATTATATATAGTATAAAATTTCGGATTTGTAAATGGAGAAGAGCTATGAATCATCTAAAAAAAGGATTTTCTTGGAAATATGAAAATAATGTTGACACTGATGTCATAATTCCTGCGCGATATTTGAACACTTCGGACGAAAAAGAACTTGCTGCACATTGTATGGAGGATATTGACAAATCTTTTTCACAAAATGTAAAACAAGGCGATATTATAGTTGCCGGTGAAAACTTTGGTTGCGGCAGCTCAAGAGAACATGCTCCGATTGCTATAAAAGCCAGCGGTGTTTCTGTTGTTATTGCGAAAACTTTTGCAAGAATATTTTTTAGAAATGCGATTAATATAGGTCTTCCGATTTTAGAACATCCTTCTTTACCTGATGAGACAGATAAGGGTGACGAAATTGAAGTAGATTTGAATACCGGTATTGTGAAAAATATAACAAAGGGAAAAGAATACAGATGTGCAAAATTTCCTGCTGAAATTCAGGATTTAATTAATCAAGGCGGGTTGATTAACTATACAAAAAAGAAGATGGGAGTTTAAAATGAAAAGTTTTAATATTGCTCTTCTGGGCGGTGACGGTACTGGACCGGATGTGGTGGCAGAGGGTGTTAAAGTTCTTGATGCTGTCGGAAAAAAATTTGATATTGATTTTCAATATGAAAAGGCTTTAATTGGCGGATGTGCATATGATGAGTTTCATAATCCGTTGCCTGAGGTGACAATAAATATTGCAAAAGCTTCAGATGCAGTTTTTTTAGGTGCTGTAGGCGATTGGAAATATGATACTTTACCTCCCGAAGTCCGTCCTGAAAGAGCTTTATTAGGTATTAGAAAAGCACTGAATCTTTTTGCTAACCTGCGCCCTGCAAGAGTTTTTGAAGAATTGGTCTCTTCTTCGCCTTTGAAACCTGAATTGGTCAGCGGTGTTGATATTATGATAATTCGTGAACTTACAGGTGATGTCTATTTTGGATGTCCTAAAGGTGTTGAATCTAAAAACGGAAAGAAAATCGGCTTCAACAATATGATTTATACAGAAGATGAAGTACGGCGTATTGCTCATGTTGCTTTCAGAACAGCGATGAAACGTTCCAAAAAATTGTGCTCTGTTGATAAAGCCAATGTTCTTGATGTTTCACGACTATGGCGAGAAATCGTTATAGATGTTTCAAAAGAGTATCCTGACGTTGAGCTTTCTCATATGTATGTTGACAATGCCGCAATGCAGCTGATTCGTGCGCCGAAGCAGTTTGATACTATTGTTACAGGTAATATTTTTGGTGATATTTTATCTGATGAGGCTTCCATGCTGCCCGGTTCTTTGGGACTTTTGCCGAGTGCCAGTCTTTCAGATTCTTCTTTGGGCATGTATGAACCGATTCACGGTTCTGCTCCTGATTTGAAAGGCAAGAATACGGTAAATCCGATTGCAACTATACTTTCTGCTTCTATGATGCTTAAATACAGCTTTGGCATGGATGATGCTTCGGCGGAGATTGAAAATGCTGTAAAATCTGTATTAAAATCCGGGTATAGGACTCCCGATATATATGTTGACGGCATGCAAAAGGTCGGTACGGTTCAAATGGGCGATTTAATCGCTGAACAGGTCTTGAAATAATTCTTTTGTGCTAATTCAAAAGAATTATAAAATAGTAATCATTATAAAATAAATTATTCTTTCGGGTGGTGAAATTGCCTGAAAAATTGCTCATAATAGAATTGGTAAGGCCGTTGACTCCAGGCACGTTTTTCGGGGTTGCGATAAAAAAGCTTTTTGGTTTGGTTTAAAAGTCGGCTGTCTTGCCTTTTTTAATGCTTAATTTTAGTGAAGGAAGCCGGCTAGTAAGGTGATTTGCGCTGTCTGTTTTCATTTTCTCCTGCTATTATAGTTTTTATATCATTTACATTATTTATGACATATTCGGCGCCTGATACAAAGAAAAGGTCTTTTAGTCCGTCTGACTTGTCTGATGGCGGTAATACGCCTACTGCATTTATATTATAATTCTTTGCACAAACTATATCATCTGTTGTATCCCCGAGATAATACATATTTAATGGAGATAACTCTTTTTTTATTATATCCAGCCCTAATGTATCAGGTTTTTGTTTATTGTTGGGCAGGTCATCCGTTGTGATAATACTGGAAAAATATTTTTTTAGGTTAAACTTGTTTAAAGTATACTCAGTTTCATTTTTAAGCCTGCTTGTGAATATTGCCAGTGTATATTGTTTTGATAATTCTTCCAGCAGATTTTTATCTATGAGAAGTTCTTCATTGTTTATTAAACCGGCTCCGTCATTCCAGTATATTTTTTGAAATTCATTTATAACCTCATCATACGGAATATAAGCTCCTGTTAATGAAATCAAATAATGAGTTAAATCCCGAGCGTTATTAAAGCCTCCTTGATTTTGTGCGTTTTGTATTTCTGTAGGGGAAATTGTTTGTCCCGTAAATTTTTCATATGTCTGCCGGACAGCGTTTTTATGAGAATTGCTCACATCGACAAGTACTCCGTCCATGTCAAACACTATTGTATCTTTCGGGGTTAAAATTTGCAGAATTTCTCTTGTTGCAGTTACTGACGGAACGGTAATTCTTAAGCAGTTTTTTAGATTTTCCGTATCAAAAAAATTTTTTACCAGTATTTTGTGTTCTTTCAGTGTATTAAATATTTCTTCCGCTTTGTCTTTAAAATCGGCAAGAACAAAATTCGCATGCGAATCATAAACTTCGGCGCCTAATTTTTTTAGTCCTTGAGACATAATTTGTTTTGAGGCAAGCGTTTCTTTTTTTATAAATTCAATATATCTTTTGTCGCTTATTGCTTCATAAGCTGCCAGAGCCGCAATATTGCTGACAGAATACGGATTTATGATTTTTTTTACATTACTGATAATTTCGGAATCTGCTGTAATATATCCGATTCGAAGTCCGGCAAGTCCGTAATCACTGGAAAATGAACGTACTACTGCGATATTATTATATTTATTTATATATCTAAAACACGAAATATCCGCAAAATGTGCATATGTTTCATCAATAATAATAAGCTTTTCCGGATATAATTCAACGATTCTTTCAATAAAGTCCTGGTTAATTATATCGCCTGTCGGATTGTTGGGGGAGGCCAGCAGTATAATTTTTGTGCTGTCATCAATTGCTGAAATAAAAGTATTCTCAGGAAATATCCACTTTTCGTTATATGGTACTTTTATATATCGGGCTTCTGCTATATTTGCGGTGCTGCATGTTAATGAAAATGAAGGCGTTACTGTAATAATTGTGTCAGAGGGATTTATGTACGTATTAATTAATGCGCTGACTGCTTCGCCGGAGCCGTTTGTAAGTGCAATATTTTCTGGTGTTATGTTATTAAGTTCTGCTATTTTTTCGTATATTTTTTCATATGACGGATAAAGTGATACATCTTTTATCTGCAAATTTTCCAGGCATTTCATTACCTTTGGTGACGGCCCCATATAACTTTCATTTGCGTCCAGTTTCATCAACCAGGGTTGAGCATGCTGCTCAACCCTGGTTGAATTGATATTTTTTAGTGATTGTTTAGGTTCTAACATATTTTTATTTTACATAAAATTGTGCATAAACATTAGCCTGAACTTTGACTGTGCCTGTTTCAACAGGAGTGGTTTTTGCCGTTGCTCCGGAGGCGGATTTTGCTGTATTTAAAAGCTTTATATTTCCGTATGATTCATATATCGGGCCCCAGTTTATAGAAATATTTTTTACTCCCGTAATTTTTTGACCGAGCGAATCAGCTGTTAGTTTTGCTATTGCTTTCGCATTTGCAGCTGCTTCTTCTGCAAGTTTTCCTTTGTATTCATTTTCATTTTCTACATAAAATTTTAGTTCGCTTATGTCAGTCGCTTTATTTTCTATACCTGTGTCAATAAGTTTTGAAACAGCTGTTAAATCTTTTGTTTTAACAGTAACAGTATTTGTCATAACATAGCCTAAAAGTGTTTTTTTACCTTTGTCGTAAGAATATTCTGTACGAAGGCTTAAATTTTTAGTTTGGATTGTATCTTTTTTATCTAAGGCCAGCAATGGTTTTAAATTACTAATCAACGTAGATGTTATTTCTTTATTTTTTTCTGAGGCAGTTTTAGAATCTTTTGCTCTGGTTTCAACAGAGAAAGAAATAGTGGCCGTATCAGGAGTCATTTCTTTTGCCGCAGTGGCTGTAACCGATATATAACCGTTTTCCTTTTGGGTTATTGTAAGTGCATTTGCAGGTACTGCAAAAAATGAAAGCATTAAAAATGCAATAATCAGCTTTTTCATCTTTCCTCCTGTTTCTTATTTAATTAGTTTGTCTTTTTCTTCTTTGAATTTTTCAGCTAATTCTTTTCTTTGAAGCATAAGTTCTTTTGACTCTCTGCTTATTATTTTTTGCAGCCGTTCTTCATTAGGTGAAAAAGAATTAAAAGATATACAAAAATTATTTTTGTTTAGTGCATAAGTACTCAATGCAATGATACCCCAGAGCATCATTCCGTGGATCATATTCATTTTGGGGATTTCATACATATAAGAAGCGGCAAAAGAAGAAATAAAATTCCATATATGCATACATATCCAACCTGGAAAAATCAAAAATCCGGCACAAAGACATCCTATTAAAAATAGAATTAACAATACGCCTTTAAGTCCTGACAATTTTATGACATTAAATTTTTTATTCATTAATTTCTTTCGCTCCCCGAGATTAACCTCTCGAATTCATCTTCACTTATAATTTTAACACCTAAAGCATGGGCTTTGTCAACTTTTGAACCCGGATTTTCACCCATAAGTACATAATTCGTATTCTTGCTTACGGAGGAACTTACTTTACCGCCCAGATTTTTTATAGTTTTTTCAAAGATATCACGTGTGGTGCTTAATGTGCCTGTGATAACAAAAACTTTGCCGGAAAGAGATTTTTCAGTTGTTTCTACAGTTGTTTCTTTAGGGATTACTCCGTTTTTATTCAGCTCGTTTAGCAGCTGAATATTCATTTCATTCTTAAAAAATTCAATTATACTGTCTGATATTTTTTCTCCGATACCTTCTATTTGTTGGATTGAGTCGCAGGCTGCATTTTTAAACTTTTCAAAAGTCAAAAATTTTGCAGCAATCAACTCTGATGTCTCTTTACCCACATGGCGTATTCCTAATGAGTTAATAAAACGTGATAATTCCGGTGTTTTGGAGTTTTGAATTGCATCGTAGATATTTTGTGCTGATTTTTCAGCTATTAAGTCCAGCTGCATTAAATCATCAACTGTCAATTTGTACAAATCTGCGGGATTTGTAACATAACCCTTTTCGACAAGCCTGCTTATTAAATTAGTTCCGACTCCGTCTATATCCATGCAGTCTTTTGAAACCCAGTATTCCAGCCTGCCTTTTATCTGTGCGGGGCAGTAGAAAGTATTCGGGCAATATAAATTTACTTCTCCTTCAACAGGGATAAGTTTTGAATGGCAAAAAGGGCATTCTGACGGCGGCAGAAATTCTTTTTCGTTTTTTGAAACGTGTTCCAAAACGGTTATTACTTTGGGAATTATTTCAGCAGCCTTTTTTATGAGCACAGTATCTCCAATATTTATCCCGAGTCTTTTTATTTCGTCAAAGTTATGTAAGGTGGCACGTTGAACAGTTGAGCCGGAAACAAACACAGGCTCAAGAACTGCGACAGGTGTTACCGCTCCTGTTCTTCCAACATTGATTTCTATATTTTTGACGGTTGTAGAAACTTCTTCCGGCGGAAATTTAAAAGCAGTTGCCCATCTTGGTGCTCTTGATGTATATCCCAATTCTGCTTCGATATCTAATCTGTTAATTTTTATTACTACTCCGTCAGTTGCGTAATCAAGATTGTATCTTTCTGTATCCCAGTATTTACAATAATCTATTGCTTCTGTAATATTTTTGCAGACTTTGTAGTTAGGATTCAGATTAAAACCAAGACTCTTTAGAAAGTCCAGCATTTGGGAATGTGTTTCAATTTTATATTTATTGTCATTTAAAATTCCTGCATAAGTGAACATAGCAAGTTCTCTTTCTGCCGTAATTTCGGGATTGAGTTGTCTTAAGGAGCCTGCCGCTGCATTTCTGGGATTTGCAAAGAGTTTTCCGTTAATTTTTTTTTGCTTTGCATTTAGTTTTTCAAACGCACTTTTCGGCATAAAAATTTCACCACGTGCATCCAATTCTTTTATTGTTTTGTTTAGATTAACCGGTATTGTTTTAATTGTTTTTAAATTATTCGTTATATTTTCGCCCACAACCCCGTCTCCTCTGGTGGCTCCGACAACCAGAGCTGAATTTTCATAAGTTAATGAGACTGCAAGTCCGTCAATCTTTAATTCACATACTACTTCTATATTTTCTATATCAGGAAATTGCTTTTGTATTTTTTCATACCATTTTGTTAAATCTTCATAAGAATATGTGTTATCAAGGCTGTACAGGCGTGTTTTATGTTTGTATTCATTAAAACCTTTACTAATATTTGAACCTACTTTTTCGGTAGGCGAGTCTGCAAGTTTTAATTCGGGAAAATCTTTTTCTAAAGCTTCCAGCTCTTTGAACAATACATCATATTCAATATCAGAAACCAACGGTGCATTTTGTTCATAATATGCACGATTGTATTTCATAATGAGTTCTGTTAACTCTTGTATCCTTTTTTGCACATCCTGAGTATTTATGACATAATTCCTCTATGGGCTACCAATAATTATTTTACAACAAAATTTTAACCGTTACTAACAATTATCTGCTGGCGGCAGGGAGTATTTTAAATTATGAGTTTGTTAAGAAAAATTTTATCTCACAGAAAACATTCAAAAAAAATGTTTTTTACCACCCCAACTCATTCTCAGGGTGAATTTATTGAAGATATATCAGAAAATTTTCTCGGTTCAAAAGTCTTTAACTGCGATTTTTCTGAGATTGACGGTTTTGATAATCTTAGAGAGCCCTGCGGTGTAATTAAAGATTTATATGAAAAATTGTGCTGGATATATAAATCAAAGGCGACATTCATCTTAACAAACGGTTCTTCCTCCGGAATAATGGCTGCTATGCTTGCTACTATTAAAGAGAATGACAAAGTAATTGTTGCAAGAAATTGTCATGTCAGTGTGTGTAACGGGCTTATCCTGACCGGTGCAAGGCCTGTTTGGGTCATGCCCAAGTATAATCAAGAGTGGGGTATTTATGAAGAAGTTACGGTGGAATCCATTGAGAATGCTATTGCTCAAAATCCTGATGCAAAAGCGATTATTATAACAAGTCCTACATATGAAGGTGTCTTTTCGGATATAAAAAGTATTGCGGCTGCTGCTCAGGCTGCCGGAATAAAATTAATTGTTGATGAGGCTCACGGGGCTTTATTGAATTTTGGAAATTTTAAATCTTTACCTGCTATCCATCTCGGTGCTGATATATCTGTTAATTCTTTGCATAAAACTGCCGGTTCTTTGACTCCTGCAGGTCTGCTGCATATCCGGCCGTATTCTTCAGTCAATACTGAAGATATTCAAGATGCTTTAAATATTTTAAATACGACTTCTCCATCTTATCCCTTGATGGTTTCGGTAGAAGCAACTGTTTTATATCTGAATTCTGAAAAGGGTAGAGCTTATATTAGAAGGCTCCAGAAAAATATTAAAGCAAACACAAAAAACTTTTTGAAAAACAGCCGCTTAAAAGTATATGACGGATTTAATGATCCAACTAAAATTTTATTTAAAGTCGATGGTGTTTCCGGCATGCGGGCCGCAAGCTATCTTAATAATTCATTGAATATTGAAGAAGAATATTCTAATGCAAAATCAATGCTCTTTATAACAGGTATCGGAACTTCAAAATGGAAGCTGTTAAAACTTTTCTGGGCACTGTCAAAAATGAACTTAAGCGAAGACGAGCATATTGATGATATTTTTGCTTATTATAACTTGCCTCAACAGGTTATGACTCCTAAAGCTGCTTTTAGTAAAGATAAATCGATTAATATTATTTCTGAAGTGTGCGGTAAAGTTGCTGCTGAGCCTGTTCTTGAATATCCTCCGGGAATTCCTGTTATTGTTCCGGGTGAAAGAATTGATGAAGATGCAATGCGATTTATTACAAAAAATTCTGTTAAAACTTGTGATGATTAATCTTATTTAAATAATAAAAAAGGAAGGTCTTAAGCCTTCCTTTTTTAATTATATTCTTTCTTTTATTTCATTTAGCAGTTTTTGAGTAAAGTCATCAACAGGCAATGTTCCAATAGGCCCTTCTCCTCGTTTTCTTATTGCTACAGTTCCTGTTTCTATTTCTTTATCTCCTACAACTATGACATAAGGTATCTTTTTATCTTGTAATGCTTCTCTGATTTTATAGTTCATACTTTCTGAGCGGTCATCAAGATTTACTCTGATACCTGCTGCTTTTAATTTTTTATATACACTTTCAGCATAGTCGGTATGTTTTTCGTTTGATATCGGAACTACTGAAACTTGTGTCGGTGCGAGCCATAGCGGGAAAGCTCCGGCATAATGTTCAATAAGTATTCCGTGGAAACGTTCCATTGAACCAAAAATTACTCTGTGTAACATAACAGGTGTTTTAAGCGCTCCGTCTTTGTCCTGATATTTTAAATCAAAACGTTCCGGAAGGTTGAAATCAAGCTGTATAGTTGCACATTGCCAGGTTCTGCCGATTGCATCTTTTATTTTAAAGTCTATCTTTGGACCGTAGAAGGCTCCGTCGCCTTCATTGATTTCATATTTCATTCCACGTCTGTCCATTGCTTCTTTTAGGCCGGCTTCAGCTTTATCCCAGTTTTCGATTTCTCCGACATAACTTTCCGGACGTGTTGAAAGTTCTACTTCAAAATCCATCTTGAAGATTGCCAGTGTATCAGCGACAAAGTCGATAATAGCATTAATTTCATCTACAAGCTGTTCCGGAGTGCAGAATATATGCGCATCATCCTGAGTGAAACCTTGGACACGGGTTAGCCCTGACAATGCACCTGATTTTTCTTTTCTGTAGACGGTTCCTAATTCGGCCATTCTCAATGGCAAAGAACGATATGAATGCCTGTTTGCCTGATAAATCATTATGTGGAATGGGCAGTTCATTGGCTTAAGAACAAATTCTTCTCCATCGTTATCAATGAAGAACATATTTTCTCTGTAGTGGTCGGCATGGCCTGAAATTTCCCATAGCCTTGATTTTGCCATATGAGGAGTGTTTACTATGACATATCCTCGTTTTCTGTGTTCCGTTCTCCAGTAGTTTTCTATCTCTTCTCTTACCGTAGCAAGATTCGGATGCCACAAAACCAGTCCGCCGCCGATTTCTTCTCTTACTGAGAATAAGTCCAATCTGGAACCGAGCTTTCTGTGGTCACGTTTTTCTGCTTCTTCAAGAAAATGCAGATAATTGTCTAAATCTTCTTTTGTTAAAAATGCTGTTGCGTAAATTCTTTGCAGCATTTTGTTTTTTTCATTGCCTCTCCAGTATGCACCGGCAACTTTTAGCAGTTTAAATGCTTTTATAAACGAGGTGTTCGGCAGGTGCGGGCCGGCACACAAATCATTAAAGCATGCTTTACCGTCTTTGTCTCTGGTTATATACAGTGTAGGATTATGATGTTTGTGTTCTTCCAGCAATTCTGCTTTGTATATTTCACCCTGTTCTTTAAATTCTTTGATTTGAGCATCAACATCAGGAATTATATATTTTTCAAAAGTATGATTTTCTTTAATAATTTTTTTCATTTCGTCTTCAATTTTTCTCAAATCATCTTCTGTAAATGCGTGCCCGTCTAAATCAAAATCATAATAAAATCCGTTTTCAATCGCAGGTCCGATTGCCAGCTTTGCATTCGGGAAAAGTGAAATTACAGCCTGCGCCATGATGTGAGAAGTGGAGTGCCTGAGCACGTCAAGTGCTTCGGGATCTTTTGTTGTGATAATTTTTACTTTGTCATTATTATTTAATGTCGTTGTGAGGCTTTTGACCGTTCCGTTAATTTCTATAGCTACTGCATTTCTTGCTAAACCTTCGCTAATTGTCTTTGCTAAATCAAGACCTGTTTTTCCGTTTTCCAGGCTAAGTTTTGAATTGTCCGGTAAAATTACCTCAATGTTTGACATTATTTTCCTCTCTTCCATTTGTAAATCACCAACCTTGTGATTTCTATCGGGGGATGTGAATCCCATACAACCTTTATATCACCTATAAAAATCTATTGCAATTTAAAATTTCTTGTAATATAATTTAAAAAAAATAAATAATTTGTAATATTGTTAAAAGGCTGTAATTTTTGGAAGAATAAGCCGTGTTACGAATATTAGCTGATAAAGAAAGACAGGTTTTTTAAGATGAGCCCAAATAGTGAAGTTCAAGAACAAACAGAAGCAAAACAGAAAATTTTAATTGCCGATGATGAAGCCAGTATTCGAAGAATTTTGGAAACAAGGCTTGGCATGATTGGCTATGATGTAGTTACTGCTGCTGACGGTGAAGAAACTGTCGCAATGTTTAATAAAGAAAATCCTGATTTAATTATTCTGGATGTAATGATGCCCAA
The DNA here is from genome assembly GCA_949284155.1 of uncultured bacterium. Taxonomy (GTDB): domain Bacteria; phylum Cyanobacteriota; class Vampirovibrionia; order Gastranaerophilales; family Gastranaerophilaceae; genus Spyradomonas. The sequence goes on along the minus strand of CASDVD010000020.1, from coordinate 10,319 downwards.
AATGGACGGCTATGGCGTTTGCCGTGAAGTAAGAAGAACTTCGGATGTTCCTATTATTATTCTTACCGCTCTCGGAGATGTCTCTGAAAGAATTACCGGTCTTGAGCTTGGTGCTGATGACTATGTTGTCAAACCTTTCAGCCCTAAAGAACTTGAAGCTCGTGTAAAAACTATTTTGAGAAGAACTACTAACAGAGAAATTGCACCTGCTACAGGTAAAGTTACAAAAAATGTTATTACTACCGGCAATATAAAAATTGATACCGCAAGACGTCAGGTCTTTCGTAAAAATGAAAGAATCAGACTTACCGGTATGGAATTCAGCCTTTTGGAATTGCTTGTTAACAATTCCGGTCAAGCATATTCAAGAAATGAAATTCTTCAATATGTTTGGGCTTATCCGCCTGATCATCGTATTGATACAAGAGTTGTTGATGTTCATATATCAAGACTGCGTTCTAAACTCGAAACTGATCCGGCTAATCCGGAATTAATCCTTACCGCACGTGGTATTGGCTATATGTTCCAAAGAATTTCATAATTTTTCATACCTAATTTAAATTTTGGAGTTAAGAAAAGAAGAAAGATATATAATCTTTCTTCTTTTTTATAAAATAAGTATCTTGCAAACAAAAAAGCTTTCCCTATAATAAGGAAAGCCTTTTGTTGTTTATTTTTTCTTATCTTACACGTGTTCTTTTATTTCTGCTGCAACGTTTTTAGGATCAAGCTTAATGCTGGGCCCCATTGTTGTAGTTAAAAATACAGACTTAAGATAAGTTCCTTTCGCAGATGATGGTTTTGCTCTCAAAATAGCATCAGCTAATGTAGAGTAGTTCTTCATTAAATCTTCTGCTGAAAATTTAATTTTGCCTATAGGTACGTGAATCATACCTTGTTTGTCTGCTCTGAATTCAACCTTACCTGCTTTGGCGTCTTTAACAGCTGAAGCAACATCCATGGTAACAGTTCCTGTTTTCGGGTTTGGCATTAATCCCTTAGGGCCAAGAACTCTACCAAGTTTACCGAGCATGCCCATGCAATCAGGTGTTGCAATCAATGTGTCAAACTCAAACCAGCCGCCTGAGATTTTTTCGATTACTTCTTCTGCGCCTGCTTCATCAGCTCCTGCTTCTTTAGCTTCAGTTGCTTTAGCGCCTTTAGCTATAACGCAAACACGAACTTCTTTACCTAAACCGGCAGGTAAAACTGTGGTTGAACGAATTTGTTGTTCTGCACGTTTTACATCAATGCCCAGTCTCATGTGGCATTCAACAGTTTCATCGAATTTTGATACTGCTTCAGATATTTCTTTTAACTTGTTAATGGCATCAACTGCTGAAGAAGGTTGTACGAAACCTTCAAGTAGTTCTTCCATTTTTTTCTGTCTTTTTGTTAATTTACTCATTGTTTTCCCTTTCTGTGGTCTAACGGGGTCTTTAGCTTTGATTTTGCCTGAGACTACAGGCCCTGACGAGCATCCCCTTCCACGTATTGTTATTCTTCTACTGTTACGCCCATTGCTCTGCAAGAACCGGCTATCATTTTTACTGCCGCTTCCATTGTAGTTGCATTTAAGTCTTCCATTTTAATTTTAGCGATTTCTTCAAGCTGAGCTTTTGTAATCGAACCGACTTTTGTTTTGTTTGAAGCAGCAGAACCTTTCGGGAGGTTTAATGCTTTTTTAATTAAAACAGCGGCCGGAGGGCTTTTTGTAACGAATGAAAAACTTCTGTCTTCATAAACATCAATAACAACAGGAATAATATAACCTGCCTGTGATTCAGTCTTCGCATTGAATTGTTTGCAAAAATCCATGATGTTAACACCATGCTGACCTAATGCAGGGCCAACCGGAGGTGACGGATTAGCTTTGCCTGCTTCAATTTGAAGCTTGATTTTTCCTACGATTTTTTTTGCCATTTGTTTCTCCTTTCGTGGTCTGACAGGGCGGTAAAGCCCCTCCCACTATTTTTGGTCTTGTTTATTTATACTTTTTGTATTTGCTTATATTCTAATTCTACAGGTGTTTCTCTTCCAAAAATTGAAACAGTTGCACGCAGTTTTGATTTGTCCGGATATACTTCTGTGATATCGCCGATGAAATCAGCAAAAGGTCCGGAAATAATACGAACTTTGTCGCCAACTTTAACATCAAGTTCAATTTTCGTAGTCTGTGTTTGAACTCTGTGTATAATCTTTTTAATTTCTGCATCTTTAGCAGGTATGGGTTTCTTCGCTGAACCGACAAATTTTGTGACTCCTGCCGTATGTCTTACAACATACCAGCTGTCATCGTCCATAATCATTTCAACAAGAACATATCCGGGGAAGATTTTTTCTTCTCTGTCCTGTTTTTTGCCGTCTTTAACTTTTGTTATCGTTTTTTGTGGTACTTCAACACGGAAGATTTTATCTCCCATATTCATATATTCAATACGTTTTTCAAGGTTTACCTTAACCTTGTTTTCATGACCGGAATATGTATGTACAACGTACCATCTTTTCTTCGGTTCTTTGGCAGAAGAATTAGCCGTTTTAAATTCAGCCTGTTTTTCATCCAACATTTCCTGAACTTCTTCTTTGTTCAGGTTTGATGAATTTTCCATAACTTCGTCATTCTTTTCTTTAGTCATTATTACTTCCTGCTCTAAATAGTTACCCGGTTTGTTTCTCGTTTATCTTTACGAGAGTTAACTTAAATGTAAGAGTTTCAAAATTCCGCTAAAAATAAAGTCCATAAATAAAATTGCTATCGTAAATATAAAAACGATTACAATAACATAGATGGTTTCAACAAATACCTGTTGTTTTGGGGGCCAGGTTATTTTTCCCCATTCCAGCTTAACGCTTTTTAAATATGCGATGACGCTGTCTTTCATATTTGTTTTTTCTTTAACTTGATTAGCCATTTTATCCTCTGGTTTTATATAAATCGCGCCCTGAAGGACTCGAACCCTCGACATCCGGTTTTGGAGACCGACGTTCTACCAACTGAACTAAGGACGCCCGTGCGGAGATTGGGCTCCGCAGAAATTTTATTTTGTTTCTTTATGAACTGTTGCTTTTTTACAGAACGGGCAATATTTTTTCAGTTCTAATCTTTCTTTAATAGTCTTTTTATTTTTTGTTGTTGTGTAGTTTCTTCTTGAGCATTCTTCACAAGCGAGAACTACCATTTTATCGACTTTTCCTTTAATTCCCATTTTCTACACCTTTTCTATATACTGTTTTTGATAATTTTACAAGTCAAAATTATAGAATGTATCTTTTCCTCTACATTCTACTCTGCTTTTCCTTGGTTGTTATTACATATTACTATAAACATAAATTTTTCAAAGCTTTTTTTTAATAAAACTTAATTATTATTTAATTTTAATTTTTCACCAATCAGTGAAGTATATGCTTCCGGATAGTTTATCAGGCTTCGTTTTGATAGATAATCGACTCCGAGTGTTTGGGCTATAAACCCTATATTATATGTTGCTGAAATGATTACTATCTGATTATTTTTATAGGTTGTATTTTGTACGAGTTGTTTTATCAGCCATTCTCCGGCAAAATCCGGTAAAAAGTCCGTTTCCATTTGTAAATCGGTCAGAATCAGAGCAAAATTGTTCTCAGATTTTAGGATTTCTATTGCTTTTTGTGCGGAGCCGCAAATTGTATATTCAATTTCTTCTTTAAAGTTTTTATCCAGCAGCGAGGAGTGAAATTGCTGCCACTGTATGTTGTCTTCGGCAATTAAAATTTTCTTTTTCATAAGTTAATTATACAAAAAATAGCCCGTTTGTGTATAAACTGCTAACACTTTATCAGGATTAAAGATTTATTTGAAAGTGAGAACATTAACATTATTAATGAAATGGAATCAAATTATGGAAAAATCGGAGTTCTCTAAAATTATGGAAGATATAAATAAGCTGGACGAAGACTATAGAAAACTGTATAAAGAGAAATGTTATACTTCAAATCCGTTTTCTTTCACCTGCGGGCAAACATACGCCTGGGTCGAGGAAGATAACTCTTCAAAAAAAACAAAGGAGAGAAAAAAGCAGGGCAAGAAAAATAATAAATAGAATATATTTTATTTTTTACAATGTTTGCTGATTCTTTGTCTTTTATATTTTTTAATAATTACCGGAATTAAATTTTGCTAATAAATATTTATTTTTGCTACAATACAAGTTAAGAATATAAGACAAAGGAATAGTAAATAAGATGGAAGAAAAATTTGTATTAAAAGATAAGTTTATAAAACAGGCGCAGGAAATTTCCAGAGGTGCAGAGCTTTTGCCGGGCGGGATTAATGAATTGGCTATTAAGCTTCAAAAATCAGCAGAATCCGGCAAGCCTATAAGGGTTAAACTCGGTATGGATCCGACACGTCCTGATTTGCACCTCGGGCATACTGTTGTTATGAAAAAGCTGAAAAAATTTCAGGAATTGGGGCATACTATCGTTCTTCTTGTCGGGGGAGCCACTGCAATGGTCGGAGATCCTTCAGGAAAATCCGAAACTCGTCCTGCGCTGACTAAAGAACAGGTTGAAGAAAATGCTAAGACTTATTTTGAGCAAATGTCAAAGGTTCTGGACACATCAAAAGCAGAAGTGGTTAATAATGCTGACTGGCTCCATCCTATGCAGCTTACTGATTTGTTGAAACTTGCTTCTAATGTTACTGTAGCACAAATGATGACAAGGGATGACTTTGCAAAGCGTTATGCTGAAGGAAAACCTATTTCTATACATGAATTTTTCTATCCGTTAATGCAGGCATATGATTCAGTTGCTATAGATGCTGATATTGAGCTCGGCGGCACGGATCAGAGATTCAATGTTCTTTTGGGGCGTGAAATTCAGTCTGCATACGGAAAACCTAACCCTCAAATGGTTATGCTGCTTCCTCTCATTGAGGGTACTGATGGTTTGGTTAAGATGTCTAAAACGTATCCGGAACATTGTATTTCTCTTACTGACAGTGCTAAGGATATGTATGGAAAATTGATGTCTATTCCTGATACTTTAATTGTTAAATACTTTAGTCTGTTGACCGACATATCGGATGCTGAACTTAAAGATATAGAAGAGCGTCTTAAAACTGAAAATCCCCGTGATATTAAGATGAAACTGGCCTTTACTATTACGGAAGAATATAATGGAACGCAAGAAGCTGAAAATGCGCAGAAAGAATTCATTAATGTTGTTCAAAACAAAGGTGTACCGGAAGATATTCCGTCTTTTAAGCTGGAATCAGCAATGAATATTCTTGATTTGCTGCTTGAGTTAGGCTTTGTTACCAGCAAGGGTGAAGCCAAAAGACTAATTGCGGGAGGCGGTGTTAAAATTAATAATGAAAAAGTCACTGATACTGCTATGACGGTTGATATTGATAATCTTCCCAAAATTCTTCAGGCAGGCAAACGCAAATTTATGGAGTTAACAAATGGCTAAAATCTATAACAGTATTTTAGAATTAATTGGTAATACTCCGCTGCTCCGGTTGAATAAAATAAATAAAGGTGCTGCTGATATTGCGGTAAAAGTGGAATATTTCAATCCTGCACATTCAATTAAAGACCGACCGGCAATGTGTATGATACAGCAGGCTGAAAAAGCCGGGCTTATTGATAAGGATACGGTCATAGTAGAGCCGACAAGCGGGAATACCGGTATAGGTCTTGCTCTTGTTTGTGCAGTGAAAGGCTATAAATTAATATTAACAATGCCTGAAAATATGAGTATTGAACGCAGAAAAATGCTTAAAGGGTATGGGGCACAGCTCGTTTTAACTCCTAAAGATTTAGGTATGAAAGGAGCTGTTGATGAAGCTCTTGCAATAGCTGAGCATTATAAAAAATCATTTTTGCCTTCTCAGTTTAGCAATCCTGATAATCCTCTTATTCATGAATTTAATACGGGGGAAGAAATCTGGGATGATACAGAAGGTAAAGTCGATATTTTTGTTTCCTCATTCGGTACGGGCGGTACTATCACAGGTATCGGAAGATGTTTGAAAAAATATAATCCGGATATTAAAATTTACGGCATTGAGCCGGAGGAAAGTCCTTTAATAACAAAAGGCTATACTGCTCCTCACGGATTGCAGGGGATTGGGGCAAATTTTGTTCCCAAAAATCTGGATTTAAATGTGATAGATAAAGTGTTTACAGTTAATGAAAAAGATGCTTTATATACGGCGAAGCGTCTTGCCAGAGAAGAGGGTATTTTGTGCGGTATTTCATCCGGTGCAAATGTAAAATGTGCTCTTGAGCTTGCAAAATTGGATGAAAACCGTGGAAAACTTATTGTTACTACAATTACAGATTATGGAGAACGGTATTTGTCAACCGCACTCTTTGAAGAAGAGGAACAAAATGTTAATTGACCGGGCTTTAGCTCAAATTAAAGAAGATATCAAAACAATATACGAAAAAGACCCTGCGGCAAATAATTTGCTGGAAGTTTTTTTATGCTACCCGGGTCTTCATGCGTTGATTTTGCATAGAATTGCTCATAAACTTCGTTATTGGAAAATTCCTGTTATTCCACGATTAATATCTTATTGGAGCAGAATATTTACGGGTATTGAAATTCACCCCGGCGCAAGAATCGGCAGAAGGTTTTTTATAGACCATGGCATGGGTGTAGTTATAGGAGAGACTGCTTATATTGGTGATGATGTCCTTTTGTATCAAGGGGTAACACTCGGAGGTACGGGGAAAGAGCACGGAAAGCGCCATCCGACTTTGGAAGATAATGTTATTGTCGGCGCCGGAGCAAAGGTTTTAGGAAATCTGACGATTGGAAAAAACTCCAGAATCGGAGCCGGTTCTGTAGTCGTTGATAATGTGCCTGAAGATTCAACCGTGGTTGGTATTCCCGGGAGAGTTGTTCATCAAAGAGTTATGGTGGATGGACAATTGCAGCATAACAGAATGCCTGATCCGGTTAAATGCCAGCTTAACCGCCTGACTTATGAAGTGCAGGATATTAAAGAACAGCTGAAAAGTCAGGGATTAATAACACAGGCAGAAACCGGTGTACCTTGTTCTTCGTCTTCTGAACGCAGTGAGTAGAAGTTACATCCCCAGTTCTTTAAGCACACCGTTGAGTGCAATTTTTACGTGGGCATAGTTCAATCCGCCTTGCATATATGCCGCATAAGGCTGACGCATCGGCCCGTCTGCGGAGAGTTCTATAGTTGAGCCTTCAATAAAGCTTCCGCCTGCCATTATGAGCTTGTCATCATATCCCGGCACACCGTCAGGAATTGGTGTTAAGTATGATTCTACAGGTGAGTTATGCTGCAGAGCTTTACAAAATGCCAAGAGCGGCTCTGGTTTTCCGAATTCTATTGTCTGTATTAAATCAGTTCTGGGCTCTGATGGTTTGGGTGTTGAGATAAAGCCTATATCTTCAAAAACCTGTGATGCCAGTATTGAACCTTTAACAGCTTCTGAAACTATGGAAGGTGCCATAAAGAGTCCCTGAAATATCAGACGTGATTGATTAAGCATTGCACCGCCTTCTGCGCCTATTCCGGGTGCTGTAAGTCTCATCGCAGCTTGGGCGACAAATTCCTCTTTTCCCGCTATATATCCGCCGGTCTCAACAATACCGCCTCCGGGGTTTTTGATTAATGAACCGGCAACTATATCTGCTCCGATTTCAAGCGGTTCCTTTTCTTCAACAAATTCGCAATAACAGTTGTCAACAAAACATATACAATCAGGATTTTTGGACTTTACTATATCAATAATTTTTTTTGTTGTTTCGATATTAAGCGATTTTCTTGTCGAATATCCTCTTGAACGTTGGATAGTGACCATATTAACAGAGGTGTCTATTTTTTGTTCAAGTTTGTCAAAATCTACATCCTGATTGTTCAGCAGCGGAATTTCTTCGTATAGAATCCCGTGACCCATTAGTGATGCTCTGCGGTTACCTCTTGTTCCTATAACTTCTTCCATTGTGTCATAAGGTGTCCCGACTACGGAAATGAGCTTTTCTCCGTATCTTAAATTTCCGAATAATGCGCAGGCAATGGCGTGAGTGCCTGAAACAAAATGATTTCTTACAACAGCAGCTTCAGTTTTAAAAACTTCAGCAAAAACATTGTCCAATGCTTCTCTGCCCATATCATCATGGCCGTATCCGCTTACTGTTGAAAAATGTTCCAATCCAATTTTATACTTTTGAAATGCATTAAGAACTTTTTCCTGATTAAACTCTTTAATTTTATCAACCCGCTTAAAATATTCCTGAACTTTAGCTTCGGCTTTTTCTATTATTTCATGCATATCCTTCACCTCTTTGTATATGATAACAAAAATATAAGGAGGTGAATTATAAAGATTCAAAATATTTAATTATATTTTCATTGTATCTGGAATCTTTGACAGAGAAAGGAAACACCTCTGTTTCAAGTTCTTTTTTGAGAGTGTTGATTTTTGTCAGAATTTTGGATTTTGGGGTCAGGTCTATTTTTGTTGCAATAACTATTGACTTTAGTTTGTTATGTTGAATCCATTCTCTCATAATCAGGTCGTTTTTTTGAATTTCATGACGTGAGTCAATGAGCTGGACAAGAAGCTTTAATTGTTTGCGGTTCAGCAAATATTCTTCCAGATTTTTTTGCCATTTATTTTGCATTTCTCCGGAAACTTGGGCAAAACCGTAGCCGGGGAGGTCTGCGATAATATATTTGCCGTCAAAATTGAAAAGGTTAATTAACCGTGTTTTCCCGGGCTTGTTGCTTGTTTTGGCAAGTTTGTTGTTGTTTGTCAGACCGTTAATAAAAGATGATTTTCCGACATTTGATCTGCCTAGAAGAGCTATTTCAGGTATTGGAAAATCAGGACATTGGGAGAGTTTTTCTGCGCTGATTTCGAATTTTGCGTTTTTTACTATCATCTAATTTCTTCTTTTTATACAAAACACTCGTTAACAAATTATAGACTTTAGGAGAGTTGTAGACATTAATTTGTGTAGCTTCAGGAGAGAGATTGAATTGTATTTTGTTCACCGGAGAGAGACCGTTAGATTCTACATGATAAATTTGAAAAATATTATCACGTATAATACTCAACGGTTGGGACAAAAATAATTCAAAAGTCTTTAAGATATTCATTTCATCTGCAATAATAACAGACAAAGAATATGCTTTCAACTATACATTAAAAACTGCTAAGAATTATGCATTCAAGTTGATTGTAAAGTCTTTCTTGATGTTGTTATCAAGAATCTTTTGCATACTTTCAAGTTCTGCTGCTGCAGCTTTTTGTTGCGTTTCCAAATTCTTTTGTTGTAATTCCAGTTGTTGATCCATAAGTTGTAATCTTTTAACTGCCGGATCTTCTTCCCAATCTGAACCAATTAAGCTGGTTGTTTGGTATGCGATATTTTGTCTTTTGTTGCTGATGTTCATAATAGAGAACTCTAAATTGCTTTTGTAGAGTGTCAAAGTCAGCATTCTGGTGTTGATTGCACAAATAGTCATTTTCTCTCTCCTGAATAGTCTAGTTGTAACGGGTGGTTTGTAAAAAATTAGGTATTTTAGTTGTCTAGTTTTTTATTTTCTCTCTTACTTATATAAAGTATATTGTGTTTATAAAATTGCTATATTTGTTATATATTAGTTAACATTTCGTTACAAACTAACTAAAAAGCCTTAAAATAATACATTTTAAGGCTTTTAGATAATTTATTTTTATTTAAATTGTATATACTATATATTTAATCTTTTTTCAGTGCAGAGTGTAATGCGGCTTCAAGAGTTTGAATTTTGGCTTCAAGTGTTTTTATTTTTGCACTGTCTTCTTCACTTTTTACTGCAATACTGTCATTTTTCTTTTTATAAGCATTGCACAATTTATTGACATGTTCTTGCAAAAATAGAGCATATAGAAATCCGCCGAGAGCGGAAAATATGGATAAAACCAGTACTAATTTGCCTAAAGAAGCTCCGTACATTCTTTGATTCAATATGCATCTGTATTCTATATTTATTGGCGCATTCAGGTAGACAAAATACAGAATTGCCGCTGCTATTACGGCTGTGAAGATTATAAACACAAATTTTTTCATTTTGTTTTCCTCAGATAATTCAATACCTTCATTATATCATCATCCGGCGGAATTGAAATAGTTCTTTCTTTTAAATCAAATGGTGAAATAAATGTAATTGAATACGATTGCAGTACTTGTTCATGAGTTTTGACAGGCAGTTTTGCGCCTCCGTATAAGGAGTCGTTTATGATGGGGTGGCCTGTTTCCGAAAAGTGAACACGGATTTGGTGTGTTCTGCCGGTGACAAG
>CASDVD010000019.1 GCA_949284155.1 uncultured bacterium | reverse complement strand
GGTTTTTTGCCAGTTGATGAGTTTGTCTTTTAATTCAATAATAATTTTTTGTGCAAGTTTTGGCCCGATGCCTTTTGCTCTTGACAATTCTTTGTAATTCCCCGCAATAACGGCAGAAATTAAATCGCATCCCGAAAATTCATCAAGAAGCACCAGTGCTACTTTTATGCCGACTCCGGAAACGCTTTGCAGTATATTGAAAATGTCACGATCTTCTTTGCCGGTAAAACCGCATAGAGTCATGGAATCTTCCTTGTGTACAAGAGTTGTATAAATTTTTATTTGCGAATTTTCTTCAGAAAGTGAATTTAAGCATCTTACCGTGGTATTTATCAAATACCCAATGCCGTTGTTTTCTATTATTAATGAAGCACCTTTGGCAGAGGCAGGCTGTTTTGAGATTAGAGTGCCTTTAATGTAGTCGTACATTTTATCTTTTTCCCCAGTTTTTTAACCATTTTAATATCATCTTCAGGAGATTTTCCTGTTGTTGTTAAATAGTCTCCTGTTAATATCCCTTCAATACAATTTTGTAATGCCAGTTCCTGATTTTTTTCTGACAGCCTCATTCGCCCTCCGCAGAATCTAACTATCGAGTCGGGATTTGCAATTTTAATTATTGCAATTGTGCGTAAAATATTTTCTTCATCTATTTTGTCAAGATAGTTTTCAAAAGGTGTTTTGGGTATAGGCATAAGAATGTTTATCGGTATGGATTCAGGATGAATCCCGGCAAGTTCAAGCGCAATTTCAATTCTCTGTTCGACTGTCTCGCCCATTCCGATAATAACCCCGCAGCATAGTTCCATTCCGTATTCTTTTACGAGCAAGGCTGTTTTTAATCTGTCTTCATAAGAATGGGTTGTGCAGATAGACGGATGATAGGATTTGCAGGTGTTTATATTGTGATGAAATCTTTTTAATCCGCTTTGTGCAAGTGATTTTGCCTGAGCTTCATTTAATATACCTATAGATGCGCAGCTTTTAATACCTGTTTCATTGACGGCTTTTATCATATCGAGCATTGAATCAAAATCACTTTCATCAGGTGTTTTTCCTGATGTGACTATGGCAAATCTGTCGGCAGAATGCTCTTTTGCTCTTAGTGCGGCTGATTTTACCCGTTCAATACTAACAAGAGGATGTGTTTCAATATCAGTTCTGTAATGCGAGCTTTGCGCACAATATTTACAGTCCTGTGAACATTTACCTGTGCGGGCGCTGATTAAAGAACAAAATTCAATATTATCAGAGCAAAATTGTGAAGATATTTTTAAAAGTTCTCCAAGCTCAAGATGATATAGCCTTGAAAGTTCATTTTTCGAAAACATTTATACTTTCAAAGCTCCCAGAAATTCTTCTTTTTTCTGCTTTCTGCCGCAGCATTTGTCTTCATCGCAGTATCCTAATTTTTCGCATTTTGGTAAGAGGTATTTTTTCAGCCAGGGTTCTTCTTTTGTTAATTCATCACACATTTTTCTGACCATCAGCCTGATTTCATCCTGTGCTCTTGTGCATAATCTTATATTCGCAAGATGAATCAATTCCCTTAAATTTAAAGATGCAACAATAGAGCTTGCAGCTGCATTAGGTAAAATAAAACGGGCATCTTCAGCGGGAATGCCTGCTTCTGTCATTTCAACATAAAATTTTGAAGTTAATTCCATAAATTCGTTATATTTTTTAAGCAGTTCGGGATTTTTTTCGATAGTAGGCGGCGTCAGATAATCAAATTGTCCCTTTTCTTTTACATATCGTTGGGATTTTTGAGAGAAGGACATGTGTCTGTGGCGTACAAGCTGGTGTGTGCAGGCACGGGAGATATTAGATATCGCAAATGTAACCTGAATATGTTCAATTGTTGAATAATGACCGGAGGAGATGACCCGTTCTATCAATTTTAGCATTTTTTCTTCGTCAGTTGCATTTTCATATATATTAACCGGAGAGTCTGCGCTGTAACAGGTTCTGCACGCCGTATAAATAGTTTTTAACAGGTTTTCCGGTTTACAGATAAGTTTTACAACCGGTTGATTATTATTTTGCATAAAAATTCTCCCCAATCTGTAGTTCTTCATTAAATCATAACATAACAGATAAACTTTTTACAAAAAGGTTGGTAGAATTCATATAGTTAATAAAAGGTAATAAATTGCTGGATATAAATCATTGATTGTTTTATACTTCCTTAAAGAAGAGGAATGGTTATGAGTGAATATCAAATCTTTTGTGATTTTGACGGTACAATTACAAAAGAAGATACTTTAAATAAATTTTTGCGTTTGTATGCAGATGAAAAATGGTTGGAGCTTGAACAAAATTGGATAAACGGCAAAATCGGCTCCAGAGAATGTACATTCGAACAGATGAAACTGGTACCGGTACTTTCTGATATTGAGCTGAAAAATTTTATTGATAGTATTTCAATTGACTCTTCATTTTTTGAGTTTATGGAATATGTGAAATCTGAGAATATTGATTTTTATATCGTGTCAGATGGGTTTGACTTTTTTATTAATACAATTCTTAAACAAAACGGAATTAAAGGGGTGAAAGTTTTTTCAAACCATCTGCGCATTGAGAATAATAAATATGTTTGTGAATTTCCTTATACCAATCCGGAGTGCATAGCTGCTTCAGGTATGTGCAAGTGCAGTATTGTAAAAAAATATAAGAATAATAAAAAGTCCGTATTGTATGTGGGAGATGGTGTTTCGGATTTTTGTGTTTCAAACAATATTAAAACTGTATTTGCAAAGGGGAAGTTATTGGAGTATTGTAAAAAGAACAAAGAAGCAGATAATGGTTTGATGAGTTTTGATTCTTTTAAAGACATTTTAAATTATCTGAAAAAATAAAGGAGATAAATATGCTCGATACAAAATTTGGCCTTTCGGATGCAGAGATAAAAGAAATAGATAAAGAATACTGCTCTTGGGGCGACACTGTGCATTATCATGATGACCAGACAATTTTTAGGAATTGCGAAGGTTCATACATGTATGATTCAAAAGATACTCCGTATCTGGATCTTCAAATGTGGTATTCGAGCTGTAATCTCGGCTATAAAAATGAAAGAGTACTTGATGCAGTTATAGACCAGTATAAAACTATGCCGCAGATATCTTCAAGATTCGTGTATGACTATAAGGCTCTTTTGGCAAGAAAAATTGCAAAAGCAAATCTTGACAGATATGGAATAAAAGGCAGAGTTCAGTTCAACGTAGGCGGCGCACAGGTTAATGAAGATATGATTAAACTTGTGCGCAACTATACAAAAAAGCCCAGAATGTTTGCATTTATGGGCGGTTATCATGGAAGAACACTCGGTACAACGGCTGTTACTTCCAGTTACAGATACAGAGAACACTTTGGACATATTTCTGACACAGCACATTTTGTTCCGTTCCCGTATTGTTTCAGATGCCATTACGGAAAAAAATGCGAAACTTGTGATATGTATTGCGTAAAACAATTTGCCAGACTTTTCGAAAGCGAATATAACGGCGTTTACGATCCAAATACAAAAGATTGTGAATTTGCCGGATTTATAGCAGAGCCTTTATTGGGAACAGGCGGTTACATAGTACCTCCTAAAGGATACTTTAAGGAACTTAAAAAAGTATTGGATGAACATAATTTGCTGTTTATGGTGGATGAAGTTCAAATGGGCTGCTTTAGAACCGGTAAATTATGGGCAATGGAGCATTTCGGCGTAAAACCTGATGCGATGACATTTGCGAAATCTATTACAAACGGTATGAATCCTTTAGCCGGTATGTGGGCAAAAGAAGAATTGATTAATCCGAAAGTATTCCCCGCAGGAAGAACACATTCTACTTATGCGGCGAATCCGATAGGCACACGTGCCGGATATGAGGTTATGTCTATTTTTGAAGAACAAAGAGAAACTTTAGAAAAAGAAATAGCCAGAAAGGGCAAAAAATTTCTTGACGGATTAAAACTCCTCGAAAAGAAATATAAAAATATCGGTACTGTTAACGGACTCGGCTTTGCATTGAGTATTGAAGTAACGGAAGAAGACGGATTTACTCCTGCGAAGAAGCTCTGTGATGATATTATAGAAGCCGGTTTGAAGGGGGATTTGACTTACCGTGGTAAAAAATGCGGTATAATCCTTAATAACGGCGGATATTACAAGAATATAATAACTCTTGTTCCTCAGCTTTATATTAGTGATGAAGAAATTGAGATGGCTCTGGAATTGATTGACCAATTGTTTGAAAGACATACGAAAGGTTAGGCTTTGGGGCAGAGTTTAGATTTTGAGTTTATTCAGGAAAATGATAGAGCTGTTCTGTTGTTCCACGGGATGACAGGCAGCCCTTTTGAAATGAAAAAGCTCGGGCGGGCGTTATTTGATGCCGGATTTGATGTATATTGCTATTGTCTCCCGGGGCATGGCACCAGCCCTGTCAGTATAAAGACTGTCCGATGGGAAGACTGGTATCAGGATTCTACCGGTCATTACAGAGATTTAACTAAAAAATATAAAGAAGTTTATCTCGGCGGATTGTGTATGGGTGCTGTTTTAGCTCTTGCTATTGCGTCTGAATATAAAGATGTAAAAGGTATTTTATCGCTTTCTACGACTTTATTCCTGGACGGATGGACAATTCCCTGGTACAATTTTTTGATGCCTATCGGACTGCATACCATATTGAGATATTATTATTCTTTTCCTGAAAGAGAGCCGTACGGGCTAAAAAATGAGGTGTTAAGAAAAAAAGTTGCTGCTTTACAAAAGAAAAATACCGTGGCTTTGGACAATTATCCTATGAGCTGTATTTATGAACTTGTAAAAATGTCCCGGGTTGCTCAAAAAAATATGTATAAAGTGAAAGCTCCGGTATTGCTGATGCATGCGAAAGAAGATGATTTGACCAGTCCAAAAAGTGCTGAATTTGTTTACAAAAATATTTCTTCAAGTATCAGAGAGTATATAGAGCTGGAAAACAGTTATCATCTTGTTGTTATGGATAACGAAAGAGACTTTGTGTTCAGTAAATGTATTGAATTTTTGAATCGAATTTCTGAATATAAAAATGAAAAATTCGAGGTTTTGGTGTAATGGTGTTGGACAGTATTAGTAAAATTATTGCGCAGTTTCCTAATTCACTGCTTGCCATAATAGTAACGAATGTTATTTTGATTTTTGGGTTTGCCATTGGCAAACTTGCGCTTTATAAATTCGAAAATAAAGTTAAATTTATGGCATTGTATACTGTTTTTATTTCAGTTGTATTGGTTTTGTATTTTATTTCGATACTGTGGTTTTCAATAAGTAATTTGTATAACGGCAATGCTGTTTATGCTGCAATATTCCCGATATTTTTATTTTTGCCTTTTATTATCGGGCACTTTGCGAGCTATGAAAGAATTCATTTTTATACAAATGTTCAGATTTTAACATTGATAATCAGTTTGCTTTTAGCTGTTTCATTTATTTAGCCGGAAGATGTATGTAAACAATGGTTAAATAAAATGTAAAAAAATAGCAAAAAATCAGTGTATGTTTTTTTATTGTTATAAAATATATGATAATCTTATAATAAATTATATGTGTGCGTGGAGGTCTGATGACTAACTTTCAAAAGAGTTTTGCGAAGCTTGAAAAGGCGGATTTGAAAAGAATTGAGCTAAATGAGCTGCCTAAAGAGATTCCTAATTTTAAAAATTCTTTTGAATCAAAAGATTCGATAATAAGAAAATGGCTTACTGATTGGATAGTGAACGGATTCAAAAAAGGCAAATTAAAAGAAAATACACTTTTGCCCAAAAAAGCTGATCTTGCATATTATCTGGGAGTGAGTATCGGTACGGTACAGAATGCAATCAGATATGTTGAAGACAGCGGATATTTGGAATCTAAACAAAGAATCGGTACTGTCCTTCGGAATGCTGATTCAACAAATCCTGTAATCAGAAAATCTACATCAAAAAGAGAAAAAGTTATCACACAAATAAAAAAATATATCGTTGATAATAATATGAACGTAAATGAGCCGCTTCCGTCAGCAAGACAGATATCTGCAATAATCGGTCATTCAACTAATACAATAAGACTGGCTCTTGAATATCTTTGTTCTGTTGGCGTGTTGGAAACAAGGGCTTTTAGAACAAATGAGTCCAATTGGATTTTAAAATCCATACCTGATTTGTCGAAAGAAGAATGCGAAGAAGACAAAGATAATAATACGCTTGTTAAACAGGTTGAAAGAGATTTAAAAGATTATATCTGCCGGACTCATAAAGTCGGAGACAGGCTGCCGGCACATTTTGAACTTTCTGAAATACTCAAAGTAAGTATCAAAACTGTGCATGATGCGATGAAAGTATTGATAGATGAAGGTATATTGCTCGCACGCAGAGGCAGATACGGCACTACAATAATAAAGATGCCCGATGATAATATACTTCAGCCGGAAAATGAGATATCTATATTTGCAAAAGCTGAAGAGGCGCAATATTATAGTTACCAAAAAATAGAAAACTCAATAAAAACTTATATAAGAGAAAATTTTGAAGTAGGAGAGAAAATGCCTTCGATGGAATCTCTTTCCAAAAAATTTGATGTAAGCAGCAATACAATCAGAAAAGCTCTGCAAAATCTTTCCAAACAGGGCTATGTCCAATTTTCCAGAGGTCGCTACGGCGGAACATTTGTGACGGATATTCCGGAGATTGAAGGTGCACAAACCTTCAGATGGCTCGCTGTAAGTCCGGAGTATACATTTACTTTTGAAAATGACAGGTAGGTATTATGTCCCCGGTCGTTCCGGTTTTTAACAGTATTGTAAGTAATTTTCAGATAAGAGATTATAAATGGAAAACTACGCAGGCCAGAAAAGAGCCCCAGCCGTTGTTTGCCGAACAGTTGACCTGGCTTAAAGACCCTACAATTTCTTCCGCAATAAATGAGCTGGAGCAGTTGGAAATTGCTCCTGAAGATATTCGATATTTGAATAATATGGGGCTAATGCTGCCGTTTTGTTCCGGGAAAGATGCGCTTGCTTTTATTAAAAATTCTAATGTCAGAATTTCTTTTGAGAAAACTTCTTCAAAAAATATTCATGCACAGTATGATTACAGCAAAAATTTGATTATGCTTAACGATATGTATAAAAATAACCAGGATTTTCCTGTGATTTTGGCCCTGGCAGAGGCAATACTGCATGAGTGCGGGCATGCTAAAGATAATGACGGTGAAAGCTCAATACAGGAAGAGCTTGGAAATCTCGGTATGAATGCGGCTGCTCACAGGGCTTTTGTCAGAAAATATGGTGATATATTCAAAGAATCGGATGCGTTAATAATAAAAGACGGAGTCAGCGTGTATTCTACATTGTTCTTTGATGCTGATATGCAAAAAAAGGAACTGGTAAGAAGGATAAGGCAAAAATACGGTTATCTGCCTGTCGGAGATATGCTGCATCCTCCTTCTCAAATTGCTTTTCGTATTAAGGATAAAAAATCATTATAGTTATAAAAACAATATATCTTAATTAATTTTTACTATAAAATATTCAATAAACTGGCAAAATTTTTCATTTTCATGTTTTACAAGTGTAGCAAACTCTCGGTCAATGTGATATAATATTTCCATAACCAACTTGTTTGATTTCATATAAATTGACAAATAGGTAAAAGGAGGCTGGTAAATGGCAATTCTCACTGCATCAACAACGAAGAAGGAAGTAAAAAAATCCAAATTTAACGATGAATTCGAAAAATATTTGGAACGTCAATGCCTTAAAACTACATTCAACGGGTTGGAACTTGAAACTTTCAGCTGGTATAAAAAAATGCTGGGTTTGGTTTAGACATTGTTTAATCTTTTGTGTTGAAAAAATTAAAAAAGAGCGTAACAGACGCTCTTTTTTGTATTTTAAGCTTGTAATTTTTGATTATTTTATTATTTTCATTATATCTTCAATAGATTTTTTTATCGGTCTTGAACTATTATTATCCAGAGGTGTTCCCAGAGTTATGAGAGAAACGATTTTGTTTTCGGCGGGGATGTTCAATACTTCCTGCAATTTTTTGTATGCCATAACAGGTGCACACATCCAGCAAGTTCCATATCCTAAAGCATGTGCTGCGAGAGATATATTTTCAATCGCAGCACCCATACTGAGAAGAGAAGAATCAGGGTGCATTTTTAATATTTCGTCTTCCTGAATACCGAGTTCTGCAAGGATTTCATCTATTGTATTTTGTTTAGGTGTTTCGATTGCTGCAATAACAACCGGTGCTGCGCCAAGAAACATGGAATAATTTTTGTAAGCTTTAAGCTTAGCTTTTTGTTCATCATTCTGTGCTTTTTCAATCAGCGTGTCATAGGTATCTTCAATAGCATCCATCATTTTTGTTTTTAATTCAAAATTATATATGGCAATAAATTGCCAATTTTGACGGTTAGTCGCACTGGGTGCAAGACGTGCCGCATCAATAATCCTTTTGATATCCTCTTGAGGGGGTATGTCCATATTATATTTTCTGATAGTCTTTCTGGTATCGATTACATTAAAGAATTCCATTAGTTATTCTCCTAAAAATAAGGTACAAGATGATTAGATTAATTTTTACGTTTATCATTATATCATTACTTTTGATAAATCAAAATTCACAGCATGTTTTTGCGGCTGCAGCCTATGAAGAGAATGAAGCTATTCTTTTTATTGTGGATTTTTCAAATAGTATGGCAGAGAAATTTCGTGGTGTAAAAAAAATTGATATGGTATTAGACACGATATCGGAATTGCTGCCTGATATTCCGAAGAATCAAAAGGTAGGATTGAGGGTTTACGGGCATAAAGGCGGATTTTTGGCATCTCAGGCTTGTAAGGCCAGCAGTTTAATGGTGCCTATCGAAAAGAATTCTGCGACAAGGATTGAAGGCACTTTGCTTTCATTAAAACCGACCGGATGGACTCCTATTACTTATTCCTTAAAACAGGCAGTGGCCAATGATTTCATCGGCTTTAACGGAAAAAAACGCATAATTCTTTTATCTGACGGCGGGGAAAATTGTGATGAAAGTCCTTGTGATTATGCTCTTGAACTGATAAAATCCAGGGATGATATATTTATAGATGTTATTGCATTTACGATTTTTGATCAGGATGCGAGCAATCAGCTTAAATGTGCTGCTTTAGCAACGCAGGGGAAATTTTATACGGCTAATACCTCTGCAGAATTAAAAAAGAGTCTTTCAGAATCTTTAAATGCGACAAAAGAAGTGCAGGGAAAGATTATACTGCATTAGTCGGTAAATCTGAATTTTACAAGCGCCCAAACAGCATGCAGTCCGTCTGCCCAGGTGATTTTTTTCCCTTCTGCATACTCTCTGCCGAAATAAGAAATCGGCAATTCATAAATGCGTGCTTTTCTTTTTAGCACCTTTGCAGTAATTTCAGGTTCAAAATCAAACCGGTTTGATTTGATTTTTATTCCTTTTAAAAAATCTGTGCGAAAAGCTTTATAGCATGTTTCCATGTCAGTTAGAGTTGTATTATACAGAAGATTGGTGATTAATGTCAGGAGCTTGTTGCCTAAAAGGTGTGTAAACATAAAAGAACGGGTGGGTTTACCGCCGGAAAGCCGTGAACCGTATACCACGTCAGCTTTATCTTCTATGATTAATTTCAAAAGTTCCGCATAATCTTTAGGGTCATACTCAAGGTCGGCATCCTGAATAATCATAATATCACCGGACATATGTTCCATTGCGGTGCGAATAGCTGCGCCTTTTCCCTGATTTGTTTCATGGTAGAAGACTTTATATTTTTGCTCATAATTTTTCAACAGGTCTGTAGAACCATCGAATGAAGAATCATCGACAAGTATGATTTCTTTTTCAAGACCGCAAAAAGATGTTTCTTCAAGTTTTTGTATCATACATTCCAGAGTATTTACTTCATTGTAAACCGGTACAATTATTGAAATTTTTTCCATAGCTGCTGTGTTTAATCCTTCTATATTTCTTAAAAATATTGTATAATTAAATTGAGAATATGTTAAGGGTGAAAATGGAAGAGTCTCTAAAGCCAGAACAGCATTACGATTTTAATGCTTTAAAAAACGAAATAAATGATATAGCTAATCTTGTTGATAAAAATGAAACATCAGATTTATACAAAAGAGCAAAGCTGCTCCATGAGTCGCTTTTGAATACAAAGTTTTATGATTTGATTAGTGCAAATCTTTCAATAATTGCGCTGCTTGAATACAAACAGGATTCGTCAAACTATAAAAAGGTGCTGGCAATATTGGAAGACGGAAGATTCCTCGCTGAAAATTCCGGCAGCAAATATGCCCGCAAGATGAATTATTATTGCAAAGGTGCTGTTTGTTTACTGGAGAAAAATTATTATGAAGCTGTAGTAAATTTGACTATTGCAAAATCAATATTAACCGATGAGATAGATTTGGATGGTAAAATTGAAAATTTACTAAATGAAGCGGACTTTTTTAGCGGCGGGTTGCCGCATCAGGCGAATACAAATCAAAAGCCGCTTGTTGCTTTGTTGAATGTGGCCAGAACACTGGCTGTTGAAACCAGCCTGGATATGCTGCTGAAAACTATGGCTCAAGAAATAAAAAAAGTTTTAAACGCTGACAGATGTTCGGTTTTTTTATTTGATAAACAAAAAAATGAACTCTGGTCGAAGATAGCGTTGGGGCTTGATAGCAAAGAAATTCGTTTTAGTGCTGACAAAGGTCTTGCCGGTTATGTGGCGAAAACCGGAGAAATAGTGAATATTGCAAACGCATATGAAGATTCAAGGTTTAATCCTGAAGTCGATAACGAAACAGGATATAAAACACAGACCATCCTTTGTATGCCAATGAGAAATATGAAACATGAAATTCTCGGTGTCTTTCAGGTTTTGAATAAGCTAAGCGGAACTTTTACAAAAGAAGATGAAGAACTCCTTATTGCAATCGGAACCAGTGCGGGGATTGCTATAGAAAATTCCAGACTTTTTGATGCTCAGCAAAAAATGATTGATGCTCAAAAGGAACTGTTTAAAAGTTTTATTGACACGCTTGCGGCTTCAATAGATGCAAGAGATAAGATTACATCCGGTCATTCGGGCAGAGTGAAGATGTATTCTGAATTAATCTGTAATATTATGGGAATAGACGGCACTCAGCGTGATAATATTATTTACGGAGCAATTCTTCATGATATAGGGAAAATAGGTATACGTGATGCGGTTTTGCAAAAAGAAGGCAAACTCACAGACGAGGAATACAAGCATATTCAGGAACATGTGAAGATTACTTATGAAATATTAAATAAGGTGTATCTTTCTGAAGAATTCAAAGAAGTTGCGGAAATTGCGTCAAGCCATCATGAAAAATATGATGGCAGCGGCTATTTCAGAAAACTTTCAGGTGAGAATATTTGTCTTGGCGGCAGGATTTTGGCAGTCAGTGATGTTTTTGATGCTATTACTTCAAAACGGCACTATCGTGACAAAATGCCCATAAAAGATGCATTAAACATTATTAAGAGCGGAAGCGGAAAACATTTTGACCCCAAAATTGTTGATGCGTTTTTCTCTATACGATTAGATAATCTGGTTCGGGTATTTTTGAGCGAGGTCGACTGGGTGCTTGAGCATGATGACGGGGTTGAATTATCTTATTATACGGTGGATAATTTATATAATCTCTTAGTATCAAATGAGCCGGAAAATTTTAACGAAGAGCAAAAACATTTCTTTAAAATTTTTAATCATTATTATAACTGCAAAGCAGGCAATTAATTCAGGAATTATATTTATGAATAAAAAAATATTTTTGAGTCTAGTAGTATTTTCTTTGTTGTATACTCCTGTATTTGCCGCAGATGCGGCAAATATAAAGATGCCGTCTTTTTCATTAACAAAAGATAATATGAAGCAAATAAAAAATAGTGATTTAGCTAATGATTTGTTTAAGATAATAACGTTTAATCAAAACGGAGAAAGTTCTAAATTTTCCGGAAATGATTATTCCAAGCTTTATGCCGCTGCTAATGAAAAATATTCGCAGGGAAATATTACATCTGCATACAAAGATTACAAGACAGTGTTGTCTGCTGCTTCGACAGATGATTTTGTGAATTTGGGTTTTGCATATAGATTTGCAAATTTAGGATTCTTTTCCCTTTCACAGGAAGCCGTAAATAATATTCAGGACAGAGAACTATACGGGAATCAAATTGAATTGATGAAGAAAGTTTTTTTTCCTAAAATGACACTGTCTTATGATGAAGAAATCTATCTGGCGCAGTGTTATACAGAAATTTATTTTAACAATCTTGCTTTTGAAGTCGTTAGGGAGTTGAGCAAAAACTCGGAGCTTTTGAAAAAATCCGACTATGCAAATTATATCTTGGCAAGAGCATATTTAAATCTTAAAGAATACGGAAGAGCTATGAGCTCTGTTAATAAGGCTCTTACTATCAGCGATAATAATGCTAATTATTTAAAATTGAAGGCGCAGATTTATTGTGAAAATAACAAATTTTCCGATTCGATAAAAACTATAGACGGTATTCTTGCTCAAAATGTGCAGGTAATGAATTATAATAAAGATATTGAAGCAATGAGATATTTTGTTCTTGCCAAAGCAAATAAGGACAGAAATAAATCAAGATTTTATCTCGCCAATTATTTTTACAAAAGCAATGATTCCCGGCGGGCAATAAAGGAACTGAGCCAAAATATATTTGCTGATAAAAAGGATTATAAATCTCTTACCCGGCTTGGAGACATTTATTATGATTTGCAAGATTCAGTTAAGGCTATGGATTTATATCAAAAATCTTATAAACTTAAAAAAAATTATCCTCAGACGCTCATAGGTCTTGGGAATGTTTATATGACTCAGGGAAACTATAAAACTGCAGCAGATTTTTATTTGAAGGCATTAAAAAAAGATAAATTAAATTCTGAGGCTTTGATTAATATTGCGTATTGCTATAAGATGCAAAATATTCCCGAAAAAGCAAGCGAATATTCAGCAAAAGCACTGAAGGCGGCTCCAAATTCCGATAAAATATACTATAAATTGGCGCAGGCTGACGAGATATATGCGACTAACTATTTGAAAAAAGCTTTAACATTGAATCCGATGAATACGGAAGCCTGGCTGGATTTAGCGCAGAGGGCTATTGACAATAAACAGTCGGGTATGGCAAGAGAATATTTAAAACCCGTGAAATACATAGATAAGATGAATTATCGTTATTATTATATTTCGGGTTTAATAAAAAAACAGGAGGGAAACACATCCGGTGCACAGGACGATTTTCAAAAATCTCACAGGCTAAATCCGTCTTTTGAAAAGGCCGTTAAAGAACTTTCACCGGAATTGTAATTTATGGAAAAATATAATCTTTTAATAGTTGAAGATCATGCACTTACACGTTTTGCATTGAAAACTGCATTTGAGTCATCAGAGTTTAAAGTTTTTGAAGCTGAAAATGCAATGATTGCATTTGATTGTATAAAATCAAATAAGATAGATGTGGTATTGATGGATTTGGGCTTGCCGGAGGTCAACGGCATTGAGGCTACAAAAAAAATTAAGGAGCATCATGCAAATATAAAAGTTATTATCCTTACTTCTCATGACCGCAGGGAAGAGGTCTTGGATTCATTAAGGGCCGGTGCCAATGCATATTGTTCAAAAGACATTAATCCTGAAAAGCTTATAGATATTACAAAATCAGTACTAAACGGCGAAGCTTGGTTTGATGCAAAGGTTGCACAGGTTGTGTTAGATGCTGTTTCTTGTGTTCCGGCTGCTCAAAATTCAGAAGAACCGGGCGGGGAAACGAATCTTACCGGGCGTGAAAAACAGGTATTGGGCTTAATCGTAGAAGGATTGAATAATCAGGAGATTGCAAAGAAACTGGATGTCAGTATAAATACAACAAAGGCTCATGTGTGCAATATTTTGCAAAAATTGTCTGTGCAGGACAGAACACAGGCTGCCATAAAGGCTTTAAAAGATAGAATAATTTAAAAAAGTATTTTAGAATATTGGTTTTTGGGAATCAAGATAGTTTTCTAAATTTTGGATATATTCAGCAGGTTTTATTGAACCATTGTTTCCGTAGGGTTCAAAATTGAGCACATTAAGATATTTCTTTGCACGGCTCAGTGCCACATAAAAGAGTCTCACTGCTTCATTTTCTTCACGGGGCTTTTTCCACAATTCTTTGTATAAAAGAGACTTAGGCGTTGTTTTTTGATTAAATTTATTTAGCATTAATCCGAATCCCGGCCGTTCACCGTATTGCATATCAAATGACAGAGTTGATTTTTCAGCGGCTTTTGAAGCAGATGTTATGCTCGTACAAAAAACGTAGGGAAATTCAAGACCTTTGCTGGCATGGATTGTTAGTATTTGTACAGCGTCGGGGTTTTGAGTCGTGATTAGCGGTAATTCGAAGTTTTTATCTTCTTTTATTTTTTCAATGTAATCAATGAATGTGCCAAAGCTGATATATTCTTCCATTTCCATAAAATCTGATAGGATTTTTTCAAAAATTTTCAGATTGGTTTCTGCTTTTGAAACTTCAAATTCGTCTTCACCATAATATGGCGGAAATTCTTTTATCAGTTTGTAGTATGCTTGCAGCAAGTTTACGGAAGTCTTTTTTATTTCGGAAAGTACATCGTAGAGTTTTTGCAAATAAACTGTTAATTCATTTTTTGTTAATTTTTCTTTGGCAATGGTATATTTTTGATTGAAATTCAGTTTTTTTAGCTGTTCGAATTCGTATTCTTCCAGTATAATTTTGTCCGCTTCACATTTAAATTTATATATTTCAGCATCGGAAAAAACAGATGTCAAAATTCTTAAAAGGGCAATTTCATCTGTTGAATTTTTTGCAAGCCTCAAAAGTGCAATGGTATTTTTTATTACCGGTTCGTTGAAATATCCGGTATTTACTTTTTTTATTGCGGGTATATTTTTTTTCTTAAGAAATTTTTCTATCAAGTCTGCCTGTGCATGTGATTTCACTAAAATTGCAAAGTCTTGAAAATTTGCGTTGTCTCTTGATTTTAGATTTAATATTTCGTTTGCTATAAATTTTGCTTCTGCAATTTTATGTTCATATGCATTTTCAAATCCGTTTAATTTTGTAGTAAAGACCATTTTTATATTTTGCGGATGTTTTATCCCTGCATAAATTTTTTCATCGGGCAGTAAAAGTTCTTCTTCCGTAACGTAATTTACTGCGTCCAGAACTTCTTCGGTTGAGCGGTAATTCAGTGAGAGATTTATTTGTGAAAATTTTTTGTTATATTTGTTTTCGATGTGTTTGTGCAGGACTTCCAGATTCTCCATCTGGGCATATCGAAAACCGTAGATTGATTGTTTTCTGTCGCCTACAAACGTTATATTTGCGTCAGACGGGTTTAAGAGCAGTTCGATTAATTCAAGCTGTGCACCGTTTGTATCCTGAAATTCATCTATTATTATGTGTTTAAAATAATTCTGATAGTAAATACGTATCAATTCATTATTTTTAAATATTTCAATAGTTTTATTTATTAAATCATCAAAATCGGCTAAGTTCGACAGCTCTAACAGATGCTGGTAGATTGCGTAAATCGCAGTGATAATTTTTATTAAACAAATTTCATATTCTTCAATCTCGGGCAAATTTTCAGGAAAACCTTCAGCTTGTTCGTATTCGGCTGCTTTTCTTTTTCCGCATTTGTCCAGAATAACTTTCGCTTTTGCAATAGAATCAAAAGTATCTATGGTAAAGCTGCGGTATTCATCTGTATATTTTTTAAATAGTTCTGCCCAGTGTATGGAATATTCTTCTTTGGATTCAAATTTGAAAGGTGTTTTTTTTAAAATATCCGTGTATGTTTTTGTTGCGGCTAATGATTTTTGGTAGAATTCTTCCGGCGTAAAACCGCAAGATTTGATTTTTTTTATTAGCTGAAAAATTTCATCAAAAATATTGTCTAAATCAGAGATTTTGTTTAGTTTTGCTACAGAGTCTATATCAAGAATATTTTTGGGAAGGTTTAAGTCTGAAAGAATTTTATCGGCATTTTTTATTGAGGATATTTGATTGTATTTTATACTTTTAATAATGTAATCGAATATTCGCTGCTGCGTTTTTTCATCGGCAAGCTTGAATGACGGAGATAATCCGGCTTCAATTGAATGTTTTTTTAGTATTCTGCTGCAGAAGCTGTGGAATGTAGAAATCCAGAAATTGTTTCCTGAAAAATTTTCAAAATTTTCATTCAACTCATTTAATATTCTTTCTTTCATTTCTCCTGCGGCTTTATCTGTAAAAGTTATTACCAGTATTCTTTCGTATGGAGAATTTACGCCTTCGTTTTCAAGTTCAAGAGATAGTTTTGTGAAACGTTTTGAAATTATTTTTGTTTTTCCTGTGCCTGCACCGGCAACTATTTTTGTGCAAGAATTGCAAGGATTCATGACGGCTTCTTTTTGACGTTCGTTTAGACCTTCTGTCAGTTTTTCAATAGTATTATTCATCGGTGTCATCCTCGCAGTCGCATAAAAATGAAAAAGTGCACTCTGAGCAGTTCCAGCTTTCATTTTTTTCAAAGCGGTTTGTTGTTCTGATTTTGTCTATTATGGTCTTTTTTAAGTTATCAATGATTTTTTCCTGTTTTGCTTCAATTCTTTCTGCCTCAATCATATCTGATTTGCAGCCTCCGTTTTTTGAGGCGGGTCGTATGTATTGCAGCCCTAAAGAACATAATTGCCCTTTAAATGATTCCAGTTCAGGCGCATTTTCACATGCAAGATAGTACAGCGGTATTTGATAATCATATTTTTTTTCGTAATCCTGTGGATTAGAAGGAGGTTTACCTGTTTTGGTCAAAAAGTTTACCCCATTTTCGCTCATTGCATATTCAAGTGAGTTTTCTTTATCTGCTCCTGTTTTATAATCAATAACTGTATATTCTCCGTCTTTTTTCAATATTGCATCAATTCTTCCGTCGAATATGACATTTTTTATTTGTTCAAGTTCAAAATGAAAAGTCGTTTCTGTTAAGACTGCATCAGGTTTACCTATAAAAAAGCCGCTGTTTTCCAGATTTTCGACTGCATCGTCAAAATTGTTCTCCATTTCTTTAAGAGAAAGCTTGTCAGAAGCTTTAATCAAATCTATATCAATTTGTTTAAAACCGGCTTCCAGAGCACTTTGTGCATCTTCGATTGAATTAAACAGAATATTTTTTAACGCAAGGCAGGTTTCTTTATTATAAAAATTTTTGCCTTTGTTATTGAGTACTTCAAATATTGCATGCACTATTGTTCCGTAATTTGCCGCAAAAGCTGATTGTTCTTTCAAGTTTAACAAATTTTTAAAATAAAATTTTCTCGGGCAGCTTTGATATCCGGTTATAGCAGAGGGGTTTAATTTTAAAACTTCATTTTCTTCAATTACGTTGCCGCTTTTTGTATTACTTTGTGCTGTGCATGAGAGCTTTAGTTTTGAAAAGTTTTTATTTGTTGCGTTTTTGCGGGGAGTAATTTTAAATAAGTTTAATATTTCATTGAAATACGGTGACGGATTGCATTGTTTTTTATCTTTGTAAGTATGTGTTGATATAACTATTGAACCTTGTGCGCAGCAGAGTGCATTCAAGAATTTTTTGTGCTCATCCTGTCTTTGTATTTTATCGGGTTTAATCAAAAAGTCAAAGTCTGCATGTTTAGCTTTTAGCTGATTTGTTAATTTTTCTTCCGAAAAAGGTGAAATAAAACTTATTGCGTTGTTTGAAGAAGGAACTGCGTCTTCAATGAGTGCAGGTATAATTACATGTTTATATTTTTGGTTTGATGTATACGGGGCGATAGTAACCGCTGCATCTTTTCTTATATTTTCAGAGGTATCCTCGTTTAGATTTCTGATTATATCTGTTAATATATCAATATCAGGAATATCATTGAGGATATTCTCGTAGAAATCGGTTGTCTCTTTAATGGAGGCCAGAAGTATGTTGAGCGTATTTTTAAGTTTTTCGGGATTGTAATTTTCTGATATTGCGTTAATTATACCGGTGATTTTATTGTTTTTGAATGCTCCGTAATATTTTCTTATATCTTCAAGCATTTTTTTCAATACGGGCTGTTCGGCATTATCCGCTAAATCTATATTGGAGTTTATGGTTGAAAGCAAAGATGCGGATGCATCTGTCATAGAAAGAAAGCGGTCTTTCGATTCCGGCGCAAATTCATTCAACATGCTTTCAATATAAATATTTAATTCCGCATATGCTGTTTCAACAAAAGCTTTTGATTCATAATTTGCTCTTTCAAATTCTTCTTTTGAAAGGTTTTCCAAGCCCAGTCTTTGAAAAACAGAAAAAATATTAAAGTACCTGATTAGTGAATTTTTAAAATTTTTAAAGTTATCACTGTTACTTTCAGGTGTTATCGGGACATTTAAAGATTTAAATATGTCCGAAATTTTGTTTTTTAATGTTTGATTGTACGTCAAAACAGCATAATCGTTATATGATGTGCCATTTTTTTGTACATCGGATTTTATTTTTAATCCTATTGTTTCTATTTCATGTACTATATCTTCAAATATTTCTGCTGAAACAGGGACTTCAGGGGTTATAAGGTGTTCCTTGACTGTATAGACGGTAATTTTTTTGAATATCTTTTCAAAAAGAATTTTTTGTGCCGGTGAAATTCCGTCAGGTGCATCCATTAATAAACTATCATAAGC
This sequence comes from uncultured bacterium, assembly GCA_949284155.1. GTDB lineage: Bacteria > Cyanobacteriota > Vampirovibrionia > Gastranaerophilales > Gastranaerophilaceae > Spyradomonas. The sequence continues at coordinate 6,215 of CASDVD010000019.1, read as the reverse complement.
CGCTAAAGAGTTTTGGCTGAGATATTCAGGTGCGGTTGCAGGTGTGACAAAATTATTTTTTTCAAGAATTTTTAGATATTGTTCAAATACATCTGCAATAGTGTTCATTCTTGAACAATCAACGGCAGCAAGAGATTTTGTATGTAATTTTAGTTCCTGCGGTGTTATCAGATTTTCACTGAATTTTGAAAACAATTTGTATAATTCTAAAAAGAATTTTGATGAAAGCATCAAACTGTTCAATGAGCGTTCTTGTGAAAAAGAATCTTTCGCAATAGAGCGGATTAAATTAATTGCAAGATTATCGCAAAGGAGTTTTTTAGGGGTCTCTTTAAGAAGATTTTCATAAAATTCTGCCAGTCCTGAGCAAGACAATATCAAACAGCCGTGTGTTTTTTCATTTAAAATCTTTTTTTTGCTCTCCCATTGAGAAGTACTCTCAACAATTTTAATGCTGCCTTCCATAAAAAAATTATAGCAAATCTGCGTATTATTGCCAATTAAAAACAGGCCCCGTGTAATCAAGGCCTGTTTTTTGTATGTATTTTCGCTCCGATTTTATGCTGCTGCTTTTTGATTCTTTTGTCCAAGTATTTTATTGTTGGAGTCAATCGTTTCTTTCAATGATTGGATACTTGTATTATTTTGAGTCAAAATTGTGTCTAAGACTGTTTTGATTCCGGAATAATCAACCGTGCTTGCTATTTCAAACGGGTTGTTTGTGCCTCCTGATGTCATAACTATTTCCGGAGGTTCAGGGTTTTCTACTTTATCCAATTTTGCAGTAAATGCTCCGAAATCGGGTGTTATGAATACATCTTTAGGCTTTTCCGGTTCATTATTATTTTTATGTTTGCCGCCTTTTGATGTTTCATCTGTTGAATTAGGGGCTTGAGGTTCGTCAGGTTTTGCAGGTGTATTTGGAGTATTTGGTTTACCTGTTCTGTCTGAGAATATATTCGGAGTATCGCAAGACGGTGTATCCGTTGAGTTGTCAGGCAGTGATTCAATCGAATTTTCTGTTGATTCTATTTGACTGTTTACATCTTCAATCTGACTGCTTGTTTCATCCATATATTCCTGGCATGCTGACATTTCTCCGTCAACGACAGCTATTGCTGCTTGAGTATTTTCTTTTTCTTCTTGTACTGATTTAATTTCAGTAGATAAAGACTGAATTTTAATTTGTTTTTCATTCATTGTATTCAGTGCGGCAGCCATTGTCGAAATGACTCCTTTTATTTGTGAACTTAGGGAATCAATAACGCCTACACCGCCGCTCAACATTGCTTGTATGACATTTGTGTTGCCGGTTTTTTGTGCTATGTAAGCCGCAACTTCTTCTTCTTTCAGCTCTCCTGATTGAACTTTTTTCATTGCTTCATCAGTGGCTTCTTTTGTTTTCTTTTCGAATTCTTGAACGGCTTGGGCTGATTTGTCACTGGTTTCTGAAATTTTGTCATTTAATTTTGAAATTAAATCAAGAAGTTGAATATTTTGTTGATCATAATCTTTTTTTAGTTTTTCAAGATCAACTTTGTTTTGTCTTTTTTCTTCTTCTAGGCCTTTTAGTTGTTCTTCCAAGGCTTTTTCTTTTTCGACCAGTTCTTCTTTTTTGTCCTCCAGTTTTTCATAGTAGTCTTTGTACTCTTCCAGCTGTGCTTCAAGGCGTGCCTTTTGTGCTTGAAGATTTGCCAGTTCAGCTTCCAAAGTTTGTCTTTGGGTACTTACTTGGGTTTCTTCTGCTGTTGATTCTTCAGGTGTAGAGAACAGACCTTCTGATTCTTTTGCGGAGGATGTATTGTTAGTGCTGTTCGTGCCCTGCGTTTGTGTTAAGGGCGGAACATTAACTGGGTAATTTCCTGTGTTTACACTTGTCATAATACACCTTTTCAATTTTGCCACACACAAATATAAACAAATTTTTATATATAAAATTTCAATATTTTTTATATCTGTTACAATTCGTAATAATTACTTAAATATTCTGAAATGATGTATCATTAAGGGGATTAAGGAATTTTAGCGGGTATTAATATGCAGGAAAATAAAATAATTATTACAATATCCGGTCTGGATAAAATAGGTATAGTCTCAAAGTTAACAGCTGTTCTGGCAGAATATAAAGTTAATATTGAAGATATAAAACAAACTATTATGCAGGATTATTTTGTAATGGTTTTGCTCGGCGATATTTCAAAATCCGACAAATCTTTTAAAGAAATAAAAGAGGCAATCTTAAAAGTGGGCGAGGAGTTGCAAATGGAAATATGGGTGCAAAAAAAGCAGATTTTTGACAAAATGCATACAATTTAAAAGGAAATTTTCTAATGTCGTTTCTTAATACAGAGTCAATAATTGAAACCATAAATATGATAAAAATACACCATCTGGACATCAGAACGGTTACGCTGGCATTAAGTCTCAGAGATTGTTGCGATGCTGATGTCAGGGCTGTCGGTGATAAGATTTACGAAAAAATTACAAAGTATGCTAAAAATCTTTGCGCTTATGCGCAAGAAATAGAGGATGAATATTCGATTCCTGTTATTAACAAAAGAATTGCGGTAACACCTATATCCATTGTCGGAGAATCTTGTAAAGAATATGATTACGTGTATCTGGCCAAAGTTTTGGATTCTGCGGCACGTGAGGTTAATGTAAATTTTATAGGCGGTTTTGGCGCACTGGTGGAAAAGGGCTGTACAAAAGGTGATACTGCACTGATAGAAAGTATTCCGGAGGCGCTTAGTTCCACTGAAAGGATTTGTTCTTCTATAAATCTTGCTTCGTCAAAAGCGGGTATTAATATGGATGCTGTCTTAAAGATGGGAAGTATTGTTAAAGAAACGGCAAATAAAACAGCTGACAAAGACGGAATCGGGGCTGCAAAGCTGGTCTGTTTTTGTAATGCTCCGGGCGATAATCCTTTTATGGCCGGTGCTTTTCATGGTATCGGCGAGCCTGAATGTGCATTGAATATCGGTGTTTCCGGCCCGGGTGTAGTGAAGGCGGCTATTGAATCATTGCCTGCGGGAGCAGATTTTAGCGAGCTTGCTAATACTATTAAAAAAATTGCATTTAAAATTACAACAACAGGTGAATTGATTGGGCGTGAAATGGCTCAAAAACTGGATATTCCGTTTGGGGTTATAGATTTGTCGCTTGCTCCGACTCCTGAGCAGAATGACAGTGTTGCCGGAATTTTTCAGGCGATGGGGCTTGAACATGCAGGTGCACATGGAACAACGGCGGCGCTTGCTATGTTAAATGATGCGGTTAAAAAAGGCGGTATTATGGCCAGTTCTCATGTGGGCGGATTGTCAGGTGCTTTTATCCCTGTTTCTGAGGATGCAGGGATGATTGATGCTGCCTCTAATGGGTTTATTAGTTTTGATAAATTGGAGGCGATGACGTCGGTTTGTTCTGTCGGGCTTGACATGATTGCCGTTCCCGGAGAAACTTCCGAAGATACTATTTCTGCAATCATTGCTGATGAGATGGCCATCGGAATGATAAACAAAAAAACCACTGCCGTCCGGGTTATACCTGTTCCGGGTAAAACCGTCGGAGAAAAGGCAGTGTATGGAGGCCTTTTGGGTGAAGCGCCAATAATGCCTCTTTGCAGGCTGAAGTCAGGAAATTTTGTTCGAAGAGGAGGCAGGATACCGGCTCCGATTCATAGTTTGAATAATTAATCTTTAAAATGACCGATTACATTGTAGACAAAAGTGCCTACTACTGCTAATGCTATGCCGGGTACGACAAAGATTGAAGCAGGCCGGTCGTTGCGTATACCGGAATCGAGCAAGTATTTTTTTGATTTTCCTGCCATTTTCATTTTTTTTGCTACTGTGAAGGCATAGTCATTAATTTGAGCACGAAGTTCTTTGGTTCCTTTTTGTATTTGTTTTCGTGCTTGTTTTGCTGTTTCTTTATCAGATGACTTTGATTTTAAAAATAAATCCAGTGATTCAGTTTTAGGTTTATCTTTTAAGATATTTTTTAAATTATTTAATTCTTCATCTCTTGCAGAGAAAGCACTTTTTCTGATTTCTTTATTATAATTGCCGCCCGTATAGTCATTAATCTCTTTTATTCCCAAAGGCAGCGTATATTTTAGAGCATAACCCGTTAAGCCGCCAACGGCTGCTGCTGCAGGAATACTTAATTTTTGAGCCTTTTTAGGTTCGGCATTGTTAATTACACGAACTTCCATAGTGACATCCTCTGTTTATATATGAAAACAATAATAAGTTTTAATAAAAATAATTAGGGAATTCAGAGTTTACATATTATATCATCTATATTTTTTTATGTCAATAAATTCTTGAAAATTTGTACAGGTATTTATGTTAAGTTTTATGTTCTTTTATTTATTGAATTGCAATTAAACTTTTAAAAATTCCTTTATATAAATAAGGGAATAAAAGGTAGATAATTGATATGAATCTTGTAAGAGGTTTTAATCCGGCTAAAATTACACACTTACAAATTAGTGACAAAGATAGCAAAAGTCTTGGAATTGAACCTAAAGATTTTGCAAAAGTTGATGTAAATGGTGACGGTATAATTAATTCGTCGGAATTTCTCAGCAAGGGGATGGGCTACAGCTCTATTTTTAATGCATTTAAAGCGCAGGCAGAGCCTATCGGAGCGTATGTTGAAAATGGTAATGAAAATGTTGAAAAAAATCAGTCATCATTTCATACTGACCCCTCGCAGGCACCGGCATTAAAGAATAATCTTTTGGCTCAACAATTGAATGCCGGCAACCCAAAAGGTTATAATCTTAATCATCCTAACCTCAGCAATCATGCGCATCTTGCCCAAAATATAGATATTATTTCTTAAAATATAAAAAGGAGTTCAATCGTAGATGGAAATTTCAATGCGTAATAACGGTAGAGAAGCTGTATTACATACACCGCAAGGAGAATACATTGCATATGCTCCTTTAGAGCCCAAAAATTCAAAATTTCCTGTGAAAACTCCGCAAGGAAATATTACCTATATGAATAAAGAAGAGTTTTTAAAGACTATAATTTACAATGCACCAAATGATTTGGAAAGGACTCCTCAAAAAGATTGTTTTCAAAAATCTTAGACCCAGTCTTCAAGGTTTTTTGATTTTTTTCTCCAATTTTTTGTAACTTTTACATTGAGTTCAAGATAGACTTTTTTGTCCAAGACCTTTTCCAATTCAAGCCTTGCCTGTGTGCCGATTGTTTTAAGCATCTGGCCTTTTTTGCCTATCATTATTCCTTTTTGGCTTTCTTGCTCTACGTGTATATCTGCAAAAATTCTGTCTATATTTTCTTTTTCTTCATATTTGTTTATAATAACAGCCACGCTGTGAGGGATTTCATCCTGAGTATTTTTTAAAATTTTTTCTCTTATTATTTCTTTTGCAATAGAGCGCATGCTTTCGTCTGTTACTTCGTCTTCAGGATAAATAGGGAGACCTTCCGGCAGCTTTCTCATTATTGTAGAAATTAGTGTATCTATATTTCTTCCTGTCTGTGCCGAAATTTTGGCAGTAGCTATGTTTGTATCAAAAAGAGTCTTATATGTAAGCAGGTTTGCTTCTTTTTTCAGCGGGTCTTTGATTTTGTCTACTTTATTCAGCACAATTATCACAGGTTTTTTTATATCTTTCAGAATATTTTCCGCTATCCACTTATCACCTGCACCTGCCGGTTCTGATATATCAACAAGAAAAAGAATGACATCTGCATCCGGAACGGAGGCTTTCACTTCATCGATTAAAAATTCTCCAAGTTTATCAAGAGGTTTGTGTATACCGGGGGTGTCTATAAATACTATTTGGCCTTCTGTGTTGGTATAAATACCTTTAATGCGTTTTCTGGTAGTTTGCGCTTTGTCTGTAGCTATAACTATTTTCTGGCCAAGTATTGTATTGAGCAATGTCGATTTGCCGACATTGGGCCTTCCTAAAATTGATACAAATCCTGATTTGAATTCTGGCATTATATTTTCCCGGATATTTTCTATAAAATAACTTTACTACAAAAATACTATAATCTGCCAGTATCATTTTATCTATGCTTGTAATAAGTTTTTGTTTGCGCTAAATTCAGGTTAAGAATAACGAACTATTATATCTGATATAGTCATAGAAAACAGAGGAGAAACTCAAATGACAGAAAGAAAATTAGTTGGAACAGGCGAAATGTTCAAAAAAGCACTTGCCG
>CASDVD010000018.1 GCA_949284155.1 uncultured bacterium | reverse complement strand
TGTTTAACCAAAGAAGCCGATTAGACTCCTTCTTACATAATATATATTATCAATGTATATCGAAACGTCAGAAAAGACGTCTTAAACCCGCTGAAATTAGTAAATTTGTAATGAGGCCATTTTTTGATGATGCAAGAATCTCAGTTCAAAGACTTGAAGGTGATTATGACATTATATTTTTGGATGCATTTACCCCGGCCAAGCTGCCGACATTATGGTCTGTCCAATTTTTTAAAGCTTTATACGGATTAATGAATGACAATTCAATGCTGCTTACTTATTCCAATTCGGCTGCGGTGCGCAATGCAATGATTAAGGCAGGATTTTACATAGGAAAAATTCTAGATAAGAAACAGAAATCTTCCGGCACTGTTGCATCTAAAAACGGCTCATATATACAATTACCTCTTTCGGAAGATGAAAAAGGTCTTTTGAATACAAGTGCAGGCGTCTGTTTTGAAGATGACGGGCTAAACCTGCCTCCTGATACAATAATAAAACGCAGGCTGGATAAAATTAAAGAATTAAATTTAGAATCATCCAGCCATTACTTGAAAAACAGAAAGGCTGCGAAATGTATGATGTAGTAATTTGCGGCGGAGGAACCGCAGGTGTTGCAGCTGGGTATATTGCTGCAAAAAACGACTTAAAAACATTGATTATTGAAAAGAATATTCATTTGGGCGGAACAATCACATCTGCTCTCGTTATTCCTGCGATGAAATCTGATTCCGAGAATATAAATTGCGTATTTTACAATGATTTCATTGAAAAAATGAAAAAATATTCAGGGCAAATTACTTACATAGACGGAAATTGCGGCTGGTATAATCCTGAGCTTGCCAAGATTGTTCTTGACGAAATGTTGGTATCGGCAGGATGTGAAATCCTGTTTAATACTACAGTTAAGTCAGCCAATTGTTGTGATGATAACATAAAATCAATAGAAATTTCCAATGGAATATTATCACTATGTATCGAATCGAAATATTATGTAGACACAACAGGCAATTCATATTTTTCTAAAATTTTAAATCACAAATTTTTAACTGATAAAACTTCACAGCAGCCAATGACGTTGCGTTTTCACATGAGCGGAATTGATTTAAAAATATTTTCAGAGTGGTTAATGAAAATTGATGCAGACAGAAATGTTACTACATGTGCTGAAATTGACGGAGAGATTCATTTGTCAACGGCATGCACCTGGGACAAAAACAAACACTGGGCTTTAAGGCCTCTATTTGAGTCTGCTGTTGCAGAAGGAGTGCTGGAAGAGTCTGATAGCGCCTATTTTCAGGTGTTTAGCGTTCCGGGTATGCCCGGTACCCTTTCTTTTAATTGCCCAAGAATCAATACAGATAAGGAATTAGACCCTAATAACCCAAAAGACGTGTCGTTTGCTCTAATTACCGGTCGAAAACAGATATTAAGAATTTCAAATTTTGTAAAAAAATACTTTCCCGGCTTTGAAAAAGCCTTTATATCAAATATTGCTGATATGATAGGGGTTAGAGAGTCAAATAGACTTTTAGGGAAATATGTTTACACTAAAGCTGATATGATTGAAGCAAAATGCATTGAAAACCCGGTTTTGCACGCAACTTATCCAATAGATATTCATTCTTATAAAAAAGATTCTTCTTCAATGGAAACTGTTGTTAAAGAATATTATTTGCCAATAGATGCACTAAAGTCCGCCCAGTTTAACAACTTATATTTTGCGGGCAGAAATATCTCTGCATCTTTTGAAACTCAAGCAGCATTGAGAATTCAAACTTCTTGTTTTTCTATGGGAGAAGCAGTGTCTTTAGATATTTTGAATAAGATTAAATGATGTAGCTCAGGGCTTTTTATTTGTGCTAAAGTATTAGTATGTTTACTGGTATAATTGAAGAAATTGGTACAATTCTAAATATTAACAAAATTCCTAATGGTGCTATTCTGAATATCGACTGTGCCTATGTATTATCTGATACCAAAATAGGTGACAGCATTGCTGTAAACGGTGTTTGTCAGACTGTTACAGAGATTTCTAAAAATTCATTTTCTGTTTTTTGTTCTTATGAAACATTAAGTTTAACAACCCTTGGGAGCCTAAATTCCGGTGATAAAGTCAATTTAGAACGTGCATTGCGACTGAGTGACAGGCTTGGCGGGCATATTGTATCAGGTCATGTTGACGGAGTAGGAAAACTTATTTCTGCTACAAAGGTCGGTGATTCTCACAAAATGACTTTTTCAGCAGATAAGAATTTAATGCATTATGTTGTCAAAAAAGGCTCTGTAGCTATTGACGGTATAAGCTTGACAGTCTGCGAACGTGATAATTCAACATTCAGTGCGGCAGTTATACCGCACACATATAAAAACACCCTTTTAAAGGATTTACAGAAAGGTTCAGCAGTTAATATAGAAACAGATATTCTGGGTAAGTATATTGAAAATTTTTTGTTATCAGAAAATAATAAGTCAAATATCACACCGGAATTTTTAATAAGAAATGGATTTTAGAATGGTTATGCAGAAAGAAAAAGTTACACAATCGGATAAATTAGATAACAACTGCCGTTTTGATACTATTGAAGAAGCAATTGAGACTATAAAAAAAGGCGGTATGGTTATAGTTGCAGATGATGAGTCACGTGAAAACGAGGGCGATTTGATTTGTGCAGCGGAATTTGCAACACCTGAAAATATAAATTTTATGATGACGGAAGCAAAAGGTATTGTCTGTGCTCCTATTTCTCCGCAAAGAGCCCAAAAACTGGGGCTTGACAATATGGTAAAGAATAATACAGATGTCAAGGGAACGGCATTTACGCAAAGCGTTGATGCCGATCCGAAATTTGGCGTTACAACGGGTGTCTCCGCCTTTGATCGTTCAATAACCATAGGATTGCTGGCAAACGATTCCACACTGCCGAATGAACTAAGGCAGCCCGGGCATGTATTTCCTCTTATTGCGAAAAAGGGCGGCGTTTTGGAACGTGTAGGACATACTGAGGCTTCTGTTGATTTGTGTCGTCTTGCCGGTCTTAAGGATGCGGCTGTCTGTTGCGAAATTGTTAATCCGGATGGTTCTATGGCCCGCAGAGATGACTTAAGAAAATTTGCGGATAAATTTAATATAAAATTTGTAACTGTAGCACAATTAATTGCTTACAGGCTTAAAAATGAGCGTTTAATGTTGAGAGAAGCGGAAGTAAACCTTCCAACAAAATTTGGAGAATTTAGATTAATTGGGTACAGACACGCTCTTAGCGGCCAAGAGCATGTAGCACTTGTGAAAGATGACGGGTCAGACAAAATACCTCTTGTAAGAATGCATAGTATATGTCTTACCGGAGATACATTTCACAGCTTGCGATGTGACTGCAACAGCCAACTTGAAAAGTCTATGACAATGATAAATAAGTACGGAAAGGGCGCAGTTGTTTATCTGCTAAACCATGAAGGCAGAGGTATCGGTATTGTTAACAAGATAAAAGCATATGCGCTGCAGGATAAAGGTGAAGACACAGTTGAAGCGAACCTGTCTTTAGGCTTTAATTCGGATTTGCGAGATTATGGCGACGGAGCGCAAATTTTGCTGGATTTAGGTTATAAAAAATTTAAATTAATAACCAACAATCCTCTTAAAATCGTGGGATTAGAGGGGTACGGACTTGAAATCGAAGAAAGAGTTCAGATTGAATCCGAATTCACAAAATATAATCAAAAGTACTTGTGTACCAAAGTAAATAAGATGCATCATATGATTAATTTGGATAAATTGGAGCAAAATATTAATGAGTAATATACTTTTATATAAAGTTCAAAAATATTCAAGCGAGTATAAAAAGATTTTTAAGGGCGTTTATGATGATTTTAAGAGCCGTTCTTTTTCTGATTATAAATTTGAGTTAGAGCCGCTTGAATATGATGAATTTTTAAAATATGTTGGTGAAGGTTTTATCAATTGCATAATTTTGCTTGAAGATGAAATACCAACAGCTTTTATGGTCTATACAACAGAAATCAGCGAATCTCTGGAATTAAATATAATTCATTGTCTTGGCAATGAAAACACTAATTTAAAAAGAAAACTGCTTTTAGAAAAATTTTTCGAGTTGGAGCGTACTCTTTTAGAAAAAAAAGTTACAACATATCCGATGCTTGGCAGCCAGGAGCAGTTTGTCCCAGATATAGCAAATTACGGTTTTAAGATGGTTGCAGTTGCTGTTTTACGTTTTAATTTTAGAAATCCAAATAGTCTTGAAACTTTTTCAAAATTCACGCCTCCCTTTATGCAGCCTGAATACAGACTTACGAGCTGGAAAAATGAATATCTTGAAGATATTGTAGATGTTGTATATTCATCATTCAGGGAGACTGCCGATGCACAATTTGATCCCAGATTCTCTTCATTCGAGGGTGCAAAAGATATTGTAGAAAAAATAACGCAAGAAGTATACGGAACATTCTTACCTGAATGTACATCAGTCATGTTATATGATGAAAAGCCTGTAGGCGTTTGCTTTGCAAATATTACTGCAGGAAAAATTGCAAATATACCTGTCATTGGCTTAAAACACGGACACTGCGGCAAAGGGCTCGGAGAAATTATGCTGCATAACACTGTGAAGAATCTTTTGGCGGTTAAAAATCTTTCGTTGGAAGAAGTCAATGCAAGCACGGAAACTGACAACTACCCGGCATTAAAAATGTACAGACGACTCGGTTTCAAGGAGGACTACTATTATCCGCAAGCTTACAGACCGGCAGGTATGCCCGAAAATACTTCATCAAATAACAACGAACCTCCTGCTATTAATTAGCAGATATTCTGGCTTTAAAATTATTTTCCAAATTTTGCTGGATTTCTCTTTGTACGTGAAATTCTTTATTTCCGGTTTGTTTTTCCCGGTATTTCAGCATTAAAATAGGAACTATCAGTCCTAGGAACAGGCATGAAACTCCGATATTTGCAGCAACAGAACCGATCTTAAGTCTGGTTGCTTTCTTTAAGAAGTCATCCAATTTCTCACCTGATAAATTAAAACTGTTTGCGACTTTCTTTATATCATTAGAGAGTTTTTTCATTACTTCCGGATCAATATACTGATGAGGATTAAGCAATCCGGTATCTTTGCCTGTTTTGTCTTTTAATGTTGAAAGTATTCCCGAGGTTTTAGCAGCTTTTACAACAATATTATCTGCATTTTGTTTTGCATACATAAATTCATAGATAGATTTATTATTAAGAGCTGCATTTTCAAAGGATTTGATATCACTATTTACTTTCCCGGTTTGAATCGAATCTTTTAATTCCTTTGAAGCTAAAAATTCTGCATGCAAGTCAATCGGTTTTTTAAATATTTTTTCAGAAAGTTTTTCAATACCTTTTTGAACGTATCTTCCTGCGACATATAAGAGGAAAAGCAGGCTGCCCTCTTTTATTGCATACTCATAAAATTCCGATTTAGTTCTTGAGCTTGCCAGTCTTTCACCGGTTATTCCCGCATCAACGATAAAAAGATTTTTAACAGGATCAAACATAAAGCCTTCAAGGAATTGCGCAGCAGCAGGAAGACCTTTAAATGAAATATTTTGTTTATTATTGCCGGCTTCTACATTAGATTTATTATTAGAAAGAAAACCTTTAAAAGCAGTGCTTTTTGCCAGGTCATTTCTAAAAAATCCTTCTTTTGCTTTCTTTTCCCAAAATTCCTTTTCTACCTGCTGTTTGGTGTAATTTTGTTTAATTTTCACGAGTGTAAAGAAAGACGCAAGTGTAAGAGCAGTAGCAGCAGCAAATTTGCCCAAAAATAGATTTTTAAAGAGTTTTGAATTCTTACCGGCAGTAGTAAGGTCAGATAGTAAAGATTTGTCTTTCAGAATGTTAGAGTATTCTTTTGCATATTTAGAAGCGACCTCAAACTGATCTTTATCTCTAATCAGCCTGATATCAACATCCGGATTCAATTTTGCGGCTTTATATGCGGTTTTGTTTAATACCCATTTAAAAAACGGGAGGCCGCCAATCCAAATTGCCTGTGTACCAAATTCATCAATAAGTCTGTCTTTTGCTTCAATTTTTCCGCCTGCATCATAGGAGAAGGCAGTCATTCCCAGACTGTTGGTAACGTCTTTTACAAATAATGGTGCTAGTGATGTATGATCTCCAAAAGTGGATATAATTCTTAGTGACATTTTTTTCCTTTACACAAGTTCGGGAATTATAGACCCCAAACCAAATTCATAACTAATACAATTTGAGCGTTTGCCATGCTTTGTGTATTTCGTCGGATATTTTTCATAGTTATTATTTCCTTTATCATTTATTTTTTTTTTAATGTACCTAAATCTTAAAATGTGCTGATTATATTGGTTATCTTTAATTTTTTGTAACAAAAAAGCCTTCTAATTAATTAGAAGACCTTACTCAAATTCTATTGTACAACAAAAACTGTTGCATCTTTTTGATGTAAAGCCTTCGAGTTAGTATAGAAACAACGTTTTTGGTACTTTCTGATTCTCATTTTCTTCCTTAGGTGAATTGGTAATTGTATACGTTAATATTTATTGCATAAAAAGTTATTTTTGTCCAGTCCTTATATATTATTAGTCAAAGAGGCAAAAATAGATGCATATATGCCTCTGATATCCGCACCGCAGGCATTGGGCAATTCAATCTGGTAATCTTTCACAGCCGGTTTGAACGGCATGATAAAGTCAGCATGACCTAAATCGATTAACTTTTCATTGTCATCATAATCTTTTAGAATATTTCTTAGTGAACGGTCATTTATAAACACTCCAAGGTCAGCAAGTTCCTTATACAATGCTCTTGAGCAGGTAAGTGGTTCCTGTTCATCATTAAGTTCTCCCTTTTGGAACAGGTCTTCACTCTTTCCTTCTACATATTCATATAATGCTGCGTTTTCTTTGTAGTCATAGTAATACAATTTCGGAATACACTTGCAGCCGTTTAGTTCAAGGTATTTCGACATGCAAGCGTCTAAATACAAGGAATCAGGCATCAGGTGTTTATTTTTTCGGATAGCCTTCTTTTCATATTTGCTGAATTGTCTGTTATTAATTGAATATGCATCTTCAGCATTAATTCTGTCTAATTTCAATATGAATTTATCTTTTCCGTTATCAAGCAGATAAACAAATTTGTCATTTAGTTCTCCGCCTTTTAGTCGTTTTATATTTACCTTTGATTTTGCAAAATTGTATGTATGCCGTTCGGGCAAACGGGTTTTTATATCATAAACAAGTCCGGAAAATTCATTTTTATAAATTTTTGCATTTTCAGGCGAGCCAAGGGAAAATGCATATTCAAATCCGTCACCTAATGACTCGTTGTAAACCCGGTTTTTCAATGATTCGACGGCATTTTTGTATGCAATATTATCTATCTCCCAGGCTTTCTTTTCCAAAATCCAAGGTGCCCAGTTTGGTGACAGTTTCAAAAGGCATTCCACAGAAGGACAACTATCATATAATTTTTCAACATACTTACTATAAGCACCTAAATAGCCATCAGGACTCATATACCAGTTTAGAAACGCAGGAAGACCGTAATCAGCAATTAACTCTCTCATTTTACTTCCCGGGTCGGATTTCAATATTTCAGTAACATAAGATACAGCCGAATCTGTATCAGACGTCTTTTTAAAAAGTTCATCTATGTCTTTGGTTTTATTTTGAGTATTTATAACGGCCGCAGGCGATACTTCTTTTTGTGAAATTACCAGTACGTTACCTTCTAAGCTGTCAATGCCGTATTTATTTTTAAATAATTCCAGTTGTTTTTTCGATTCCGGATTCATGTAGATAACGCCGGATTCGTCAACAGCATCTTTAACTGAATATGTAAAACGTTCGTCTACTCCGTTAATGTACTCATTTCGTGCAGCAAATTTAACAGAATCAATATAGCCTTCTATAGTTCCTGCATCAAAAATTACCGGTTTGCCGTTCTCAACATCTTTTGCTTCTGCCACATACATTTTAAGGACATTGCCCTTGTTATTGAGGATATCTCTTGGTTTTCCGGAATATATGTACTTAGATAGAGGTAAAAAAGGATGCATTTTTCTGAAATTGTATTTATTTTCAATATTTTCATCTTTATTCACAAGCATGTTATAAGCAAAGCCGATAAAATCGGTTAAATCCGCATAACCTGCTCTGTTACCGTAATCCCTCATCAATTCCAGTATTTGCGGTGACAGTATTATAATTCCTGTTGACACATAATATTCACCGTCCTCGGATGCAGCTTTGTCAAGAATTTCAGTATAGTTATTCTTGTTAACATTATCATATAATTTTATTACTTCGCCATTGCTACTAACGCCTATCGGTGCCTTGTTCATCATTTGTGCATGTGTAACTTTATCAGCAACAACAGTTACGCCTGAATCATTAAATTTTTCATGTTGACAGAGTGCATCATTAATATCTATATTGTGGAAAGAATCACCTGTTAGCACAACAAGAGGCTTGTTATACGGTATTTTTCCGGTTCGTAAACCTTTTATTATAATGCCTGCTGTACCGAGTGAAGTATTACTATTATTAGAAACAAAGCTTACATCCGGTTTTCTTATGCCCATTTTTGCTGCGGGCGTAAGTGCGGAAATTTCTATTAAAGAAGCGGCATTATTAGGATAGCCGGTAGAAACTTTATTTCTTTGTTTTCCGTCGTACAAAAGATATGAATCTGAAACGGGTTTCAGTCTGGAACCGTTTCCTTCCCCGAGAGCTACTATTGTATAATCATCTTTAAGCGGCTCTTTATTAAGTCCTATATAGTCATGTGCACGGCAATTAAAAAAATCATTAACGGTTTTTTGTGTTAATCCGGATTGATACCCGGTCGTAACAATAAGTCTATGACCAAATGATATATTCTTTTGTGTTTTTTCTCTATAGTCAATATTTAGATTTTTGCCGGTTAACTTTGACTTTCTGGTTAATAAGACTTTAACTCCAAGTTCCTGGTCATATAATTCAATAACAGGCTGAAATGTTCCTGCGAGAATATTTATCTGAGGCTGGAGTTTTGACGGATTATATTTAATTTCACCGGTTTTATTTCCGGCAGCAGATATTAAATTGATAGTTTGAGAATCCAATCTGGTCAGATGTACGCCTAAAAATTTGGAAGATGGGGTCACGGGATTTGATATCAGCGACTTTTTGGATTCCAGCGACAGTACATCCTTTTCAGTTACGATATTTTCTTCATATATAGTTTTACTCTTAAAATTGATTGTTTGTACGGGATTGATTCTCATTTCTATTTTTCCACTATTTCGCAAAGGTTTAGCTCTGCAATTTTTTGGGGCGTAAGTTTATCATGTTTATAAAAAATGGAAGATTCATGACAATCTGCACCTCCTGTTTGGAGAAGATTGAATTCCGGCAGTTCGCCAAGAGCATTCATTTTCTCTATCCACTGTGCACGGTCAGGATTATTTCCATAAAATTGATAATTAGCTTCATAGGCTCTGAATTTCTCGCCGCCTACAGCTTTTAAATGGTTAAACAATCTCCAGGCTAAATGGTGACCTTCATCATTATGGGGATGTTTTTTGCAATAATTTCGTATTTCATCACTAAACATGGATGTATTTAAGTATCCGGGATGAGCAAGACCCCAAAAGCCGTTGTCTTGAGATTTTTTATATGTAGCAAAAAATGATTCAGGAGTTAGTATTACTTTGTTTTTAAGTAATTTAGATGAATCATAAACATACTTATTACGTATATCTAAAATTGCCTTCTTAAAAGAATTGCTAAGCGAGAAAGACGGAATATTAGTCAATTCGCCGTATTTTAATGTTCTGAAATAACTTTCGACATCACCTTCGGCAATCTTTTTTAAATCAACTTTTTTTAGATAATCATCACCTAATGGTTTAATTAGTTTATTAATATCAAGCTTTTTCTTTTCAGCGCAATATTTTTTCAATGCAGCTTTAAAAAGAGCATATTGACGTATCAGCCAAATACTTCCGTCTGAAGTTCCCTTTGAAAGATTAGGGTGAAAATTTGATGCTTCATCCCAGTTAAGATGTAAATCAGGATATTTTTTATTAATTTCAGAAATAATATTTTTTGCACAGGTGATTCTTGCTTCTCTCAAATTATCGAACATATTATTAAGAGTTCTGTTAAAAGGGTTCAGTGCATATCCTACAAGTTCCAAATTCAGAGGTATCTTTACATCTTTTGGATTAACGTACGACATACTGGCTTCTGTGCCTAAAACCAATTTTAAATTCTTATATTTATCAGGATTAGCAGCAATTATTTTTACTGCTTCTTTTGCCCCTTCTAACGTGTCATGGTCGGTAATCGCAAGGACAAACGGAGGCTTTGAGTCATTTCTGTTAAAATCAGCAATTTTGTCTGCCCATTTTCTTGACTGTTCAAGAAGCTCTTCTATCGTCATTTTTCCGTCTGAATATACGGTATGGTTATGCAAATTTACTTTATAACTCAAGTTCTTTACACCGCTAAGATTTTCGCCGAGATAAAAATCTCTTGGAGTGTATACGTTCAATAAATCAGTCAGTTGAGATTTCCCTACAATTGAGGCCAGCTTATACTCATCACCGGCTTTTAAACCTGCTTCAGACGCAAGCTGCATATAGTATCTTTCGTCTTCAGGATATTTTTTTATTGTTTCATTATATAGTTTTTTCAAATTGTTCATTGCCGCATTTTTCATTTTGTTTGCATTATTTTTTATCAGGAGTTTGGGATAGATTTTAGCAAATCCTACTATTCCGGCAGCAATAGCGCCCAACCAGAGGAGGTTTTTCAAGTTATTATTAGATGTTTTTTTATTAGACTCTTGATTATTGAAAGTTTGGGTAGTAATAGTATTTCTCCCTGAAAAATTCGGGCGTGAGTATTGTACGTTTCTAATATTGTAATAAGTTTTATTGTATCCACTAAGAATGCGCATATTTTATCCTCAGTTTCTAGCTTAATAAACAGTAAACATATTTTTTTGCCATCATTTTGACAAATATTAAAAAATATTAAGTAACAAATCTTACGATTTGTAACTTTCCAGACGTTTTTTAACAGATTCCAAATCTTTTAGCATGTACCATCTGGGACTGCCAGGTTCTGTCGAATGGTTTCTCAAAAGGTAAGAAGGGTGAAATATCACCATCGAATCAATATTTTCAAATATATTGAGCCATTTGCCTCTTATTTGAGATATTTTAAAATCCTCTTTAATAAAAGCATGTGCTGCCGTTGTACCGCATAATAAGATAATTTTTGGTTTCACGATGGATATTTGTGCATTTAAGTAAGAACGGCAAGCAACAAGTTCTTCTTCCGTAGGTATCCTATTTTGAGGCGGACGGCATTTTACAGTATTTGCGATATAAAATTCTTTGTCCCGAATCAATCCTGCCTGCTCAAAGAATTCATTCAACAGCCTTCCTGAGCGGCCGACAAAAGGTTTCCCGGCAGCGTCTTCTTCAGCGCCTGGCGCTTCTCCGACCAGAAGAATATCCGCATTCGCTATTCCGTCAGAAAAAACCAAACTTGTTCTGGATTTGCATAATTCGCATGCTCTGCATTGTTCACAAACATTTTTGATTTCAGCAAGAGCCTTCGTTTTTGTTTCCAAATCCCGACAGTTCACACTAATCAACTGTTGTGACATATTCCCCCTATTATGATGCATAAACTTTATTGTGGTAATTATTTAACTTATTATACCATACCGCAGCATTTTTTGTACTTTTTTCCGCTGCCACACGGACACAAATCATTTCTTCCGGGTTTTACCGCAGGCTTAGCTGCTGATTTTTTCTTTTCAAATACCGGAATATATCCCATTAAATCGGAAAAAGCCTTCGATGAGTACAAAACACTTGTTGGTGAAAATATTTTATTGTTAAGAAAATGTGCTTTAAATTTGTTAAGCAGTTCATCAAAAGTAAATTCAGAGTTGTAGATTTCGTTCACTCTGTTAAGAAATTCCGGATAACGATTATTGAGGCGTAATAACAAATTAGCCGGCATTTTGTCATTTTCTATAAACTGTTTTACACATTCGATATAACCTTCAATATTTTTATAATCATCCGATTCAAATATATTACACAGAGTTCCCCAGAACGGTACAACATAAAGTCCCAATTCGGAATCATAAATTATACCAACATCATACCTTTTTGAGTGGCTGGAAAAACCGGCAAGCGAATTTTCCAGATAATTGCTGTATGAGTTGTTAAATTCAGCAATTTGAGAATAGCCATATGTTTCAGGATGTTCAATCATGGCTCTTATGGACTGTGCATCAGCATTTTCCTCAAAGCAATAATCATTAAATGAAGCAATGATATTATCTGCTGCCGTATTCATTGTAACAACTTCATCAGTCTCAAAACACTCGACAAACTTTTTATTAAAATGCTTTAACTCCTGTTCAATTTCCTTGTATTTATCAATATTGTCTGCGTAAACTCTTTCAGGCTCTTCAATAATTTTGGCTACGGCAAGTTTTAACATTTCATCTTTTTTTAAAGTTGACATCACTTCTCCAACTTCAAGAAGATAATACTCGTTTTCAAAGCAGAAGATTCTTGCCAGCATGAAAGTCCCTTTGTAAATCCCTCTCAGATGCGACATTTTGACAAGCGGTATTACCGTATAGTTTTTTTCATTGACAAGATTATACAGCTCAAAGGCATTTTTTTTCACAGAAACGACTTCAAATACTGTATTCATTGACTCTTGAAATGCCTTTACCAGAGATTTTCTGTGCGCATCAAGTTTTTTATCATTCAGATATAAAGAAAAGACAGTATCTTTGTTCTCATTAAGAATTCTTTCAAACACATAGGAAACAAGAATTGAACGTATTTTGACTTCTGATTCACGATATGCACCTATTGTTTTCAAATAGTTATCAAAATCTGCCTTTATAACTTCATTGACAGATGCAAATTCCAATATTTCCGATAATTCGTTACTAATTGATGAAACTTTCTCTATAACTGACATTGAGGCTCCTTTATTTCAGCTTTAATACTGCGCTGTGTCTTGCGGTTACACCGTTTTCTTTTCTATAAGAATAGAATATATCATTCGTATCATATGTACAATAGCGGCATAAGTCAATTTTAGTTACACCGGATTCTTCCAGCTGATGTTGATTAATTTTCTTTAAATCAACATTGTATTTTTGCAAATTTTCATTAAATTGCCAACAGTCATCAGGATTATGTCCGAGTGTAGACATTAATTTTTCATAGACATCTTTATCAACCTGGTAATTTTTCATGGAAATTGCAGGCCCGATTGCAGCAATTATATCCTCAGGTTTTGACTCATAGTACGTTTTCAAAAATTCTACTGTCTTAACGGCTATTTTACCTGCTGTTCCACGCCATCCCGCATGCACAACTGCGCCTGTATTATTTTTAGAATCCCACAGGACTACCGGAACACAATCAGCAAAATTTAAGTATATTCCCAGATTTTTATTACTCAATACAAGTGAATCAATATTGCTATAATCGGATTTACTTCTTTGGGCAATGGTAATATTTGTTGTGTGGGTTTGTACAGGACTAATAAGGCATGCCGGGTTTAATTCAAGATATTTTGCAATTTCTGCCTTATTGTTTTCACATTCAGCCTGAATATTCAAAGCCCCGGGACTAATCGGCAGCTCTCTTGTCGTGAAAAAAAGTTCAACTTCATCAAAAAATGTTGATTTTAAAATTTTTTTACCGTTTATTTCATCAAAATAAAACATAGGCACTACTTTTCAAACGTGTTAAATAACCTGTCACCGGCATCACCAAGACCGGGGAGTATATATCCTCTTGAATTCAAACCTTCATCAATCTTTGCTGTAACAATTTTAAGTTCCGGAAAAGCAGTACTTAAAGCAAGAATACCTTCCGGAGCGGATAAAATTGAAACAAAAGTTATATTATTAATGCAAATTCCTCTTTTTAAAAACAGAGACACCGTTGCAACTGCAGAATTGCCCGTAGCAAGCATCGGATCGAGAATAAAGACCCTGATATTATCGGGAGAACTGTATTCAACCGGAGTTTTATCATAGTACCATACAGGTTTTAAAGTAATTTCATCTCTATACATTCCAACATGCTGAATGCTGGCATTTGGAATCAATTCTGCGGCGACATCAGATAGCCCGAGTCCAGCTCTTAAAATAGGTGCAAAAATTATTCTTATATCTTTGTCCAGTAATAAAGAATTGCATTGCGCCAAAGGAGTTTGCACAGGATAATTTTTCAGCGGCAAATCTTTAACGGCTTCTAATATAAGTACTGTTCCCAATCGCTTGAGAGCACTCTTAAATACATCTGCGTCAGTATTTTTGTCACGTATTATTGACAAATTGTGTTCACAAAGCGGATGTTTTACAACATTTACTCTGCCTGCTTCGTCGATTTTTTCCATAACTTCCTCTTTTTTTCAGAAATAGTATCAAAACTCTTATTAACATTCTTTATTGTATCATCAGTTTCCTTGAGAAATAACGGATTTCTCAAAAGACTTTTTATCTGGCACAGCCTCTTATCATCAAACATTTTCATAAAATCTGAAGTCATTAAAACGATGTTCTGTGCAATTTGGTCGCCATATACATAAAAGTCTTGTATCCGTCTCGGCTCTATTGTACTGATGATATTTTTCCCGTCATCATTAGTACCAATCGCAGTCAAATCAAGTGATTTAGATCCTCCCATTCCGGTAAATTCGATTGTAGCAATCATTTCATCAGGCATGTCGAATGTTCTGTTAGTAATAATAAAAGTCAAAAAAACCTCATCATTTACAAGTGCTATATTTGAAATATATCCGACTTGATATCCCTGAAATTTGACAGGGGAGCCCTTTATCAGTCCGTCAACATCATGGAAAAAAGCATGATAGGTATATTCTTTCCGAACTTTTGCATTATAGGCATAGATTGAAATGAAAAGTACCGAAAAAATTATTAAAAGCCATACTAACAGCTCTATTAACCATAAATAACGTTTCTTCATACCATAGATTATACTCTAATCTTCTTTATTGCGTAACAAAACAATAAAAACTTTACCAAAATAATCTTTACTTTTATAATAATAAAAGGGTTATTAAAAAGAGGTTATATGTCAGAAATTTCGACAGAACAGTTTTTAAAGCAAGCCTTTCAGCTCCAATCAGAAAAGCATTACAAGGGTGCAATAGAAGCGTTATACAAGGCTTTGTGCCTAGAACCCGAAAATATTGAGATTTTGTCGCAGATTTCACATCTTTATTTTTTGCTGAATAATTTTGAACGCTCGCTTGAATATGCGGAAAAAATCCTGGAGCTCAACTCTGAACATACTGCCACACTTTCAACTATTATCAAGATTTCCAAACTTTCTAAGGATTATCAAAAGGCCAAAGATTTAGCGGAAAAATTGTTCAACCTTTGTCCTAATGAAGAAAATTTCCTGTTATACACAGAATTGTTGGGTGAATGCGGTGAGTATGAAAAAATGCTTTCTGTAATAGAAAAATCCGCATCAAAAAATATGTCGGAACAAATTTTGTCCTTAAAGGCATATGCAAATCTAAAACTAAATAAAATCGGAACCGCAATCGACATTTTAAATGCAATATTGCGCCTGTATCCGTCAAATTATGAAGCCAAGCTGTATCTCGGTATTGTCTTTTATAATCAAGGTAGGCTTGATGATGCGGAAAAAATGTTTACCAATATATTAGATACGCAGCAGTGTGACAAGTCATATAACTATCTCGGGCTTATTGCTATTGACAGATATCAGATAGCTAAAGCAATTGATTATTTTCAATTTGCAGTTAAGGTCGCTCCGACTAATTCTATGTACCAGTTCAACCTGGGTACGGCATATTCGCTTAACGGATGGTTTGCAGAAGCTGAAAATGCTTTTAAGAAAGCGTTATCTATAGAGCCGGAGAATACTGTTTACAATTACTCTTTGGCGTATCTTTACTACCAGCAGAATGATTCAAAAAAAGCACTTGAAAAATTGGAAGATACACTAAAAATCGACCCTGCATATTCTGATGCAGTTATACTAAAATCACTAATTTGTGCTCGCTCAGGTGATGTTGTTAATTCAAAAAATAATCTTATCGGGCTGCTTGAAAAAGAGAAAGATAACGACTTTTTATACTACGCAATTGCTATGGTTTATAAATACATACCAATGTATAAAGAAGCAATAGAAAATTTGCAGCAGGCACTATTTATTAAACCTGAATCATTAGAGTATTTAAGCGAATTGGCAGACTGCTATGTGGAAAAAGGCGATTTAAAAGTTGCACAGGACATTGTTTCCAAGGTGCTGTATTTGAACAAACATTTTATATATGCACATTTGCTTAAAGCTAAAATAGAGCTAAAGCAGGGCGATTATCAAACTGCGTTGAAAATAGTTGAAAATGTACTTAAATTGGATAACAGTTCAGCAGAAGCGTATAAATTTTTGTCTATGATATATGCAGCGCAGGGTCTGAAAAACAAATCAATTGAAAGCGCAAAAACTGCAGTAACATTGCAGCCGGCAAACAAGGACTACTACGTTTATCTGGCAAAATTGTATTTTGATGCACAGGAATATGAAAGCGCATTTTTGTACTATAAAGAAGCATCAATTCTTGATGAAGCAAATATTGAATATTTATACAGAGCAGCGCTGAGCGCTGATAAAAATAATGATTTTCAAAATGCATCTTTATACTACTCGTACGCATTAAGACTCGATCCGTTTAACAATCTGATTATTTATGAATATGTTGATTTGCTTGTCAGAAATAACAAGGTTAAACAGGCGTTAAAACTGCTGAAAAACAAAATATCTGCGGTTGAATCAAAAAATATAGAAAAACTTTTGAGACAAAAATACGAAGAAATAAAATCCGGTTATAAAACCACTATTTGGGACAAATTGCTCTCTTTATTTCAAAAAAATGACTACAAATAATAACTTGAAATAAGGCATTGAATTACCAGTAAGAAGCACCGTATTTTTCCCAGACTGAAATTTTTTCCAGGATTTTTTCTCTGGCTTCCCTAACGGTAATATTACTTGAAGGAAGGATTGTATCGTCCTTTAAAAGTTCAAAGTCCATTAGTGTTTCTTTTAGTTTTCGGACATTATACTTTACACGTTCACGCTGCTGAAACTGCCAACCTTTAAAACCGCAGCCGGGCGGAAAAAGCGACCAACCGTTTCTTGGCGCCCTTCGACAGCAGTCCGGGCGGGTTTCATGTATTGAACAAAGATTGTTATCATTCAGATGCGGACAATAAAAGAAAGCAATCTTTGATTCGTCAAATTCCGGATTTTTTTTCAGTTCATTCAATATATTTTCAACATGATCCGGCACTGCTTTTTTTGCATCTTCAACAGAATCATATCTTTTAAATATTTCAATAAAGACTTTTGCTTCCTCCTGGCCTTCATTTGCCAGCTCAACCAGTTCCTCATAGGTATACGGGGTGGTTATAGCCTTACAGCACTTGCCGCACATTTTGCACAAGTGCTGTGGAAAGTCTTCATGATTTTCTTCTATATTCGGCATTTCTAAATTATATAAAGGAAAATATCCTTTGACAATTTCTATAAACTATATAGATTAAAACTTATTAAAACTTATTGATTTTTTCTTGTTTCAACAATTTTTTTCATAGCTTCGTGACTCTTTAAGAACATCTCATTATTAATCTCAGCTACATATTCGAAATACCGTGACTTCAGAGTATCAGTATCAATTTTTGATAAGTCTTCGCCGCTGCTTGTCAGCTCATTGATAAAATCATCAACACAGTTTCTGATATTATTAATCTCTTGAGCGTGCCATTCTGAATCGAATTTGAAATCTTTTATCAGAGTTTCAGTATAGTCAGCCAGAGTCGCCCGAATATTTTCCTTATTTTCATCAGAAGAATTTATTTTATCTTGCGCCTGTACTGCAGTATCTATTTCATTATTTTGAACCTTTTCGTCAGAGTCCTGCTCTTTGGAATCTTCAGAAATGAACTTGGCAGCAAGCTGTTTGAGAATTTTAATAAGGCTTTCTACAATCTGCTTAATCGAGCTGCCGTAAGTTGAACCGCTGTTGTCTTTTACATCAAGTTGGGCTTCGACATCCTCAGCTGCCGCACTCTCTGAGGCTATACTTTTTTGCTCGCTAGAACCTTTATCAGCATCAGAGCCGCTTAATGCATGTAGACTTATGTTAGGTATAGCAATCATTGTATTTAAATTTACTTTTTCTGTCATATGAGATTCTCCTTATGCCCATGAAACTGTTTTTTAGTCAGCCTCAGAAGCCTTTAGTTTTGCTTCTTCTTCTTTTTCTT
>CASDVD010000017.1 GCA_949284155.1 uncultured bacterium | reverse complement strand
GCATTCCGTTATAAAACCAGTCCTCCGTTAATGCGGCAGCAACTGCATCATTGGAAGCTAAGCTCTGCGAATTAATAGTGGATTGCAAACTGACATTAAAATCCGAACCTTCCGGAATTTGGACAACGTGCCCCTTTAAAAGCTTCCTTTCTGACTGTTTTTCATTTTGTAGAACAGGTTTTACCATTGCAGAAGTATGGTTAGCAGAAGTTTTCTGTCTTTGCAAATCCGGCATTTCACTATTTTTCGTTTTTTGTGCATCAAATTTAGCCTGTGCTTCATCACTAAAATCATAAATTATTTTAGGCTTAATACGGCTCTTTTCTTTGAATTCATTGGCAGTAGAAAGAAAGACCTCTTTAATTGTTTTGTTCCGAATTGTTTTATAAGAAATATTTTTTGCTTTAAACCTCTTTTTTAAAATATCATCAAAAGCCTTTTCTTTATCATTCGTAAAGTAATACCAATATAGATTTTCTTCCGCTTTCTTCAACAATATGACATGATAGACCTCTTGCTCATCTGACTTTTTTTTAGGATAAATCAGAAATTTGCCTGAAGCCTTCTCTATTTTAGAATCCAAACCGTTCAAATAAAAATTAATAATCTCTTCAGCCTGAGCTAAATTTGTATTTTTCAACAAATACAAATTTGAACAATCCTGCGCAAACGAATTATTCGCACAGAATATTAATATACAAAGAATCAGAATCAGTCTGCATATTTTCATTTATACTTTCCGGTTTCTAAAACAGAGATTTAAGCTCAGCTTTTCTATCAAATGTCACCTGGCCGATAACAAGACGTTTTGAACCGTTTGAAGTTTTTAAATACACATTGAAATGACCAAACAGTCCGGTATCTTCACTATTTGCAAGTTGTTTTAAATTCGCTAAATCAATATAATCAATTTTTTTTAAATCAAAATCCTTTGACTTGTCATTAAGCGCTAATTTCCCGTCCGCCCCAACAGCAACAAAACGCACACCTCCGTTTGCGAGCTCTTTAGCACTCAGTTTGGAACCGTCCGAATCTGTATTCAAATAGACCAACGATAAAAACAGGTTTTCTTTAGGGTCATTAATCCCGAGAATATCCGATTCATCCCACCGCCCGTCTTTATTATCCTTAATCATCATGTATTTTGTACCGTCAACTTCAATAATATAAGGATCGGCATTAGGAACAGCCCGGGGACCATAAGCAAGAGCATTACTTTTCTGAACCCACGGCACCATCAGATAATCAATATCGCCCTCTGTATATTGGCGGCAATGAAAGTTTACACCCGTGCGCACAGGATAAGATGTGTTATCGGAAAAATTAGTTTGCGCACTTACTGAAAGACCAGCGAGAAATAGAACTAAAATAATCAAATATCTGGGCATGCCTGACCTCCTTTTCAACACATCACTAATATAAACGATATTTTTACAAATTTGTTCAAATTTATAAAAAAAGTTTTTTAAATTTAACATTTATCCTTTCAGGTAATATCTCTGATAGTTGTTTTGTCTAATGAAAAAATTCTCAAAGATGTAAAAATGAAAAAGAACATCAAACATCAAGTTCACACTGATATTATTTAAAGAATGGAGAAATGTATGAAAAAATTATTTGCATTAGCCGCTATTTCAGCAATGTTGAGCACAACAGGAGCAATTGCCGCCTGCCCGTGCCAACAAATCACCCCAATTGAACGTGTATCTTATATACAGCCGGTAACAACTATACCCGTATCATCTTGCTGCAATCCTTGTTGTGATCCTTGTTCAAAACATAAAAAGAAAACAAACTTTTTCGGTCATATCATAAACGGAACGAAAACAGTCTATGACGCAACATTCGGAAATCTATACAACTACATGTTCGTATACTAATTCAAAATTTTTTTTAAAGAACGGCATTGTACCCGATGCCGTTTTTGTTATACCAATTTTTTAATAACATTTTGTAAAACAATATATCAAAACTTTTACATAAATATATTTATTTGATATCATACATGCCATTAGGGATTAGCGATGATAGACTACGACAAAATAGACCAGGCAAAATTAGTAAAAGCCGACAAAATATGCGAGCTGGCAAAAAAAGAATTTTCAATATCTTATATAAAAATAAGATTAAATATGCTGAATGAAGATATTAATGTCGAACTAAAGCCTTCTGAAATGAATAGTGAACTGCTGGCATACTTAAAATCAAAACTGGAATCAGTCTACTTTTGCAAATATAAAATCAAATCCGCCCCGATACTATCCGGGTCTTATATGGATAATTCTATTTGTAAGGCAACAGCTTTATATCTATTTGAAAAAATTTAAAAATTCATTAAAGAACTATAAAAAAACAAAGCCGGTGACGGGATTCGAACCTGCGACCTACTCATTACGAATGAGTTGCTCTACCAGCTGAGCTACACCGGCCCGTGTTGGGTTATTTTATTTTAACTTAATTTTATTTATATTTATATTATTGCACAACATTTAATTTATAGAAATTAAAATATTTAACTTTTGCTCTGCCAAAAGCAGACATCTTTATTCCGTATGATTTTTCAGATGGATAAATTCTTGAACTCAGCGCAGCTTCCCCGTCATTTATAAAGACTTCAACCGAAGATTTATCAACAAATATGTGTAGTTTTATACAATGATTTCGTAATGGGACTTTAACTCCTTTTGCACCGCTTATTATCACACCGGATTTTTCCCTGTTCAAAATAAAAAGTTGTTTTACTTTATCATAAAACAGTACTGTTTCCTCCGAGTCTGAAGTTCGAAGTTTTAAAGAAAAATTCTTTGCAGTTTTCATATCAATAAGAGTATCAATCTCATAAACATCGCCTGAAAACCCTTTTAATACATAAGGGTAAGAAATATTAAAATTTTTAAATGACAGCCTGGACTCTCTTAAAGAAGCAGTTTGAGGCACAGGCTCCGAATAGACTTTATTATTTTTACAGCTGATAATACGGGGCAATGCTCCGGAGATATAGTCACTGCTGTGATTATTTTTATACTCTTTTAAATACCCGAAAACAATATACTTTCCTCCGTCTGCCTTTTGAACCTGCGGAGCATAATAATCAAATCCGTAATCCAAAAGTTGAAAGTTTCCTTTTTGTACAAATTTTCCGTTAGTATAATCAATATTGCCGGGTATAATTCCCGTTTTATACAAAACCTCATGAGACTTTTTATCTTTTTCTTTATAAGAAAGCAGAATACCATTCATTCCTTTCATTTCAATATATGCCGGATACTCCCATATTTTTGATTCATTTTCCGAATCTTCAATTACATTAAACAACTCCCAGTTCAAAAGATTCTTTGACTTGTATAAAAGTAATTTTGACTCTGTTTCAGCTTTATTTGATGACGCAATCAATAAATAGAAAATATCATCATGTTTCCACAAATATGGATAGTCAAACCGTTTTTCCGAAAAATCACCTTTTGGAGGTTTAATAACAGGATTATCAGCATGCTTTATAAAATTTACTCCGTCATTGCTGACAGCAGCATTAATTGTTTTTTGCGCAAGGGTTTGAATTTTATTAAAGCCAGGATAAAGCACATATAAAAGATTGCCTCTTTCAGCAACTGCAACAGAACCAATACCGTCTGAATCATAAAAATCCGAAGCTGCCAGCGCTACCGGCATTCGAGCCCATCTCAATAAATCACCGCTGAATGAATGACCTGCATACTGCACAGATGGAGACTGGATAAAAGGATTGAATGCATAGAAAATATTATACCCGCCGTTAAAATAAGCCAGACCCGAAAATACGCCGTTCCAGCCGGAATCCGGCATAAAATGATATACCTGAGTCCAGACAGAAGCAGGCCTTGTATTTTCAGAAACTGCATTTTCAGCTTTTTCAATAAGCGCCTTATGCGTTTCTAATGACTGAAGGTAATCAGATGCAGCCGCTGTATTATTCGTTATTATCGTCATATAAAATACAATCAGAAGCAAAAATATCTTTTTCATAAACTAACCTTTTAAAATTTCTTGAATAAGTATATTATTGATTATAATAAATAATAAACAGAAGAGCGTGAAAATGAAAAAATTATTAATAGTTTTATTTACATATTTTTTTGCACAAATAAATGTTTATTCTGATGTTTTAACAGGAGGCCTGATTTATAACGTTGAAAATTTAAAAAGAAATTCACTAAAAAAAGTTGTAAAAGAATTACCAGCCGGTGTTATAAAAGACAATATAAAGGATTCCAATTTTTACAAAAACAGAAATGCTCTAAAAAGCAGCATAGCATATACTGACAGAGAACTTGCAATGTTTGATTTGGGAGACTCCGAAGTATATGCAGTTTGTTTCAAAAATGACCCCAAATACACATATTTTTACGAGAATGACAGCGGGAAACTGAAATCAGTCGCTATTGAAGAAAAAACTAATACATTTCCGAAAGTTCAATATTACTACAACAGCAGCGGCATCTTTACTCACTTGATAATAAAAGTATCAAAATCAGAAGCTTTTATATATAATAGAGAAGGAAAATTAAATTCACACTGGATAGGAGACAGAGCATATGACAAAGACAAAAAACTTATCGGAGTTGCCTACCGTGTGCATCAGGTTGATTAGAATAAACATAAGAGGGAGTTAACAGTTAAAGTTATGCTGGATGATAGTTCAAAAAAAATTTTTATAATCACAAATTTTTTATTCTTTGGAGATACCTTATTAACAAATACGCTCTGTTATAATATAAAAAAACAATTTCCTGATTCCAAAATAATATTTTTTACAAGCAAACCATTTAAGGAAGCCGCCTTGTATCAAAAATATGTAGATGAAGTTTATGAATTTGATAAAAGAGGCAAACATAAAAGCATACTTAACCTTTATAAATTCGCTAAAGAATTTCCATACAAAGATAAAATATATGCAGTATTTGTAATGAATGCAAATGACAGAGGCATTCTTCTTGCAAAACTTCTTCATGCAAAACATATAGTCTCCAGCTGCACAAAATTTAAGAAAATATTTCTGACAGAAAACCAAACAGACAATGACGGACTTGTTCACATGCAGGACTTATATGCAAATTACATAAAAGCACTGACAGGAGTAGCACCTGAAATTGTTCCTATAGAATATATTCCGCCGGAAACAGAAGACTGCTTTATAGAAAATATAACAAAACACTTTGATATGAAAAATGTAGTCGGCCTTTGCACAACAAGCAAATTAACAGAAAAAGATATGCCGGTTGAAACAGCTTGTGAATTAATACACAAATTGAAACAGGAAAACAAAACCGTTTTTCTGTACGGAGCAGGGAAAAGAGCTCGAGAATATTCAGATGAATTAAAAAAGAATGGCTGCGTAGATTTTGTGGATTTGACAGATATAACAAGTATAAGCCAAATGGCACGCCTGTTAAAAATGAGTCATGCCTTAATAAGTGTCGATACAGGAACGCTGCATCTGGGCAACGCTGTAAAGACTCCGACAGTAGCTTTGTTTTATAAACAAAATTTGATTGAAAAATGGGCACCCAGAGCGGAACTTTATAATACAATTGTTGTCAGCACAAATCTCAATGCTGACGGAATACTTAATGCATATAAAAAGCTGCTTGCATAGATATGAGCATTTATATCTTTAAAAATAAATAATTTAATCAACAAGAGGAAAAAAATGACGAAAATAAACATAGGACTTATAGGACTGGGAACTGTCGGCACAGGTGTAGTTAAAGTTCTTAAAGACAATCAGGATATTTGTATAAAAAAAATTGCAGTAAAAAACATAAATAAAAAAAGAAATATTGATAATCTTGATACAAACCTGCTGACATCAGATCCTTATGAAATAGTTGAAAATCCGGAAATAGACGTAGTAGTAGAAGTCATTGGAGGAACAGAACCGGCTTTTGATTTGTTGAAAAGAGCTATAAAAAATAAAAAGCATATCGTAACGGCAAATAAAGAACTGCTGGCAAAAAATGGTGAAGAATTATTCAATCTTGCAAATGAAAATAACGTAGTAATATTATATGAAGCAGCTATCGCAGGAGGCATTCCTATTATAATGCCGATAAAAACAACACTGGCCGGCAATAAAATCAGTAAAATAGCAGCAATATTAAATGGAACAACGAATTATATTCTTACAAAAATGGAAGAATCGAATGTTTCATATGCTGATGTGCTGGAGGAAGCTCAAAAATTAGGCTATGCAGAGGCAGATCCGACCGGAGATGTAGAAGGATTTGATTCCGCATATAAAATAGCAACTCTTGCAACAATTGCGCTTAATCAAAAAGTTGATATAAACAAAATTCATACCGAAGGCATAACAAAGATTAGTGCTGATGATATGAAATTTGCGGATGAACTGGGATACAAAATTAAACTTATCGCACTGGCTGAAATAACGAAGGAAAATAAGGTTGACGTAAGAGTGCATCCTATGCTGGTTCCTGATTCAAACATTCTTTCAACAATAAACGATGTAACAAACGCAGTGCTGGTTGAAGGATATCCTGTAGGACGAGTATTATTTGCAGGGCCCGGAGCCGGCGAAATGCCCACCGCAAGCTCCGTTGTCGGAGATATTATAGCAATACAAAGAAATATCGATGAAAAAGACCCGCTTCCAATGATGAAATGCAACCATAAAATAAAAGCTTCACAATTGGACATTCTGCATACGGAAAATAAATATTATATTTCAATAACAGCCTCAAACATACCCGGTGTTATCGGCACAATCGGAGAAATCTGCGGACGGCATCATATAAATCTTGCCAGCGTACTGCAAAAAGGTGTTTGCAAAGAAAATTCAGCACAAATTGTTGTTATCACAGAAACCTGCAAAGAATCTGATATTCAAAACGCTATAACAGAATTAAAAAACAACAATACAATAGTACGAATAAATAATTTAATAAGAGTAATGGAATAATAAATAAGGATAAACAAATGGAAAAAAATCACTATCAAGGCCTGATTAATAAATATAAAAAATACCTTCCGGTAACAGATACAACACCTGTTGTTACATTGAATGAAGGAAATACTCCGCTTATAAAAGCAGATAATCTGGCAAAAAAAATAGGTATTGATAATGATATATATTTAAAATTTGAAGGAGCAAATCCGACAGGAAGCTTTAAAGACCGGGGCATGACAATGGCCGTGACAAAAGCAAAAGAAGCCGGCTCCAAAGCTATTATCTGTGCATCGACAGGCAATACCAGTGCATCAGCAGCTGCATACGGAGCAAAAGCGGGATTGAAAACATATGTTCTGATTCCTGACGGATATATAGCTCTGGGGAAACTTTCTCAGGCTATGATGTATGGAGCTGAAATTATTGCCATTAAAGGGAATTTTGATGAAGCACTTGAAAGAGTTATAGAAATTTCGGAAAAATACCCCATAACTCTCGTTAATTCCGTTAACCCGTATAGAATTGAAGGTCAAAAAACAGGTGCGTTTGAAATATGCGAAGCACTCGGGGATGCTCCGGATTATCACTTCATCCCGGTAGGAAACGCCGGAAATATAACAGCATATTTTAAAGGTTATGAAGAATTTTATGCACTGGGCAAAATATCTCATATTCCCAAAATGATGGGATTTGAAGCAGAAGGCGCAGCAGCTATTGTTAAAGGTGAAAGAATAATGAAACCCGAAACAATAGCAACAGCTATTCGAATAGGAAACCCTGCAAGCTGGAAACAGGCAGAAAATGCCAGAGACAAATCAGGCGGAATAATCAACTGCGTTAATGATTCACAAATAATTGAAGCTTACAAATTATTGGCATCCACAGAAGGAATACTTGCAGAACCAGCCAGCGCAGCTTCTGTTGCAGGAGTAATAAAAGCTAAGAAACTCGGACTCATTGAACCTAATAAAAAAATTGTGTGCATATTAACAGGCAATGGTTTAAAAGATCCTGATTCAGCTATCAAATATTCAGGCTGTGAAGTGAAAAAGACCTCATCAAATCTTGATGATATACTGAAAGTAATTAACCTGTAGTTAAAAATATGATATAATCCTATTACAAAATCCGGAGAAATATATGCCCACTTATGCGATTGGAATTGATTTAGGCGGAACAAAAATCTTAACCGGCCTGGTTGATAAAGAGAACGGACATGTAGAATATTTTACAAAACATAAAACAAGAAGCGAAAATGGCGCTGATTATGTAATAAATAAGATTATACAATCAATAAATGAATTACTGGAAGAATCACGTCTTGATATTTCGCAAATAACATCAATCGGCATAGGCGCACCCGGTCAGGTGAACAGAGAAAAAGGTATTTTAATATCCGCACCGAATTTGAATTGTTCCAATATAAATTTAAAAGCTATATTGGAACGTCAGTTTTTTATTCCAACATTTATAGGTAATGATGTGGGCATTGCAACACTTGGAGAAATAAAATTCGGAGCCGGCATAGGCTATAACAACGTTGTCTGCATATTTGTCGGAACAGGAATAGGTTCCGGAATTGCCTGTAACGGACAAATATATTACGGAGCCTCAGGAACAGCAGGAGAAATAGGGCATATAATAGTTGATGCCGGCGGACGTCCTTGCGGTTGCGGCGGCAACGGATGTCTTGAAGCTTATGCATCAAGAACGGCTATTGAACACAGAATCACGGGGGCACTGAAAAAAGGCAGACAATCTGTTATTACGGATTTTATGAAAGATAGCCGTCAAATAAGTTCAAAAATGATAAAAAAAGCACTTGAACAAAATGACGAATTAGTAACGCAAACACTCTTTGAAGCATCTGATTATCTTTCTAACGGACTCGCCACTGTAATGAATTTTTACAATCCGGAATTAATAATACTGGGCGGCGGATTAATCGAAGCCATTGATATTTTTTATGAAAGAACAATTACCAAAGCAAGAGCAAAAGCGCTTCCGATTCCGGCACAAGCCACACATTTTGATAAAGCAAAACTCGGAGATTTCTCAGGAGTAATCGGAGCATGTTTTCTGGAAGATTTTGCAGTTAAAAAAGTTTAAAAGAATTACCAACAACTATACCCCGAATATAAAAACTCCGGTAAAGAATACCTTACCGAGATGCTGTTTATATGACATGCACACATACAAATAAAAAAAAAGGGAGAAAATCTCCCCATTGCTGGACATATGCCATTTAAGCTCTGCTGTGCTATTCATTTTTCAGAATAACACTTCTGCTTTTCTTATTTTAATATGCCGTAAATATTAAGTCAATCCTTTTGACATCCTAACAGAGGTAATTTCTTTCCGTAAATGTAACTATAATGTAATTACTGGAGAATATATGCAACTCAAAATACTTCTGGGTAAACGAATAAGAGAGCTGCGCAAGAAAAGAAAAATGACGCAAGAAGCTCTTGCTGAAATCATTGATATTGACTACAAAAATCTTGGAAAGATAGAAATGGGTCAAAATTATCCTAGTGCTCCAACAATGGAACGGCTGGTTTCGGCTCTTGGCGTAGAAGAAAAAGATTTATTTGATTTCTATCACCATAGAGAACCGGCGGATTTGGAAAAAAATATAATCAATATATTTCGCTCACAAACTCCTGAAATACAGCAGCTCATATATAAACTCGTTAAAACCTTTGAATAATTAGCCTTAATAATTAATCTACTATGGGATATTTCATTTGAATACATTCCTTAAAATGCTTGTTAGCTAAGCAATTTCGGAGAGTATCAAATGAAAAAGCCAATGTACGTATATTCTGAATCTAACACTAACAGCACGAAGTTTCTAAATATACTCAATGAACGAATAATTCCGGAACCGCAAGATTATCTCGGGCTCAACACTCCGGAGATAAAAATAACTGATAGTTTTATAAGTTTACCGCCCGCTGATATAAAAGATTACCACTTAAAACTCGGGACGAGCGGAAACATTTTTGTACGGCTTGTAAAACCGATAAACACAAAAGAAAAATTGCCGGTTATATTTTATATTCATGGCGGCGGCTGGACAGCAGGGAGTTTTATAAGTCATGACAGATTAATACGGCAACTGGCAAATTATACAAACTCAGCCGTAATCTTCCCCAGTTATAACCTTTCACCGGAAATTGAATTCCATTCAGCAATAAATGAATGCTATGAAACAATAAAATACTTTTATACCAGGGCTGATGAATTTAATATCAAAATGAACAGAATTGCAATAGCCGGAGACTGCGCAGGAGCAAATATGGCAACAATCCTCACTATTTTATCAAAAGAAAATCACGGCCCCAGAATAGCATTTCAGACACTCTTTTACCCGATAACAAAATCAACAAATAAAAATAAAGATATAACAGACTATCTCCGAGCTCACCGACTGAGTAAACAAGAAATAGAATGCAGAAAAGAAATGTATTTTGAAAAACCTGATATACTAACAGATAACTTTGCTTCACCTTTTATGGCAAAAAATAAATCAATCAAGGGCCTGCCGCCGGCACTGTTGATTACAACCCCAAACAACAACTGCTCAAAAAAAAGAAGCTCACCAAATACAGGATTGGATATAATCGGTATAAAATATAAAGGCTGCACTCACGGTTTTATGGTAATTAAAGGTGTACAAGAGCCTCCGCCGGCAAAAACTGCAACTATGCAGGCATGTAAAGTTTTAAAAGCGGTATTACATGGCGGGTTATAAAACCTTTATATTGTTTTGCACAGCTAAATCACAGCCCTTATGATAAACAAACAACAATTAAAAAAGGGCGGCCGGAGCGTGCTCCAAAAGGAAACCGTGTTACACCTCCGGCCTTTACCCTCCGGGTATTACCCGAATTTGGTTGCCTGCCTCTATAAAACAGAGACAGGCTGCGCCTGACAAGCACCTTAAAAAAGGCATGGCGCATTATATAATTATCAATTGATTACACAATTATTCAGATATTCAATAGTATTCAGCTTGTTTTCATATAAATACTTTAAAAATTCCAAATGTTCTTTACTAACAGAAGAAAGAACAAGGTTTATCTCAAATCCCTCAGAACAGAACGGTTCATAATCGTATATAACGTAAGAATTATATTTACTTTTCCATTCTTTTCTTTCAATTTTACAATTGTGTTCTATTGCAAGATTCTCCAGCCAAGGAAGCATCTCTTTACTTATATTATTAAATTCTAACTCTTTTCTTCGGTTTAAACTATCTGTATATCTGTCCGTAAGCATTGCTACACCTCCCTAAGTCTTAACCTGCCGCAGACTATCCGGTTCCAGAGCGAAATTTTACAATGCTGCAAATTCCGAAGCGGCGGATTTTTATGAACTAATTATCAGCGGCCGACTAACAGTCAGCCCCTGATGTATATGTAGTTTAAACAACTTCACGGAAAGATAAAATATACCAATGTACAATCAATAAGATGTATTAATGTACTATCTTTTAAAAAATGGAAAAATTTTTATTATGACAACAGACTAGTCTTCATTGAGCGAAAGTACGGCCATAAAAGCTTCTTGCGGAACTTCAACTTTTCCTACGGATTTCATTCTTTTCTTACCTTTTTTCTGTTTTTCCAAAAGCTTTCTTTTTCTGGATATATCACCGCCGTAACATTTGTCTAAAACATTTTTTCGTAAAGCTTTTATATTGGTACGTGCAATAATTCTGCCGCCAACAGCAGCCTGTATCGGTACTTCAAACATCTGTCTCGGTATAATATCCTTCAATTTTGCGGTGAGCTTTTGTCCGATATGAAAAGCGCTGTCTTTATGAACAATTGCACTTAAGGCGTCAACAACTTCACCGGCAAGCATTACATCAAGTTTTACTAAATCAGAACGTTTATATTCCTTAAACTCATAATCCATACTGGCATAGCCCTTAGTCCTTGATTTTAGCTGATCATAAAAATCAACAATAACCTCGCTCAACGGAAGTTCATACTCTAAATCCACACGAATTTTATCAATATAATGCATATTTATAAAAATTCCCCGCTTAGATTGAGCCAAGTCCATAAGCGTCCCGGTATAGTCATTTGGAGCAATAATATTAACTTTTACATACGGCTCCTCAATATAATCTCTGTACTGAGGTGCCGGCAGATTCGCAGGATTATCAATCTCAACCATCTCGCCGTTTGTTTTATACACCTTATATACAACAGACGGCGCCGTTGTAACGAGAGACAAATTATACTCCCGCTCAAGCCGTTCCTGCGCAATTTCCATATGCAGCATACCAAGGAAACCGCATCTAAACCCAAAACCCAATGCCGAAGATGTTTCAGGCTCAAAGGTTATTGAAGAATCATTTAGTTTTAATTTTTCTAAAGCCTCTTTTAAATCCTGATAATCATCATTATCAACAGGATACATCCCGGAAAACACCATCGGCAAAGCTTCTTTATAACCGGGTAAAGGTTCCGTTGCGCTCATGTCAACATGTGTAATGGTATCACCGACAAATCTCGTCAATTCTTTTATTGAACCGGCCATATAACCGACATCACCGGTTTTTAACTCTTGAACAGGAACCCTTTGAGGATTTAAATATCCTAATTCAACAATCTCGTATTCTTTGCCCGATGCCATGAATTTTATCTTATCACCCAATTTTACTGCACCGTCTATAACCTTAAAAAAGCATAAAGTCCCCAGATATGCATCATAAGCACTGTCAAAAACAAGAGCTCTTAATGGCTTATCCGATGTATCTTCCGGAGGCGGAACATATTCAACAACAGCCTCCAAAACTTTATCTATGCCTTCAC
This sequence comes from uncultured bacterium, assembly GCA_949284155.1. Taxonomy (GTDB): domain Bacteria; phylum Cyanobacteriota; class Vampirovibrionia; order Gastranaerophilales; family Gastranaerophilaceae; genus Spyradomonas. Next base: position 415 of record CASDVD010000017.1, on the reverse strand, counting down.
CGGTCTTTGCACTGACAGGTATTGCCATAGAAGCATCGATACCTAAAATTTCTTCAATCTCCGCCTTAACTCTTTCCACATCAGCAGAAGGCAAGTCTATCTTATTTATAACAGGAATGATTTCAAGATTCTGCTCTATTGCCAGATAAACATTTGATAAAGTCTGAGCTTCAACACCCTGTGTTGCATCAACAATCAAAAGAGCACCCTCACATGCCGCCAGAGAACGGGAAACCTCATAAGAAAAATCAACATGACCGGGTGTATCAATAAGATTTAAAACATAATCCTTGCCGTCCTTCGATTTAAAATTCATTCTGGCAGCATTTAATTTAATAGTAATACCACGCTCTCTCTCAATATCCATAGAATCAAGAAGCTGATTCTGCATATCACGCTGCGCAACAGTACCGGT
>CASDVD010000016.1 GCA_949284155.1 uncultured bacterium | reverse complement strand
CCGGTTTGCACATCAAAAAGGCTCACAGAAGTAACAACCTTGTGAGTCTTATTAGAGAGAGATTTAAGCATTAGAAAAGCATCGTTTTCATCTTTCGGTTTACCCAAAATTTTACCATCAAGCACAACCACTGTATCTGCGCTGAGAATCAGGGATGAAGAATCAACTTTTTCAGATACGCTGAGAGCTTTTTGAAATGCCAGATTTTCTATAATTTCTTCGCTAAAGCAGTTTGTACTTATTTTTTCATCAAAATCAGGAGAGATAACAGTAAAATCAAGATTAAGCTGTTTTAACAGTTCACGTCTTCTCGGCGACTGTGATGCGAGTATGATTTTTTTATGATTTTTCATAAAAAAATTATAACTGCAAGCCTACGCCGTCGCAAGTCGTGAAGGCCTGTATTGTACACATTTTGTATTCAATGCCGAACAGAAATTTTGCAGTTTATTTTGCAGTACCATCATATTTTTATGCATGTTCGAAAAATCACCCATTGCACTCAACATTTTTTCAGGTTCTACAAGTTTTGTTATATCAGCATTATCAACTTTTTCATCCGCATATTTTTTTACCAGCAACTGGTCGATGTAATCTCTTGGTCCTACTGCCATAATATATTTCTCCCTATAAAATTGATTCCCTTTATCCCTTACTTATATAAACAATTTTTGTTTTAAAAAATTGCCTTTTAAGAATTAATCTCGTTAACATTTCGCAACATTACAAAAAAATCCTTAAATATTTCGGAAAATTCAAACTATTTCATCTTGCTGTCTGAAATCCGAAAAATATTGCTCTTAATCTGACTGCACGATAAAAAAAACAAAAATGTACTACAATAAGCGGATAGGGCTATGCAAACAAGTTTACACTTTTAATATAACTGCACTGTCAGTTCCGCAAAAAAGGAGTGATTTCACTGTTATTTTGTAATAGAATGAAAGAAAAATTTATTGAGGATTTTATAAATAATGAATAATAACAAACAAAAATTTCATTTCATTGCGATAGGCGGAATAGGTATGAGCGGTCTGGCCAAATATCTGCTGGAATCCGGCTGCGAAGTCAGCGGTTCTGACATTGCACAGAGTAAATACACAAAAAAACTGGAAAGCCTTGGTGCAAAAATTTATATAGGTCATAATGCAGATTATGTAGAAGAAGGAATGATTGTCGTTGCATCTACAGCAATTCGTCCGGACAACCCTGAAATTGTGAAAGCAAAAAAATTAAATCTGCAAATCTGCCATCGTTCTGATATTTTAAAATTAATCTCCGAAGGATACGGGAAAGACAAAAAGCCTGTATTTTTAGGATTTTCAGGTACTCACGGAAAAACCACAACGAGCGGTCTGTGTACCTATATATTGACTAAAGCGGGACTGCAGCCTTCTTTTTGTGTAGGCGGAATTATTCCTGAACTGGATACAAATGCAGCTTCTTGCGACGGGGATTTCTTTGTTGCGGAACTCGACGAATCCGACGGCACCATCGTTAAATATTCACCGGATGTAAGCGTAATTAACAATCTGGAAACAGATCATGTAGACTTTTATAAAGACGGTTTTCAGGAACTGCTTGACACATTCAGGGTGCATCTGTCGAATATGAAAAACGGTTCAAAAATAATAATAAATAATGACTGTCCCGGCACTAAAAAATTAATAGAACAAAATTCACAGAAAGAATTCATTACATTCGGACTGCAAAATGCCTGCTATACAGCACAAAATATCTCAATGAACGGAACAGCTTCAAGTTTTGATGTAATACATAACGGACAAAAACTGGGCCGGCTGGATTTATCTATACCGGGCAAGCATAATATATACAATGCTCTTGCTGTTTTAGCGGCATTGAACGAACAAGGCGTTGATTTTGAAAAGATTGCGCCGCATTTTAAAACATTCACCGGTATGGGCAGAAGATTCCAGTTATCGGCTGAATTTGACGGAATCAAAGTCATAGACGACTATGCCCATCACCCAAGTGAAATAAAAACAACGCTGGAAAGCGCAAAAAACTGCCCGCATAAAAGACTGGTTGCAATTTTTCAACCGCACAGATATTCAAGGCTGCAAGGATTGTGGAATGACTTTCTCTGCGCATTCAATGCTGCGGACAAATTATTTGTATTAGATATATACGCAGCCTCAGAAGATGCCATTGCCGGTGTAAGCTCGGAAAAATTTGTACAGACGCTTCAATCTGACGCAAAATATATTTCCGGTTCAATTGAAGAAGCTGCAAAAAAAATCGCACCGGAGCTTAAAAACGGAGATTTTGTTATTTCTCTCGGCGCAGGAGATATAACAAAAATCGGCAAAGAAATTGAAAACTGTTACAAAGCAGGTGTTTAAATGCCAATAACTTACTTAGAAGATTATGAATTAAAAAAACATACAACTTTCAAAATCGGAGGCAAAGCAAAACGACTGTTTATTCCTGAAACAACTGAGGAATTGATTGAAATTTTGCACAACGCCTGTTCACCCGTGATTCTTGGAGGATGTTCGAATGTTTTGATATCTTCTGACGGGATTAACGGGGAGGTCATTTTAACAACGGAACTGAAAAGATTTGAGATTCTTGGAAGAAAAATATCTGCTGATTGTGGTGTAAGAGTACCTGTTTTATCAAGAGCCGCACAAAAAAACGGTCTGAGCGGATTTGAATTTATGGCAGGTTTTCCGGGCACAACAGGAGGTGTTGTCCTCATGAACGCATCCGCTCACGGACAATCTGTTTGCGAAACTTTTTATCGCTGCCGGGTTTTTGATATGAACAAAAAAGAAGTTTTGACACTTGAAAAAAAAGATATGCTTTTTGAATATCGAAAATCAATCTTAAGCAGCAAAAACTATATTTTGCTGGATGCGGAATTTGAACTTAAAGAACAAGAACCTGAATTAATAGCCAAACAAATGCAAAAGAATATTAATTTTCGCAAAGAAAAACAGCCGGGTTTGACGCTGCCGAACGCCGGAAGCGTATTTAAAAATCCGCCAGGTGATTCTGCCGGCAGACTTCTGGAAGAAGCCGGCGCAAGAGGACTCAAAGAAGGAGGAGCAAAAATCTGGGAAGGACATTGCAATTTTATTGTAAACTACGAAAATGCACAATCCCGTGATGTTTTGTGTCTAATGTATAAAATGTATAATATGGTAAAAGAAAAATTCAATATAAAACTTGAACCGGAAATACGTTTCATAGGGAAAGCAAATGAGGAAGAAAGCAAATTATGGAATATGATGTTAAAAAAATTATAAACAATGATAAAAGAATAGCAGTACTTTGCGGCGGCCCATCAAGTGAAAGGGATATAAGCCTCAGATCAGGAAAAAATATTTTTGAAGCTTTAAAAAGGCTCGGATACAAAAATGTCGAATTAATTGACATTGACAAGAACATTGCTGACACTTTGCGCAGTAAAAATATTGAAGTTGTATACAACGCTATGCATGGACGTTTTGGAGAGGACGGATGTATTCAGGGATTGCTTGAAGTAACAGGAATCCCGTATACAGGCTGCGGCGTAATGGCCAGCGCCGTTTGTATGAACAAAGAATTTACAAAAAATATATTAAAAGGCGCAGATATACCTTTGATTAAATCCGTGCTGCTAAAAAAAGACAGCGATTACCTCAAAAAAATCAGCACATTAAACTATCCTTTAATGCTAAAACCCGTTTCTGAAGGCTCCAGCATTGGCATGTATAAAGCTAATAACGAAAAGGAATTCTGTGAATATATTCAAAAATCTTTTGAATACAACCAGGATGTAATGGTTGAAGAATATCTTGACGGAAAAAGCTTAACCGTGGGTGTTCTGGAAGACGGCGAAAAAATGTTCGCTACAGAAATTCTTGAATTTAAAACAAAAACCGAGTGGTACGACTTTGAAGCAAAATATACGGCAGGTTTAACAGAATTCATTTTACCTGCAAAAATCTCAGAGGCTGAGACAAACCAAATAAAAGAAATAGCAATAAAAGCATTTCGTGCATGCGGATGCAGAGGAGTCAGCAGAGTAGACTTCCTTTTAGCAGGAGGTGTTCCTTATGTTCTGGAGGTCAACACAAGCCCCGGTATGACTGATTTAAGCGATTTGCCGGCACAATCCGAGGCAATGGGTATCAGTTATGATAAACTGGTACAAATTATTTTGAACGGTGCGGGATTAAATAAATAATACAACAGCAATACAAAATGAAAAAATGAAGCCGAGAAAACCTGATTATGAAAACAATATAAATATTGCCCGCAGGGTAAAAATAAATCAGATGCAGCGTAATGTACGCCGCAGTCAGATGGGTTTGAGAAGATTAAGAACATTAATCCGGATAATAATGTTCGGATTGTTGGTTTTTGCGGCATATAAAGTATATAAATTGCCGCAATGGTATCTTGAAAAAAATGCATTCAGCTCTGCCAATAACGGCTCATTGGAAATAATCGGAAACAAAATCACTCCGATGTACAAAATCATTTCCGTACTCAGACAAACACCCGTGCCGCAGCAGCCAATATATCTTTTTGATACAAAACAAATTGAAAAAGATATTGAAAAGCTTGAGCCGGTAAAAAATGTATACATCAGAAGATTCTGGTTCCCCGCACGAATTGATTTGATTATTGAAGAAAGAAAACCGATTTTGTCTATTTCACCTGCTGAAAATGTTCCGCCTATTGCTTTTTTTGCTGAAGGAGGGAAATTAATCGGTCGTGAATATCTTCCGCTGGACAAATCCTACAAAACTATTCTTGTCCTCACATACGGCACAAAAGGAGACGATTATCGAAATTGGGACGAAGAGAAAATCAACAAAATTTATATGCTTGCAAGAACAATTGAATACTACAGCGATGAAGAAGTAAAATATCTCGACTTCAGAAACCCTAAAGATATCTACGCACAGCTGCCCGACGTAAAAATCAGGCTCGGTGAAATGAACAGTACCATTTACAACAGAGTTAAAAATATTTCCTCCATCCTGCCTGAAGTCAGAACCATGGAACAAAAAGTAAAATATATCGATTTGCAATGGGAAAATGCACAGTTTATTAAATTGGAAGAATAAAAGATGAAAGATAAAAATGATATTTATGAATTTTTGAAGTTACATAAAGAAAAATTTTATATCTTAATTCTCGGACTTGTTTGTTTTTTTCTGTATTTTTTTCAGATTGGAAATATAAAACACCATTTTTTTAACGAGGGTGAATACCTGCTCATCACAAAAAATATGTTCAGCACAGGCGACTATTTAAACTTGTACCTAAACGGAGAAGTATTTTTTGAAAAACCGCCTTTATTTTTCTGGATTGAAAACTTATTTTTCAATATATTCAATGACACAGGTATGCATGCAGCAAGAATACCATCGGCAATCAGCGCAACTGCGGGCGTTTTTTTAATATATATATACGGCAGAAAAATCATTTCCCCTGCGTACGGACTAATTTCAGCACTAATACTCGCAACAAATTTCGGATATATAATACACTCCAAAGCAGCTGTTTTTGATATGTTTTATGCAGTCTGTCTCTCATTAGGAATTTTTTCAGGTTTTTATACAATATTTTGTAATCAAAAGCTAAAAAAATATTTCTGGTGGATTGCATATATTTTTACGGGATTTTGCGTTTTAACAAAGGGTATATCTGCCGTTGTTATTCCTTTAATATCTATGTTCACGGCTTATGCAACAGCCGGAAGGGTAAAAGAAATTTTTAAACCCGTTTATATATTGCCGGGCGCCGGAATGTTCTGTTTGATAGTTCTTCCATGGCATATGATAATGATGCATACATACAAAGATTTATTTTTTAATGAGTATGTGTTTAAAAAGATTGGTTTTATTTTTGAAAACCATCCTCACTATTTCAGTTACTGTTTTATGGCATTTTTCATATTCTATTCATTGCCCTGGATTTTTTCTTTCATTGCAGAAATCAGCATATTTTTTAGCAGGCATCGACATAAAATTAAATCATATTTTTATAAATTCAACGAACTAAAAAAATACGAACAATTTTTATTTATAAATGCAATATACATATTCATTCTCACGTTAGCATTTTCCATTTCAGAAATAAAATTTCCGTCCATGCTCTTGCCGTTATTCTTTCCGGCATCGCTGATTACAGGCAAATTTTGGTACGATTATATTTCAAAAAATAAAAAGGAAAATAAAAACGAAATTGGAACCGAAATTGCAGCAAATATCTCGACAGGTGCTTTAATTGTTACATTGGGTTATATAATTTTTTTAAGAAAGATTGCTGCCGGCCTGCTAATCTCCGCCGATTACGGCATTTTGTTTCTGACTTTGATAACTTTAGGTGCCATTCTTGCAATAATAACAAAAAACAGAAAAGCACATTTTATAATCATTCTCATATTTTCAATATTAATAGCAGCATGCAGATGACAAGTGAGAAAATTTGCGTTAATATAAAATAATTAAATAAAAGGGTCTTGTTTTGTTTGAAAAATTTACAGAAAAAGCTATAAATGTAATCTCCATAGCACAACAGGAAGCTATGGATAACGGTGAAAATAAAATATCGCCACGACATATTCTGCTTGGAATATTGCAGCTGAAATCAAATATTTGTTCAAGGCTCCTGAATTATGCCGGAGTAAATCTTGATGAATTAAAAGAAGAGCTTGAGAATAAAAAAAATACACCGATAGAAGATTCTTCACTAATCTCATTCAGCGTAGAATCAAAAAATGTTTTTAAAAAAGCTTTTGAAATAGCTAAACGGTATCAAAATACCTCCATTATCACCGAACATCTGCTGTTGGCACTGATTTGGGATTCAAAATCAGAAACTGTTGCGTTGCTGAATGCATTTGATGTAAATATTGACAAACTCAAACATACATTAAAAAGGCTTCTGGAAAAGAAAAACAAAAAAGAGCACCCTGAAGAAATTACAAACACTGAAGAAAAAAACAGCGACTACGATGATGTACTGTCTTTGTTTAAAGATAAAGATTCGCAGGCAGTACTGGAAAGAGCCGTTTCAAAATTGACCGCTTCACATTATGAAATTCTCGGTACTGAACAGATTGTGCAGTCAATTCTTGAAGACAACTCTTCTGATGTAGTCGAAATTTTAAATGATTCGGGAATAAACATTGAAAATTACTGTTCAAAATTGCAGGAAGTTTCATCAAGACAAGCAGAATTTGAAGAAAAACAAATAATTTTTACTCCTAATGCCTTCAAAACAATGATTCTCGCTCTTGAAACAGCAAAAGAACTCGGCAGTGCAACTGTTAAACCTGAACATATTATTCTCGGTGTATTAAAGGCAAAAAGCGGCATTGCATATAATATTTTTAAAGAACTTCATGTTGAAGACAACGAACTGGCTCACAAAATTATAAAGCCAATTGAAAAACAAATGCCTGAAACACTTACTATTTTAAGGTTTGCAAAACAAGAAGCCCGCAGCATGAACAGAAAAATAGTCGGCTCGGAATTTATACTTCTGGGAATCATCGATGAAGCCGTCGGAATAGGCGCAAGAGTATTATCCAAACTCGGTATCACAATAAAAGATGCACGAATGGAAGTTGAACGTGTTCTGGGTATCGGTCATGATTATGCAGAAAAAGACATTTCTTTCTCCGACCGTGCAAAAAAAATTCTGGAAATGGCCTGGGAAAAAGCTAAAGAAAATAACAACTCAAAAATTGCATCTGAAAATATACTCTGGGCAATTACACGGGCACAAGACTCTGTCGCAATGAAAGTACTCTCTAATCTCGGCACTGACGTGGTGGAAATAAATCAGGGAATTTTGAGCGAACTTGAACTGGCAGTGCAAGAAGACCGGCAGGAATAGACGCCCTCTTTAAACAATTTTAATAAAAAAAAGCAAAACCTCTGTTATGAGATTTTGCTGTAAATAGCGTCACTAAGGAGTTTCATCTAGTTTAAATATTCCCTTAAATGCCTGATTTCAGGTTTTTCTTTGAGTTTTCTTATTGCAATATTTTCTAT
>CASDVD010000015.1 GCA_949284155.1 uncultured bacterium | reverse complement strand
TACATAACACAATTGCATTTGTGTTATGTAAGCAAAAAAAAAGCAAAGGGAGCAAATGAATAAAACAATACTGCTTACGGGAGCTACGGGTTATTTAGGAGGATATTTATCAAAACATTTTTTGCTTAAAGGTTATCGAATCATTGCTTTGGCTCTTAATCATAATGAAAAGTATCTATACAGTAACTATGAAAATGTTAAACTTTATTATTTATCAGACACAAAAATAGCAGAAATCTTCGATAAAGAACATATTGATATAATAATTCATACCGCAACATTATACGGACGATACAATGAAGATAGTATTTTATTAGAAAAAACAAATGTTGAATTTCCTCTCATCGTATTACAAGAAGCAGTTAACCATAATGCTAAAATTTTCATAAATACCGGCACTATTTTAAATAAGAATATTAGCGCATATGCAATGACAAAAAATCATTTCGAAGATTGGCTCTCAATTTATTCAGATAAAATAAAATGCGTAAATCTAAAGTTAGACCACTTTTACGGGCCGAATGACAAGCCAATAAAGTTTATCGCCCGGGTAATTCAACAGCTTAAAAACAATGTTGACCACATAGATTTAACAGAAGGCTACCAAACCAGAGATTTTATTTATATTGATGACATAGTTTCCGCTTTTGATATTGTAATTGAAAATGAAGAAAATTTTTCAACCGGGAGAATAAATACTTTTGAGGTTGGAACAGATGTAAAAACGTCAATAAAAGATTTGGTGATGATAATAAAAAAAGAATTGAAAAATGAAACCACAAAATTAAACTTTGGCAAAATTCCATTACGCCAAAACGAAATGTTAGATTATGAAATAGATACTAAACCTCTTCGATTATTAGAATGGAAGCCACAATATACATCAATTGAAGAAGGAATTAAAAAAATCATAACCATAGAACAAAATACATAGACAATGCATTTATTGAATAATATCAAAACTACAACTTATTTTCCCCTAACGTAACACAAGAAACATTGTGTTATGTTCAGCGCAATCGCTCTCACAGATTGGGTTTCATTGAAAAAAAGTAAAAAAAATATTACACAAATAAATCTAAATAGTGTTTTTATGTTAGTATTTTAGGGAAGCATAACTCAATGTTTCTTGTGTTACCTAAAATCTTGGAGAGTTCATATGCAGCGTTCTAATGAAGTTAAAACAGCAGTATTAATGCCGACTTATAACAGGCCCGATACTCTGAAAGACACTCTGTCATATTCTTTAAATACTTATAAAAAATTTAATTTTGACGTATATGTTTTTGATTCCAGTGAGTCAGATGAAAGCTCCATCATTGTAAAAGAATTACAAAAAACACACACAAACCTGCACTATATAAGGTTATGCAGCTATATACACCTTGATTGTAAATGGCTGGCTATGGTTCAGGGATTATATTTAAAAGACAACTACAATTATTATTATGTCTGCAGTGACAGCAACGCATTGACAGAATATTCATTAGAAAAATTCTATCCGTATATGAAAGAAAACTATGACATAATAAACCTTAACGATTTTGCACATATAGATAAAACAACAGAATATAATAACGCAAACGATTATTTTAATTCATCAAATATGAATGTCGGGCTTTGGGGAGGCGTGATATGCAACCAAAGAATATTCAATCTCAGTATGGAAGAATGGAACGATGCCGTAGCTAAATGGTTCAAGAAGGATGATGAATATATCGGATATGTAGGTTTCATACTTGAACGACTGAGCAAACTCGATAATTTAAAAATCATAGAACCGGAAATGAATGTAGAACCTAATATAATAATGCACCGCAGCCAATATAAAAAAATTTCACATTGGAGACTTGATGCAGTAAAAGTTCTGGGAATCACTTATCCCGCTGTTTTTGGCAAATTACCTGAAATATATACAAATACTAATGAAAAACTATTAAAAATGCTGAGAGGAAATTTTTCAGAAGACACTATTTGGTGGGTAAAAAGAACTGCATCATTCAATCTGAAAAATTATTTTCAATACAAAAAAATTCTGGATAAATTTGACCCGCAAATAATGAACAAAAGAATGTTTTTTATTGCATTGCTGCCAGGTAGAAAAACTTATTATAAACTGATAAAAAAACTAATCAAATAATACCTGCAACATACCTTATATGCTGATACGAAGCCCCAGCTGCAAAGCGATGCCAGAACGACCGCCGTTTCTTATCATAGTTTCAAAAAAGCCCGTTAATCTGTCCGCCCAACGTTTTTGAACTCCGGCGCCATATTGGACAAAAGGCTCGACAGAAAGCGCAGGGAGGTAGACATCATTAGCCTGAAACCTGGCATGGTCAATGATATTCCATATCATTGATACAGAAATATACGGCTGGAGGTAATTTTTAAAATTGCCTATGAGCTTTATTCTCGGCTCTATTTGAACAGCATGAAGAGGTTCCGTGTTTATATTTACACCGGACGGGGCAGTGTAGCTGAATGTATTAACAAAAGAATAAGAGGTTATAACAGACGGCTGAATAATTAACTTTCTTTTCACTGTTTCAAAATTATAGCCGCTCATCTGAGCAATACCCGTATTCAACATTGCAAAATTTTCTGCACCAAACCCGCTCGAGGCTTCTGCGGAGTTTGCACCGACATTAGCTGTCCAGACAGTAAAAAAATTGCCCTTATAAAATGCTCCCTCAATCCCGATTAGGCCGCCGTTGTTATAGATACTATTGCCTGAATACGCTTGATGAGAGCCATTATATGATGCATACGCCCCATATAACGTATACCAATTTTTCTTAAGCTTCATTAGCGGACTCTCTGCAACAACAAGACTTCCGTACATAACATTTGAAACATCAGGCCCATTCTTCAGCCCTACTGTCTCAAAAGAAGAATACGGTTTGAACCAGATACCCCCTCTTTGCTCCGGCATTACAAAAGGAGACAATGCAAATTTTCCGTCTGAAGCAGCAGTTTTATTAACCATAGAAAACTGATTTCTGACATTATACGGAGTCAGCATAACCATATCAAGATTGGCAAAAATATTTTTATATGTATCAATTTGAACTAAATATCCCGCAAGCTGCGCAGCAACTTCTGATGCAAAAATGGCAGAGTCAAAGCCGCCTCTGACAAACAGGAAATCTCCGCTGTTTGCATCATAGCTCACGCTGTAATCATATATGGGCGTGTTGAGCGTTGAATTATTATATCGTACGCTATTCTTTAATACAGAATCAGCAAACGGTATTACAATTCTTTCCGCTTCCGGAGCACCCAGAACATTTAATCCCGAGACCATAATTGTCCCGTTGCCATTGAGCGAATTTGCATTGATTTTATCCATTGAATTATTACCAAAATTTACATCGGTAAAAATATTAGTTTGGCCATCCAGGCTTAGGTTTCCAAAATTAATATTATTAATTTGACCGTTTATCATATTAAAATTGATATTATTATGAAAGTTTGAGTTTTGTGCATTGAAATAGCTGCTGTCAGCAAGAAGATTTAGCGTTCCATTATTAAAAGTAAAATTGCCGACAAAACCGGAATTCTCGCCGCCCAGATTTAACGAACCGCTATCATTTTTGTTTATATTCCCGCTGCCTGAAATACCGCTGAGAATACTGTTGTTGCCTGTGCCGTTAAAATTTAGTGTTCCCGTAGAATTGTTATAAATATCATTAAGCTGATTTCGGTCATGATTATTCTTAAACACACTGCTATCAAGATTTATAACACCGGAATTGTAAACCGCTCCGCCATCGCCGTAAGAAATAGAAGAATCCAGAACGTTATCTTCAAATAATGAATTTGATATATTCATAACCGCATTTGGTGCATTATAAATCACTGCACCATCGCCGTATCTTGAAGATTGTATACTATTTTTGCTGAATGAGGAATTTTTTATATCCATTGTTTTGGCATTAAAAACAGCACCGCCAAAAGCAATAGAATTTTGTGAGCCTTTGGAGTAATTATTGTTGAATTCACTATTCTCAATCAGCATCTCACCATTATTAAACACAGCACCGCCATAAATAAACGGAGATGCTTCTTCTCTGTCAGGAAGAGCTTCTATGTAATTAGAATCAAATTCTGAATTATTAATTACAATATTTCCGTTATTATATATTGCCCCGCCCTCAACAAATACAACCCCGGAAGAATAATTATTTTTAAAGCTGACACGGTTTATATTCATTTGTGCAGTACCGTTGTCATCATATCCGTTCGCCAGCGCTCCGCCAAAAGAACCGGCACCGTAAGTATAATTATGTTCGAAATTTGAATTTTCAATTGACATAGAACCGCCGTAAAGATTATACACCGCTCCGGCCACTCCGTAATTTATATCGCCTGAGTTAACAAAATTCTCTACAAAATCGGAATTCTCTATATCCGTTTTTCCGCTGCTGTTAAAAATAGCGCCGCCAAAATTGGAACCGTTGTAAAATTGCCCTTTGCAGTGTCTTATTATTACTTCATCAAAGGTGTTTTCCCTGCTCAGAATAAAACCGCCAAACGAATCATTTCCGTCAATATAATGGTTGTTGCCGTCAAAATTAATATTGTAGTTATAAAAATGGTTACCGATTGACTCTGTGGAGTTCATATCACTCGTGAAATTGTATACATCATTATTGACAAGTGCAGAATGCATCAGTTCATAAAACGAATCTATATCAATAGTATTTGCAAAAACAGTATTTTCAATAAAAAAATAGAGGGATAAAAATAATATAAATTTAGAGATTTTCATAAAATTTATATTATTTTCTCAAAGACTTTTCTCTATTAACTATATGATTATTATTTTTTAGATAACAGGATTAAGCACTTAATTTTTATCAAAACACAATTGAGATACTAATTCCATATTAACAGCGAGGTCTATAAAAAATAATACAAAAAATTTCATAGCAATTTTTTCAATGCACTGTTTTTATTTCCGATATGAAAATACTGCCGCTAATTTTATCTAATTTAAAGCCCATAGGAACAACGCCTTCCGGTAAAAATAATTCATACAAGACAGCCGGCTATCCTTGTGACTCGGTTTCTTTCAAAAATACGGCTGCAAAAAAAAAAAATAAAAATCTATACAGTCGGGAAGGCGGCTGGTGTGAATATTTTTATAAACAAGAAGGACTTGATGCAGACACCATTGAAAAAATCCGCTGTTTCAAAAATAAAACCTTTTCTATGCCTGAATTCAAACAGCTTTCCGAGCAGGAAAAAGATTATTTGAGAGATATTGCAAAACTTCCGTATCTAAAAAATATTGACAGGCAAAACAAAAATCGTTCAATAGAAAATGATATGCAGTTCTTTGTCACAACAGCGTATAAATTAAAAAATATCCTGGATTATAAATATCCTGACGGCTGGATATTTGT
>CASDVD010000014.1 GCA_949284155.1 uncultured bacterium | reverse complement strand
CATTGTTTCTTGCATATCAGAAGCAAGTTTTATCATAGCTCCGCCTGCCGCAACAATGGGGAGTGTTACCCCTACTGTCCATTTTTCGCCAAACGATTTTATTCCTTGACCCAGTTTTTGAATATTTTCAGTACGTTTTTGAAAATCAGCAAGCTGAATCTGTGCGCCTTTTAGTTGATCATCAAAGGCAGCAAGATTTTTGTTGATTTTCTGTAATGATTTTGTAACGATGTCTTTTAAGATAAAAGAATCTTCGTATTTAGCCATTATATTTATCACTCCACCAGCTTATCGCTGCTAAGTAAAACTGTTTTTCTAATGGTGTCAGGTTCAAGATATGTTCCGGTGTTATACCTTTTTCTAAGTAGTATGCACACAGAAACAAATCGAGGTTACTTTGTTATCAGCAACCGAGCCAAACGAAGGCAAAAACAACCCGTATGGCAAATGGATGCGCAACACCCAAATTAATAATGCTGAGTTGGAATCTGACCTTATTTCAATTAGAACAGTAATGAATTTACAAGAAAAAGCTCGCCAGGGCTACTTCCCCGGTGCACGTGTGCCAGTCGGTTATAAAAGAATTACAGACCATGGAAAAAAAATTATTGTTCCTGATGAAGAAAAACGACATTATATTGAAAAAATATTCAGGCTGTATTCAACTGGATTGTATTCATTTAGAACGCTTGCGCAAAAAATGCGTAAAGAAGGCTTTACTCACAATAATAGACCTTGTACAAAAAAAACAATAGAGAATATTCTCAGCGTTTATCAAGTATTTTATATAGGAAAATTTAACTATTCTTTTAAACAAAATGATGGGACATACATAGTTAAATTGTGCGATGGCAAACATGAGCCTATTATACCACTAGCATTATATGAAGCTGCAATGAATATAAAAGATAGAGCAAGCACTCCGAAGAAAAACAAGCATTCTTTTCTTTATCAAGGATTAATTAGATGTTCTTTAACGAACAGACTTTTAACCCCTGAAAAACAAAGAGGTGAAAACAAAAGCGGTGAATATGAATATTACCGCTGCCACAGGACATGTTCTGAATGCCCTCAAGATTGCAAAAGAATTATAAAAAGAGAAATGATAGACAAGGCGGTAAGCGAAGCATTAAATACGCTTAACATCACAAAAGAGCAGCTCACAGACTTGAAAGAGCATGTAAAAGAAATCTTGCATTATCAAGAAGTTTATGACGAAAAAAGAAAAATACAGATTGAGGGCTACATAAAGAAACTTAAAAACCGGATTAATCAACTTTATGACGACAAGCTGGACGGCATAATTTCAGATGATGTATACATGGACAAAAAATTGACATGGGAAAATAAACTGGAAGACTTGACATTAGAATACTCTGCATTGACAAAAACAAATATTGAATTAATCAAGCGATTTGAAAAAATGTTCGAACTCGCCGAAAACCTTACACAGAAATATTTACAGAAATCTGATGAGAAAAAACGAGAAATTCTAAAAATTCTATGTTCGAACTTTTACTATAAGGATTCAGAACTGCGCATAGAGCTAGAAAACGCCTTTACGACACTTTTAAAATTTGCTCTAAATGAAAAATGGGGCGGGTAATGGGATTCGAACCCATGTATATCGGAACCACAATCCGAGGTCTTAACCACTTGACGATACCCGCCATGATTTTAGTTATTCAATTTTAAGTTTTTAATGCTGCGGTTCCTCATATCGGAACCCTAATTTCAATATGGCGAGGCCTTAACCACTTGACGATACCCGCCATTTGTTCTTAATTCTCTTTGAATATATAACAAACAATTCTTCTTGACAAGAGCTTTGTACTAAAGTCTCTAACTTTTGGCTAGTGTTAATTTTGTAAAAAAATGTTATACTGTTACAAGTTAGTGCAATTAGGAGACTATTTTATGTCAAAAGAGGACAATTCAATAGCTTTCGGGCTTGGTTTGCTTGCCGGTATTTTAGGCGGAATTACTGCGGCTGTATTATTTGCTCCAAAATCAGGAGAAGAAACAAGAGCTGAATTAAAAGAAGCTATTACCGAGTTTGCACAAAAACACGCTCCGGAAATTAAAGAAGCAAAAAAACAAGCTCTTGAATCGTTAGATATGATGAAGTACAAACTCGAAAGACAATATAACAAAATCAACGAACATATAAAAGCTAAACAGCTGGCTAAAGCCAGAGAACGTGAAGATATGTCTTATGATTTTAATTAGGAAAAATTAGGAGAGAAGATAAATGTCTATTATGTTAGAAATAGGAATTTTACTTTTAATTTTTGTTGCAATTTTGTTTTTGATAATCGTTGGCATTTATCTTGTCAAATTGATTATCGACCTGAATAAACTTGCGAACAATTTAAACGATACCACTTACATGGTAAAAAAAGAAATCGAACCGATTTTGGCGGAGTTAAATGTTACTCTGACAAAATTGAATGATATGGCGAAAACTGCTGATACACAAATTCATTCCATAAAGAAAATTGTTGCGACTCTTGTCGGTATTTTCGGAATATTCTTCGGAGGAATGAGTAAAGTATCCGGAGGCTTTTTTAAAGGGCTGATGTCAGGTTTCAAAACGTTTAGTAAAAAATAGTTGTTAACGCATTGTTAATACTGCAAATAAGTCAAAAAAGGAGAATCATTATGTCAACAGGAAAATTCTTAGCAGGTTTTATAATCGGAGGTATTGTAGGCAGTGTAGTGGGTTTGCTTTTAGCTCCTCAATCCGGTGAAGAAACCAGAGAAATGATAGCTAAAGGTTCTAAAGATTTATACGATAAAGCTGATAAAACTGTTAAAGAAATTCAGTCTAAAGCTGAAGACATAGTTTCTGATATGCAGAACAAAGGTGATGAAATTATGGATAAAATTCAGAATGTTTTGAACCAGCAGAAAGAAGCTTAGTTCTCTAAAACTTATTTAATTAAAAAATAAAAATTAAATTCCGACGGGTACAACCGGCCGGAATTTAATTTTTATAAAACTATTTTTTTACATTTAAATATTTCAGCAGCGTATGTATAATATAAGGAAGTCCGTTCGTATCAGTAATTAAAGGCTCATCATAATAAGGCTTATATGATGATATAATATTTGAAGGAAGCTCTTTACCGTCTTTAAAAGTAAAAGCTATCATTTCAAGAAGTTCTTGCTGCTGGTTTGCATATTCAATATCACGTCTTCGAATGTCTTCGTCAGCTTCATAATGACATAATGCATGCCAAGCTGCTTGAACAGAAGCATCCCGTACTTTCGGGAACATTAACAATCCTTCTTTTACGCAGATATGTTCAGTAAGCACTCCAATTATAATATTGCCTGCGAGTTTACGTTCTTTTGTAAAATCTTCTTGTTGTTCAGGCTTATTATTTTTTAAGCTGTGGAGATTTTGCAAAAACTTGTTTATTTTTTCAATCACAGCTTTTTAGGCTCCTTTTTTATTATACGAGCTGGTATTCTTTCTCAAGCGCTTTCATCAATGAACGAACATCGTTGTTAAAGTACTGGCCCATAAGTTTTTTAATAGCTTTTTGGGCCATTTCATCACGTGATGAAACACTCTTGTACAAGAATTTTTTTCCTTGTTTATAACGAACAAGCATATTTTTTTCTACTAATCTGTCCATGACAGTTTTGACAGTGGTATATGCTCTGTCAGATTTAGCTGATTTATTAATAAGTTCCTGAATTTCAGTTACAGAAACGTCATTTTCTTCTTCATCCTCAATTTGCCAGATGGCTTTTAGTATCTCATTTTCGAGACTTCCGTG
>CASDVD010000013.1 GCA_949284155.1 uncultured bacterium | reverse complement strand
TGCCTTTTGTATTTAATATTGAAACTTCTTTTGTCATTTTTTTAACCTCAGTTATATTTCTATGAGTTCTCTTGATTAATTCCATTTAATTCTTGAAGGAACGATAGTTACCATTCTTCCTTCAGAACCCGGTACGGAACCTTTAACCAAAAGAAGATTGTTTTCACTGTCAACTTTAACTACGGATAATTTTTTAATAGTTACTCTTTCATTACCCATATTTCCGGCCATATGTTTCCCTTTAATTACACGGCCCGGAGTTGTACCTGCACCGATTGAGCCAGGTTCTCTATGATTTTTTGAACCGTGACCCATAGGCCCTCTTCCGAAGTTCCATCTTTTTACGGTACCTTGGAAACCTTTACCTACTGATTGACCTGTAACATCAACCTTAGCTGTCTCAGCTAATATTGATACATCAATAGTATCGCCTACTTTATATTCTGCGGAATTATCAATTCTAAATTCCTGTAAATGTCTAAAGTTATCAAGTCCATTTTTCTTAAAATGTCCGATTTCTGCTTTTGTAAGGTGTTTTTCCTTAGCCGGCTCAAATCCGACTTGAATTGCATTATAACCGTCTGACTCAACTGTTTTAACTTGTGTAACAGTCAGCGGATCAACTTTGATAACGGTAACAGGAATTGCAAGGCCCTTTTCATCAAAGACCTGAGTCATTCCGAGTTTTTTTCCTACTACTCCCAATCTGGTATTGGCAGTTTTTTCTTTCGTTGTCATTTCTTGCCTTTCTCCTTGTGAGCGCTACCTTCTGTACTTTCGGGATATTTACTTCCCATCGGCCCCTCTTTGTGAGCCTTGTAGATCACATTCAATCTCTATTCAATTGTATGTGCCTGTGTGTTTCTTCTGATATCTTTTATTTTTTCAGAAAGGATTCAGAGCTTTTTATAAAGTCTCTGAATTCACACATCCTATAATTTTACTTCGATATCTACACCTGCCGGCAAATCTAATCTGCTGAGTTCTTCAGTAGTTTGTTGTGTCGGATCGTAAATATCAATGATTCTCTTGTGAGTGCGCATTTCAAAATGCTCTCTTGATTTTTTGTCTACGTGAGGTGATCTTAAAACGCAATATAATCTTCTTTTCGTCGGCAAAGGAATGGGACCAGCCACCTTTGCGTCAGTTCTTTTTGCTGTTTCTACAATTTTTTCTGCTGAAACATCAATGAGTTTATGATCATACGCTTTTAAGCATACTCTGATTCTTTGTCTTTGACCTTGAGCGTTACTCATTTTTGTCTTCCTTTGCTTTCATAATGGCAATCTAATAACTTATTATGCCAGACTTTATATTACATGCACATTTTCCGGATATACAATCAATAGTAAAAGAATATTACAATTTTTATAATCATACACCTATAATTAAGTGCTTTTGATTGTTCCGGCCCGTTTCTTGTTTTTGTCATTTTGAATCTAAAAACGCACACGGGTGTGCTCGGTATAAACTAATGTATATTAAACATATTCCTTCGTCAACAGTATATTTTCATATTTGTTTAAAAATTGTAATATTTGTAATATCCTGCAAAAATTTAGCCTAAAAAAGTCTAAATTATTATGGTTTACAAATAAAATACCTGCACTGTTAATCAAGTATATGAACTCTTCCCGTCGAAAAATTCAAATATGCTCTAACTATTTCTAATGTTCCTGCAGCATACGCCTTTCTCAAAATTTCAGAGCGCTTTAACAGTTTTCTTTTTTTAACAAGAGTATAATCTTCTGCTATTTCATCGTAGGTTTTATCATTTCTGTCTATAATTTCGTAAACGGATTTAATAAGGACTTTAAAATTTTCAGGTTCTTCGGGGTATTCACTAACTGCTGTTTTCATAACGCCGCAGCATTCATGACTCATTACTATAATAAGAGGAACTTTTAAATGTTCAACAGCATACTCTACACTTTCTAAAATATTCGGCCCTATAACAGCACCGGCCCCTCTGACCGTAAATAAATCGCCAAAACCTGTATCAAAAACAAATTCCGGAATAACTCTTGAATCAGAACAGGTAACAATGCATGCCATTGGAGACTGCCCGTCTTTGAGCGTCTTTAAGGCATTTACATCTCTGTTTTTAACAGAACTTTTACCGGCTGCAAAATTCTCATTTCCTTGCATTAATATGTCTAATACTTTTTTAGCTTTTTCATTCATCTGACAGAATTCCTTATTTAAACTATCCGCTAAATTCAAAAGTATTGTATTAATTACTCTACGGTTTTTTCTTCAGGTTCTGATGTTTTGATTTCTTTAGCTTTAACTTTTTTTGAATTTGCAAGCTCAGAATTATCAACTGACTGAATTTTTGATGCTTTTTTCTTTTCGTTTTCCATATCGATTTGTTTATTAATAATAAGTGTCTGCCCGACTTGTATTACGTTGCTTGCTATAAGGTAAAGCAATACACCGGCAGGGATTGGTATGAAAAGAAAAGTAGCGGTGAGCATGACCGGCATCATTGTACCCAGTGTTCTCTGCATAGCTTCCTGAGCAGGATCAGACTGAGTTGTCTTATTTGCCGCCATCATTATTTTTTGAGTAAGGAACATAGATACCCCAAAAATAACTATCAGCCAGAATACATCGTAGTGGAATGAAGTTTTGGCAGCAATCGTCGGAACATGTGCTATCAGCATATCATCGCTGTCTGATTTAAATGTGATATTTTCAACTTCACGTGTATTATTATCTGTTATGACGGCTTTAACAGATGTAATTTTTTTGACTTTGCTGTAATCACCATTAATATTATCACGGCTGATTCTCAAATCTATCGGCTGACCGGGAGTAATTTTGCCCATGACTTCAACATCATTTCTTTTTAGTTTTATCTCTCCCAGCTCTTCATCACCGGCAAAAAATTTAATCTTTTTACCTACTGTAAATTTATCATTTGAAGCAACTGAGAAAGTTCCGTCATTTGAAACACCTGCATTACCTTTTAATGTTGCATCAAGTCTGTCAATAAATAAAAAGTCGGAATGACCGGCCATTGAAATAAATTGAGGGCTCATTAATGAGGAATACAACAATATAAATATAGGCATTTGTATCAATAAAGGCAAACATCCGGCCATCGGATTAAAATTATGTTCTTTATAGAACTCCATCATTTTTCGCTGCATTGTATTAGGATCATTTTTGTATCTGTCCTGAATAGCCTTCATTTTCGGCTGCAGCTGCTGCATGGTTTTCATTGATCTTTGTTGCGAGACATTCAACGGCCACATTGCAAGTCTGATAATCACAGTCAATGCAATTATTCCCATGCCGTAGCTGCCGAATATGTTGCTTAATGTTCTTAAAAAATCTATTGTTAATGTAGTAAAGTCCACAATTTTCTCCTCTGATAGTCTATATAGTAGATATTGTAAAACAAAAAAGTAAAAAAAAATGTAACTTGTTGTAAATTATCTTTATTTAGAATATAAATAAAACAAAATCGATAGGACTAAAAAAATATGAAAATAGTTGTTTTTGGCGCAAGCGAAATTGGCTGTTTAATAGCTACTGAATTTTTTGAAGACCATGATATTACAATTATAGATAAAGAAGAAAACAAAACTGTCGCACTCAACAAACTTGATATCAGTTTTGTCGAGGGGAACGGTTCTAATATTAATGTGCTAAAAGCTGCCAATATTGAAGATGCTGATGTTTTTGTAGCATGCACAAATTTTGATGAAGCAAACATCGTATCTTGCCTTACCGTCAGCAGAATGAGCTGTGCCAAAACTGTTTGTTTCGTCAGCAAGCCTGAATATATTGAATCAATGACTCTGTTAAAAAACACAAAGTATGAAATGATTGATTATATTATCTGGCCTGAAGAATTACTTACGCAGGAAATTTTTAGAATTATTACAGTTCCTGAAGCTGTGGATGTTGAAAATTTTGCTTCGGGGAAGGCCAGACTTCTGGAGTACAGAATCAAAGAAAATTCCGAACTTTTAGGAGTTAAAATCAAAGATTACAAATTTCCTGATGAAACATTAATTGTCGGAATTACCAGAGATATGCAGCTGTCTATACCTGATGGTGATACTGTTTTTGAATTAAACGATAAAGTTATATTTATGGGTTCGTCAACCTCTTTGGATATACTTGCCAATAAACTTTTTGAAAATAAAGCCAAAGTAAAAACAGCAGCAATCATCGGAGGCGGAAATGTAGGCCTTATGCTGGCAGAGTATCTGGAAAAAGCAGGAATAAAAACAAAAATTATTGAAAAAGATTTCAAACGTTGTGAAGATTTAACGGAAGCTTTGAAAAAAACTCTTGTATTATACGGAGACGGAACAAATCTTGAGCTGCTTCAGGCTGAAGATATTGCGGATTCCGATGTTGTAATCAGTGTTACAAATAACGATGAGAAAAATCTATTGTGTTCTTTACTTGTTAAACAACTCGGAGCAAAGCGTGTTATCACAAGGGTTTCCAAATCAGCAAACATTTCGCTTTTTGAAAAAGTCGGTATTGATGTGGCACTTTCACCTAAAGAAGCATCTATTAACGAAATAAAGAATGACCTGATAGAAACAGGTGTTGAAATATTAGCTACCGTTGAAAGCGGAAAGGGCAGAATTATTGAAACAACTTTGCCTGTCGATTTTCGTTCAAAAAAAATAATGGATTTAAAAATTCCGTTTAAAGCTATTATTGCAATTATTCAAAGAGGAGCACAGGTTATTATTCCCAAAGGTACTACGGAACTTGAACCTTGTGACTCACTTATGATTTTTACTAGTGCGGAAGATTGTGTTAAAGTTAAGGAATTTTTTACTAAACAATGAGATTGACATATGTTTTTAATGCTATTGGTTTAATACTGCGGTGCATAGCGCTGGTAATTCTTTCACCGGTTTTAATTGCCTTATATTACCATGATTATTCTTCAATCTTGCCTTTTATTTCCGCTTCAACTGCAGCTTTGATAATGAGTTTAGTTATCAGAAAGAAATCCGACACATTTGAGGGATTAAATGATATAAAAAAATCAGAAGCGCTATGCGTTGTGGCTGTTTCTTGGTGTCTTTTCGCACTTATTGCGGCAATTCCGTATCTGTTTTACGGCTTGTCTTTTTGGGACTCGATTTTTGAATCTGTATCCGGTATAACAACAACCGGCGCAACAATTCTAACAACATTTACATATCCTAAAACAATGTTTTTTTGGAGATCCCTGAGTCAATGGCTGGGCGGTATGGGAATAATTGTATTATTCATTGCCGTATTACCTCAGTTTGCAGTGGCGGGCAGACAGATGTTTTTTGCGGAAGCACCCGGGCCGACGGAAGACAAAATAACCCCGAGAATACGACATACAGCTACGGCTTTATGGGGTTTGTATGTAGTTTTAACAATTCTGGAAATTATAGCGCTAAAAATTGCAGGCATGCCGTGGTTTGATGCGTTTTGTAATTCTTTTTCAACTTTTGCAGGCGGAGGTTTTTCGCCTAATCCGTTGAGCATAATGGGCTATAATTCTACAACAATTATCTGGATAGTAGCCTTTTTCTGCACAATTGCCGGCACAAACTTTGCGCTCATGTATAGTGTGTTTGCACAAAAAAAACCGTCTTTATTATTGAAAAATGATGAATTTATTCTTTATATTTCAATAATTTTCGTATTTTCTATTTTAATAACAATTGCGCTGATACTGCATAATAATTATGAGCCGTTTAAAGCGCTGACTGACGCTGTATTTCAAACAGTGAGTATTATTTTAACAGCCGGATTTGCATCGTCTGATTTTGCAAAATGGTCTTTAGATGCAAAACTGCTTTTATTTTTACTAATGTTTGTCGGCGGCTGCGCCGGCTCTGCAGCCGGTGGCCTAAAAGTAATCAGAGTTGCTTTTATTTTTAAATATCTCAGAAGAGAAATAGCTAAGATACTCCACCCTAATGCTGTTTATCCGATAAAATTAAACAAAACAATTATAGGCCCTGATGTAGGGCAGCAGATGATGGCATTTATTGTATTTTACTATTTTATCTTTGCTGTTTCCGCTTTTTTAATTTCAGTTATAGAGAACAATACTCTAATAGGCATAACGGGCAGTATAACAACATTAGGCAATATAGGGCCCGGCTTTGG
>CASDVD010000012.1 GCA_949284155.1 uncultured bacterium | reverse complement strand
TAGGGGTGAGCCTAATCGGATTTTAAGTCCGACGCGTCTACCGATTCCGCCACCAGGGCTTATGTTAATATATATATAATAAAAAGGCTTTTATGTCTAGTCCAAAAATAAAAAAAAGAGAGTTTTAATACTCTCTTTTTTATTTTAATTCCTTAATTTCTTAATTTTTTAATTCCATTCAACACGCACCAGTCCCGGTGCTCCACGGCCTCCACGGCCCCAGCAGTCAGTGTAGTTTATATCGTTATCTTCTGTTTTTGGAGGTACAACAGTCGGTGCCCAGCCGTTATCCACCCATTCATCAGTAAATTCATTCGGCTGCATTGGTTTTACCGCTGCAACTGTCATGGGACAAAGAAGCTCAAATAGAGATTTTGGCTTCATTGCCGTAGTTGTATTTTTTGCACAGATTTTTTTATCTTTTGATGCTCCGCCGCCGCCTCCGGCTCCGTATATGGTTTCATCAAGCTGAGCATATCCGTTATTTATATCTACATCATTCATTCCATTCATTGAAGAAGATCCGTTGAAGAGTCCTCCTCTTAGGATACCGCCCAACGGAGAAGCCCCTCCGTCGCCTCCGGCAATGAATTTATTAGGTTCAGACGGGCCTAATATGCTTTTTACTCTGCCACCCGAGCCACCGCCCGCAACGGCTAAATTTCCAAAAGCAGAACCCTGACCGGCTTTTCCGTCTTCATTTTCTCTGAGTCCGCCTATTCCGCCGGCTCCTACTTTTACTGTTATTTCAGCAGGAAGTTTTTTGAATGTTTTATATAAATGTGTTCCTGCCTGACCGCCGCCGCCGGCATATAATCCTGAAAATGAAATCAGTGCAGCTCCGTCATGCCCGCTGTATCCGTCCGTATCATTCTTCACTGCGCCATATCCTCCTGCACCTACATAGCTTGATGCAAAGGATGAAAGTAATTCTTTTACTTCATCATTAACGCAGGTAACGGTTGAACCATTTTTTTCGCATATATAACCGGGTTTTATTGTATTTCCGCCCCATCGTGGGTCGCTTGTACTTTTTAATGACTGCTGCATATTTTTATTAATGACAGGGGAACCGGGTAATCCCTGATTTTGCCATCCGTCTGTCGGTTTACATTCTTTACCTGAAAGAAATTTATGATTGCCGCCAAATCCGCCTTTACCGCCGGTAGCAACTAATTGGCCTCCTGTTGGTAATTTTAACATTGTATCGCCGCCCGGTTTTCCGTGCCCTTCGTTTGTTCCAAATCCGTCCATGGGCCCGATGCCGCCTGCACCAACGATAACAGTATATGTTTTGCCTTTTTCAAGCTGATAATTTTTCTTAATAAGAACACCGCCGGCTGCTCCTCCGAGTCCTCCGTCAGCTGCCGGGCCGTATTTACATTCTGTGCTGCCGCCGGCTCCGCCGCCGCCAATTAATAATATGTTGTATAGTCCGGTATATTTTGGTACAAAGGCCCAGCTTCCTGCGCTTGCTTCTTTTACTGCATAATCTTCTGCAATACTTCCGGCAGCACCGCCGCCTCCGCCGCCTATAACATTTACGGTGAAGTTCCTTGCGCTTTTGGGCGGTGTGAAGATACAAGATTTTCCGTCCTCTGCAACTCGCCCGTATTCTTGTTTAGGGTTGTTAGGGTCATTAGGTGCTTCTTTACCTGTTTTTCTGTCGATTATGGTTGTTATGGATTCATATTTTCCGGTTTCAGGGTTCAGTCTGCATTCCCATCTGCCTGTCAGACCTGAGCCTTTGGGGCTTCGTTTTGTTATAACAGGCATTGTCATGAGGATAATCAAGACGATTATTAACATTGTAATTAACGCTTCTGCAATTGAAAATCCGTGTCTGTTTTTTAGCATATGTTATTTCCTTTTACCATTCAATAATTACAGCTCCGGGAGCGCCTGCGCCGCCGTCACCGGCTTTACCGACCATGCCGCCTCCTCCGCCGCCGCCTGCACCATATGTATATTCGGTTTTCTTTTCACCGATAAATAACTTGCCGGCAAGTTTGGATAAAATATCACCCGAAGCAATACCTTGTGCAAATGTTATAGCTCCGTATCCATGTTCGGAATTATTTAAGGCCGTAAATCCGCCCCAGGCTACCAGTAATTCTTTTAAAATGCCGGAATCTAACGGTGAGGGGTCACCGTTACCGCCTTCGGCTTTGGTTTCTCCTTTTGCTATATTAGGTATATTCGCCATAATCCTTCCGCCGTTGCCGCCGGTTGCCTTAAGCAGGTCGCCAAATTTTGTATCGCCGCCTTTTTCACCGTCACTTTTAATGCCTACACTGTGGCCGCCACGGCCTATAGTGATATTGGTTACTCTAGGCAATTTTTTAAACATTGAATATACGTATCCGCCGGCCTGTCCGCCGCTGCCGCCGGAATATGTTACATATTTTAATGCAGCTACACCTGCAGATGCACCTTCACCGTTATATATTGCGTCAGGATTGCTTTCATCCGTATCAGCATCTTCTGTAATAGTGTCTCTGTTGGCTCCGTTTCCTCCTGAGCCTTCGCCGCCGATTTCATCTCCGTTTTCCACTACAGAGTTAATTAAATCAGCTTGATATGCCATCATTCCGATACGTGAACCGCCGCCTGCGTCATTTATGCAGGTTGGTATACTAAAATAGTTGTTTCTTGTTTCTTTTATGCAAGGGCCTTCTACAATGCAAGGTTCGTATATCGGATCCTGGCAGGTTTTGGGCTCTTCAGTCGTTCCGCATTCATAAGGCGGGCTGTAATGCGAGAAACAGGTTGATTTAATCATATTATGTCTGCAAACAGGTACATTGTTGTAAGAAACATTTATCCTATACCTGTTATATCCTCCACCGCCTCCTGCAGCGCAGATTTTGCTTCCAGAGGGAGGGATATAGCAAGCTTCATCTCCATTTCCGCCCGGGCCTCCTTCTGCTCCAGGCAGTCCTTCACGTGCCGGTACAATAGTTATTAAATCTCCTTTATGTACATCGACAGTAAAAGTTTTTGTTTCACCGGCACCGCCGCCTTGACCGGGGTAGTTCCAGCATTTATCATCATCAGATTCTGCATTTGTCCAGCCGGGTTGACTAAAGCAGTAGTCATAATTTCCTGAAAGATAAGGTGAATATTTTGATTTGTCGTTTGAGTATAAAACACTGTAATCAAATGACGGATCCGGCCCGTCTACATAGCCGGGGTTGGCATAAGAGCCTCTGTGGCTTGTATCAAAAGCAAGAAAATTTTCAGCAACAAAATTTTGTGCATTACCGCATTTCATTCCTCCGCCGCCACCGCCGCCGCCTTGGAGTGTAATACTAAATTTTCCTGTGAAAGGAGCTGTAAACGGCAAAGCTTGTGATTCTGCAATCTTTTCTGTGTCCTGAGTGTCTCCGGGAATTCCTCCGGCTCCGGAACCGCCTCCTGCCACGGCTTTTACCGTGAAGTTTTCTGCTCCGGCCGGCGGGGCAAAGCTGCAGGAACTTCCGTCGCCGTTAATTTCAAAATCTGTAAATTTTCCGTCAACGAGCATTCTTGAAACATGTTGACCATTTTCATTGAGCGTGCATTCCCATTTTCCATGGATGCCGACATCTCTGTGTTTTCTGGTTAAAACCGGAATCATTGCAGACACTATTAACGAAACTATTAAAAGTGTCATAAGTGCCTCTGCAAGACTGAATCCTTTTTTGATTTTATTCATAAACTATTCCTTATTACCAGGTGATTAATACTAAACCGTTAGCACCATCGCCGCCTTTGCCCCAGCCGGAACCGTTAGCGCCGCCGCCTCCTCCTCCTGCACCCGGGGCATTAATTGTTAAGCCGTCAAGTGAGCTGTTGCCTGCTGTTAGGCCGCCAAACGGTTCAGTTGAAAAATCATAGTCTTTCAGTGTTCTTGGTGCGGGTGAAGAACCTCCGTCACCGCCTTCAACTTTAGGTGTCGGGTCATCCAGTGAGCCGTTTTTGTATTCTTTATATCCTCCGGCTCCGCCTGCTGCTATTACTCTGTCGCCGAAACGTGATGCTTCGCCTGCAAGACCGTCTGCATTTTCTAAAGTTGCGCCTTTACCGCCTTTTCCAATAACAACCTTTGTTTTTCCGGGGCTTCTTTTGTATGTGTAATATGCCTGCATTCCTGAACGTCCGCCTTCTCCGCTGTATATAGGATTGTATACAGCCTTGACAAAGCCCGGCAGACCTTCACCGCCGCTGGTGTGTCCCTGTGCTCCGAGGCCGCCTTTTCCTATATCCTGTACTGAAGGGCCTATTCTGTCAGCAAGTCCTGCAACCAGGCATTGACGATTTACATCACGGCATACATAGCCAGGTGCATAACCATAGCCGCCATATGGGGCATCTTCTCCGTTAGAGCCGGGCCCGCCTGAGTATGTGCCGCCTTTGCCTTCTCCGTATCCTTTATTGCATCTGAAAAGACCTTTTTTATATTTTCCGTAACCGCCTTTACCTCCGCCGGCAATAAGGTTTAGACCTCCGCCGGTGAAGGAGCTTTGTTCCCCTTCTCCGCCGGTTTTGGCTCTTTTGCCTCCGGTACCGCCTTTGCCTGCTGTCAGGGTATAGGTGGTTGCTCCTTTAAGTTGGAATACTCCTGCGACTACTCCGCCTGAACCTCCGCCTTGGGCTGCGTCGTCACCGCAATTCTTTCCGCCGCCTCCTCCGCCGCCGCCAACGACGATGATGTAGTAGTCACCGGTTATTGGAGGTACAAAGTTTATAAAACCGTCACGGGTTTGTGCCATATATGTTGAAGAAGAGCCTGATGCGCCGCCGCCTCCGCCTCCGATTGCCAGTACGGTAAATTCACTTACGTTTTTGGGAGGGATGAATGTACAGGATGAGCCGTCTGTCTCTCCTGTAGCCGGGTCATCCGAAATCACTATATGTTTGCCTGTATCAGGATCAATAGTGCATGCCCAGGTCGTCTGCTCTCCTGTCTTTTTCTTAAATTTTCTGTTTTTACTGAGCATGTGCATAGTCATTGCGACAACTATACAAATTATTAGCAGTGTGATTAAAGCCTCTGCGAGCGAGAAGCCTTTTTTCCTATCCATTAACCCAAAATGTAACATAATATGCCCTCTTTGTAGCTATAAAATATTTATCGGCAGATTATATTAAAACTTTAGTGTTTATTTTGTATTCTTACAACATTGTAACATTTTGTAGTCTTATATTAGTCTTGCATTAGTCCAATACTCATATTTTGAACGTGTTTAGAGTTTTTGTTATCAACTCAACAGAATAGTCGATTTTTTCTATATCGATTTTTTTAGCTTCAACTTTTTTAATTAATTCTTCAATGAGTTCTATAGTTTTGTCATCAGAGTTTCTGTATATGAACATATTTATCCCTGCATTTATCCCTTTTATGCAGGCTTCGATAGGAGAATAGTTTTTAATTCCGCCCATGACCATGTCATCAGATATTATGATACCTTTAAAGTTTAGATTTTTTCTTAAATATCCGAGCACGTTAGGAGAGATTGAGCCCGGTATTTTATTTTTATCAAAGGCGCAATAGTGTACATGGGCTGCCATTATTGCCGGCAAGCCTGATTCTATCAAATCTTTAAACGGTTTAATATGGATATTTTCCAGTTTTTCAAGGTTCAGATTTACTTCCGGCATTGTTTTATGCGAGTCTGTATCTGTTTGTCCGTGTCCGGGAAAATGTTTTCCTACGGGGAGTATACCTTTTTTTAAAAATTCATGCATTACTATTTCTCCGCATTTTGAAACAATTTCCGGTTCTTTAGAATATGAGCGGTTTCCTATTATCGGATTTTTAGAATTTGTATTTACGTCAAGCACGGGTGCATAATTCATATTTAAGCCGTATGAATGAAGTTCTTCCGCAATTAATGCGGATTGGTGTCTTACAAATTCTTCGCCTTTGATTACTGCTTCTTGGGCTGATAAATATTTTTTCCCGTTATGAATTTTTTCTGTTCTTTCTACACGTCCGCCTTCTTGATCTATAGATAAGAAAATCGGGTTTGCTGCTTCTTTTTTTATTTTTGAGACCAGTTCTTTGAATCCGGCTGCGGATTGTATATTTTCTGTGAAAAATATTACCCCGCCGAGACTTCTATTCAGCGCTTTTATAAGATTGGGGTTCTGTTCAAGCTTTTCTCCGGACATGCCGAGAATGAACATTCTATATAATTTTTGTTCCGGTGTTAAATTTGTCATAAATTTATAGTACATTTAATTGAGGTCAAAAATCAATTTTTTATCGTACAATAATAATTAAGTAAAGCCAGTTTTGCTTTGGGAGCAGGGATAATGAAAAGAATTTTAGTTTTGTTAATTATAGGAGTTATTATATTTGCGATTGCGGCAAAAGATTCAGAAGCTGCAAGAAGGACAAAACGCGGCCCGGCTGCTATTCCTCAGGAAGAATTAACGAGCATGTCAAATACGATTGATACTTTAACAAAAAAAGTATATTCTGCATCTTTATTTTCTCCGGAAGAAAATTCTGCAATGATTAATATTAAAATAAAACTGGATAATCAAATGCTTCTTGCTCCGGATACTACACTTGCTCCTTTATATTTTAAAGCCGGCAATTTATATAAAGCCAGAGAATATCGCACTGAGGCAATCGAATGTTATCAAACAATTCTTGAAAACTTCCCTGATACTGCACTGGCGCCCAAAGCACGCAAAGCTTTAACTGACATGGGTGTTAAGGTTGTGCAGCCTTCATCCGAGCAAAATAAAACTGAATTGGAACAAAATAATGAGGGAAATACACCTAACCCTGCTTTAAACGAATCGTTCTAAGAGTTTTTCAGCTTTTCAGTGCATTAACAATGTATTCAGGCAGTTTTCTGTACATTTTTCCCGTTTCAGTATTTACTGCAACGCATGTAACCTGTGCGGATACGTTGACTATTCCGGTTTCTTTATTTTTAATTGTTTGTGCAAAAACGATTCTTGTCGGGCCGGCTTCTGTGATTTCTGTTTCAATTACTAAAATATCATCTAATTTTGCTGAAACTTTATATTTTATATTTAACTCGACTACCGGCATGACATCAGAATTGTCCTGCATTTTCTTTAAATCAAGTCCGGCTTTGTTTGTTAACTCTACTCTTGCTGCTTCCATCCAGCGAAGATACGCGCCGTGCCAGACTACTTTATATGCATCTGTATCTGCGTAGTAGACTCTTTGCTCATTTATATACTTCATGTTTCACTCCCCTGATTTTTGCTAGTCAAACAAATTTTGAATTTTTTCTTTTATTTCCTGAGGGTCGAGTTCATTAGTTACATTATTTAAATCCATGGCTATTTGGTAGAGTTTTGCTGCTTCTATTTTGTCGCCGCGAATAGCGACTGAACGTGCCAGATTATAATATGCAAGTGCGTAATTCGGATTATATTCTACCGCTTTTTCAAATAATTCTATTGCATTTTGGATTCTGCCTAAATCGTCAAGATAAATAACACCAAGATTATTATATGCTATGTCATATGACGGATCGTATTTGATTGCTAATTCATACTCTTTCATTGCCTCTTGAATATCACCTTTACCCCAGTGGAGAAATCCAAGGTTGCAGTGAATTTTGGCATTAGCGGGATCTAATTCCAGGGCTCTTCTGTAAATTGTTAAAGCATTATTATATTCTTGTTTATCATAGAAAGCGCTGCCCAAATTAACAAAAATATCTATATCTGTAGGTGTTAAAAGGTATGCGCACTGGTATGCGCTGATTGCTGCATCTGTGTTTTTTTCTCCTTCTTGAAACACATATCCTAATGTTTGAGCGATGACGCTTGTCCATGCCGGATTGGGGTTCAAAGAGATTGCATTTTGGTAGTATCCTATGGCTTCTTTTGTTTCGCCTTTGAGGTATAAAATATTTGCAAGGTTACTTTGATATTCTGCTGCATTCGGTTGTATTTCAATAAGCTTTTTATATGAATCAATTGCGTTATCAAAGTCGCCAAGTTCTTCATAAACCAGACAAAGAGAACGATATGCCGTTATGTTAAGGCTGTCCAGCATAATTGCCATTTTGTATTCTAATATTGCATCTTCAAATCGTCCGAGTGCTCTGTATATATCACCCAAAATGCAATATAACAGCACAAATCCCGGTGCTTTTTCTATTGCGCCTCTATATACTTCAAGTGCTTTTTCTACACCTTTAGTTGAAACCATATACCAGCCTTTTAGCAGTACCGGCAAAAATTGGAAGTAAGAAAGTACTCTCAATACATTTTTTATTGCCAGTCTGTCAAACGGCAGTGTAAGTATAGCCAGCATCAATTCTTTTTTCTGTTTAAATGAAATTTTATATCCTTTGACAGTCATGACTCTCAAAAGATTATAAACAAGAAAATGTGCTCTGGATGAGCATAGCGGAGATAGTTCTATAGCTTTTTGCGCAAATTCCAATGCATCTTGAAAATGTGCCTTTTTCGTGTGCGAGCATGCTATCATATAATATGCGTCCGCCATTTTAGGATTTTTTTCAAGTGCCAGATTGAAGTAATTAATAGCTCTGTCAACTTCATTCTTATGAAAGAACGCCATGCCGATTTTATAATATATTTCGGCTGAATCAATATATGACTCAAGAGCTCTTTGGTATTCCGTTATTGCTTCGTCAAGATATTGTTTTGCCTGATGTATATCTAAATGCCATTCAAAATATAAGTCACCGAGTCTGACATGTAATTCTGCATTTGTCGGATCAGTAGATAAAGCGCACTGACAGCATTCAATAGCCTTTTGCAGGTTGCCGTTTTTGTAAAATTTATCTATATCTTTTTTTACTTTATTGTCTGTACTGTTCATTAATGCTCATATCCACATCAATATTCTAATTGAGTCCTTATAATATTGCAAATTAGAATTATTTATGTCTTTATCTTAATATTTTTTATTTCTTTCTCTTTCTACCAATACACATTTTTTTATGATTCGTTCACGTTCTTTTTCAATAATTGCAGTGAATTCCATCACGTATTCTTTGGGTTTTGCCGGACTTTTTTTCAGTATTCTTCCCATAACAGGAATTTCCTGATTTTCTCCCAGCACAAGTACTGCGTTATATTGCTCACCCTGCTTTATAGTTTCTTCTGAAAGGAATCTTACGCCGCCGCCGCTGATATCTATGGTCTCTGTTTTGATTTTTTTATCCGGAAGGTATATATATAAATCTGTTACAAAGAAAATTCTGAAATATTTTCTTCTTTGAATTACCTGATGTTCTTCTTTAAATTCCAGTGTCAATAATCCTTCTGCCGGCGGTTCTATAATCATCGAATTGATAATCCATATGCCTGTATAAGTATATATAAATGCCTTAACTTTGGCGCCTTCTTTCAAATATCCCGAATATTGATTTGCATTGGACGGGAATTTTAATATCATCCTATCCTTTTCTGAGGATTCAACATAGCAATCCAAAAACATTTTATGTTTTGCATCTGTTAAAAATTCAATTTGTACCTTAGTGTCAACTGCAAGTTTACTCATAATGCTATTCAATCTCCAAGTAGTTCTTAGGTGCTAAAATGGTCAGAACCGTGGGCTCTTTAATATATTTATCGGCAATTTCTTGAATTTCTTTAATTGTTACTTTTTTAATTTTTTCAATTAGTTCTTTTTCAAAATTATAACCCAGTCCCTTATCCTCATGATAGCCGGTAAGAGACGCCTGCTGCAAGTTCGTTTCTGTGAAAAATTCACGTTTTCCGATAAGATTATTTTTTGCATTTTCCAGTTCTTCTTCAGATACGGGGATATTTTTTATCTTGTCCAGTTCAATTTTAAAACCTTCGAGTGATGTTTTAATATTTTTGGGCTCTGTTGCTATGTAAACGGAAAAACATGCTGCTTTATTAAATGTTTCATACGTGCTTCTCACAACATAGGCCAGTCCCTTTTTGTCTCTTAATTCTACAAATAATCTTGAGGATAATCCGCTGGAACCTAAAATAGTGTTCAACAGCAAAATCGCAGGATATTCTTCACTGTATATCGTCGGGAATTTCCATCCCTGTATAATTTGTGCCTGAGAAGCATCTTCTTTTTCTATTTTTATTACTTTATTTTCTTTTAACTCGGGCTCAGAAATTTTTTGTTCTGATTTGTTATTATTTTTTAGACCCTCAAAATATTTGTTTAACAGTTTTTTAATCTTTTCCTCATCACAGTCACCGGCAATGCTTATGACTTTGGATGAATTGTTTAAAAGATTTTCATACAATGTTTTTATTTCTTCTTTGGTTATGCTGTCAAGGCTTTCCAATACTTTTGTATAGGTATTTCCGTAGAAATGATTTTCGTAAAAATTTTTATAAAATGCATCCATCGCTTTTGCCTTTGGCGAGTCAAGTTCTGCATTAATTTCTCCGTTCAGCTTAACTTTTTCTTTTTCTATTTCTGCCAGCGTGGAGTGTTGTACTATATCAGAAAGAATTTCAAGCCCTTTTTCTATGTCTTCATTTAGACACAGGAGTTTGAATCTTATGTAATCACACTTCATCTCGCTGTAGCATTCTATTGCATTTTCATCGAGTTCTTGAGCCAGTTCTTCTGACGTTCTGCTATTTGTTCCTTGCAGGAAAAGTCTGTTTAGAAGAGAATATTGCCCTGCTTTTTTTTCAGGTTCTTCAATTTTTAAATACAAACATACTGAAATTCTCGGTGTATCTTTATTTTCTTTTAATATTACCGGTAATCCGTTATTTAAATATATTTTATTCATAACTTATTTCCTTATCCTTCCGGCATTAATACTGAAACTACAGCATGATTCATCGGAAGATATTTTTTTATGTATTCTTTCAGGTCTTCAACTTTGTAATTTTCTAAAATTTCGGAATATTCTTCCACAAGCTCCAGATTATTACATACAGTCATGTAATAACCGATATTTTCGGAAATATCAGATACAGTTTCTGCGCTTTCTGCAAATTCGGCTTTTAGGCGTTTTTTTGCTTTATTAAATTCATTTTCGCTTATATTTCTGTCAATGAGATTTTCTATTTCTTTTTTCAGTAATTCAAGAGCTTTATCCTTTTTCTCCGGATTAAAGTTTGCTTGAACAAAGAAGTTTGAGCCGTCTTTGAAACTGTAATAATCCGAACCGACTATGTTGAATACTGTGTCGTCAGATTTTTCTATCAGGTTTTGATATAATCTTGAACTTTGTCCGTCTCCAAGTATTATATTTGCCATTTCCAGTGCTATATTTTCTTTTATATTACAAGCAAGCGGCCCCAGATATCCGATTATTACGAATCCTGTATTTATTTGTGCTTTATTTTCGATATATTTTGTTTCTTGGGCAGGCATATCTATTCCAAAAGAGGGATTTTGGAAATTTTTTCTGCCTTTGAAATCAAATTCTTTTATTACCTTTTTGAGTATTTCATCATTATCAAACTCTCCGGTAATTATTGTAGTCATATTGTTTGGCGTGTAATGCGTTTTGTAGTAGTCCATGATTGTGTCACGGGGAATTGAAGCGATAGTGCTCGCAAAACCTATTACGTCTCTTTTGTACGGATGTTTTGTATACATTGCGTTGTTTACTGCGTTATAGACCTTTGTCCAAGGCTGGTCTTCTCTCATTCTTATTTCTTCAATAACAACATGCCGTTCTCTTTTTTCTTTTACATTTTCCGGATTGTTAATATCAAAAGGATGTCCGAGTTCATTTTCCGGTAAAATCGGATCCAGCATCATATCAGCATGCAGCTCGATTGCCAGATTTAAATTTTTACAATTTTCTCCTTTGGGAAGGGTTACATAATAATATGTATAGTCTTTCCAAGTAGCTGCATTAACTATGGCTCCTTTAGCTTCAAGTGTTTTGTCAAAATATCCTGCCGGATATTTATTTGTGCCCTTAAACATTAAGTGTTCCAAAAAATGTGAAATGCCGTTATTTGAATCTGTTTCATTTATTGAACCGGTTTTCACCCATGTGCTGACGTTAACAAGCCCGCCCTCTTTTTGTGCAAGAACTATTTTATGTCCGCATTCTCTTTCATAAACAATTACGGGTCTTGATAAATATGGATATTTTATTTCTTTTTTTATTATATTTTGCACGATATACCTCAACTTACTATACCAGTACATATTAGCAGATAATTTAGAGTTTAACACATATATTCGGCGGATTTTTTCCGATAAAAAAAATGTCCTGCATTAGCAGGACATTTTTTTGTCTGATTCTATTTTACACTGCACTCAAAGATGCTTCATGTTCAAGTTTTAAGGTTTGTGTTGTTATGTCTGCAACTTCAGACGGGCCAAAATACTGAATAGCACCGGGGAATACATAGTGATCTTCAAGAGCCCATTTTTCTCTGTTTGCTTCCAGTTTTTTGAATACCGGGCCATCCAGTTTTACTAATGCTTTTTGGATAACCGGTTTCATTTGTCCGTGGCGTCTTTCCATATTCATCATCATAGTGAGAGGAACTCCGCCTGCAACCCAGTCTTTAGGTGCTTCTGTAAGATTTTTAACAGAAGAAAGGTAGCCTGTAAGACCGAATTGTATTAACGCAAAAGCATTGTAGCCGAGTGCATAGCAGTAATTTGAATCAAAATTAGAAGGGAATGCGCATCTGCCTTCGTAGCCGAAGAAGTGTGATTGATCGGAGAATTTACCTGTATACACGCCTTCTTGTTTCATTTGATATAATTTTATTTTTAACATTTCGATGAGCAGTTTTTCAGTTTCTATTTTAGATACCTGAACGTTTCCGTGAGGATCTCTGTCCATAAGAAGCTGTGCTTTAATCATTGCCGGCAGTGAACGGAAAACAGCAGCATTTTCTGCTTTTAATCTCTTTTCAATAACTGCTTCTTTTTCAACACCGCTTGTTAATTGTGTAAAATTAGGATCTTCTTCAAGAATTGGCATAAGGTCGTTCAGGTTTTGAATCATTGCTTTCATTTCCGGTACGAATTCAATAAGTCCTTCCGGGATGAGTGCAACACCAAAGTTTTTACCTAATTTAGAACGTTTTACAATTATATCTGCCATATAGTCAACAATTTGACTCAATGACATTGCTTTTTGTTCAACTTCTTCTGAGATTAAAGTTATGTTAGGCTGAGTTTGAAGTGCAACTTCAAGACCTACGTGAGTAGCGCTTCTTCCCATTAATTTAATGAAATGCCAGTATTTTTTAGCTGAGTTTACGTCTCTTTGAATGTTTCCTACTAATTCTGAATATGTCTTAGTAGCTGTATCAAAACCAAATGATATTTCAATTTGGCTGTTTTTCAAGTCTCCGTCGATTGTTTTTGGGCAGCCGATTACCTGAATGCCTGCATTTTTTGATTTAAACCATTCAGCAAGCATAGCTGCATTTGTGTTTGAATCATCGCCGCCTATGATTACAATCCCTGTTATGTTAAGCTTTTTGCAGTTTTCCCATGAGGATTGAAATTGTTCTTCTGTTTCTAGTTTTGTTCTTCCGGAACCAATGATATCAAAGCCGCCGGTATTTCTGTAAGCATCAATAATTTCATCTGTTAATTCAATATATTTTCCGTCAATAATTCCGGCAGGACCGCCTAAGAATCCGTAGAGCTTGTTTTCAGGATTTGCCTGTTTTAATGCATCATAAATACCTGCAACAACGTTGTGACCTCCGGGTGCTTGTCCTCCCGAGAGAATTACTCCGACATTTTTTGTTTCAAATGATGTTGATGTATTTGATTGTTCAAATGTAATCATTGGTTTGCCGTAGGTATTAGGGAACAGTTTTTGTATTTGTTCCTTATCAGCGACTGATTCGGTTGAATTACCTTCCACAAGATTTAAATTTGTAATACCTGCTGCCAGTGTTGATGGCAATACAGGTTGAAATTTAAGTCTGGCTTGTTGTAATGGTGAAAGTTCTGTCATAATTTAAAACTCCATTTCCTTATACATTTATTCAAATACATTCTAGCACAAAAGGTTTTTAGAAATTATTGTAACAAAATGTAAAGACGAGTATATAAAAAATACGCAATTTTTATATATAAAAATTGTTTATATAAGTACGAGAGATAAATAAGAAAAGAGAGAAAAGATGATTAGCAACCCATTCGCAAACTACACATTATCAATAGCAACACAATATCAAGATACGAAAAAAGGACTTATTGAAGCAGCGAAGCAGCCTCCGAGAAAAAGATATACAAGCATAGACACTATGTTGGAAGAATGCTTTTTCCTTGGTGCTACCAGATTCGGTACAAACTTCATCGCATAAAAAATATTCAGGCATCTCAGGCAATAACTAGACTAATAAAAATTTTAAAGGCTTCAAAAGAGGCCTTTTTTATTTGCTGTTTCTATCGGGTTTTAAAATTTGTATATTTCTTGTTTCCGAAAAATCCAGACGGGCTTGTTTTATTTTTTCTTTTGTTTCTTCATCAAGACTTTTTCCGCTCACAAGCCTGTCGACGAATCCGTTATTCAGTTTTACAGCTTTTGGTAAGCAGCCGATTTCATCCAGTATATCTTTTATTTGTACAAAATCATAACCAAAGCTTTGTTTTGATTGGTACAAAAGTGTTTCGCCGGTTACGGAGGTAATGGGTTCACCGCCTTCTTCAAAATATAATTTAAATATGGATTTTAAATCTTGCAATTCTGATTGCATGGTTTGGACAGCTTGTTGTATACGCAGATATCTTTCAAAAAGGTATTCTATATTGTCGATTTGTTTAAGCTGCCAGTCATATTTTTTATCGTAAAGCTTTTTTAATCTCGGGTAAGCCATAGCAAGTCCGAGTGTATCAGCCATTGCTCTGTGGCGTGTATCAAATTCCACATTGAATTTTAGCATGAGGTTTTCAAGACCATGCGACTCAAGATCCGGATATACTTCTTTAAATAAAAATTGAGAGTCGATTCTCGCATTTGCAAGTTCTTTATTATATAAGCGTTTTGAGGCTTCATTTAAAAAACTGTAATCAAATATGGCATTATGCGCCACTATCGGAAAATCACCGATAAATTCAAATATTTCCGGCATGACTTCTTCTTCAGTCGGAGCATCTGCAACCATATCCTGTGTTATTCCATGTACTGCAATGCTTGATTTTCTGATATGCTGCTTTGGATTAATCAGTGTTTCATATTTGTCTTTTATTACGCCGTTAACGAGTTTGACAGCAGCAAACTCAATTATTCTTTCTTTTGTATAGTCCAGACCTGTGGTTTCAACATCAAGAACTACTTCTGTAATTTTTTTTCTAGGCATTAATTTTTTCCTCAAGATTTATATTAACACAAAGTATCTCCATTTAGATAATTAAAAAATCGTAACAATGTTGCAAACTTTTGTTGTAAGGGAAAACAGCTTGAGAATTAAGTGCTGAGAGCAGGCAAAAACCCTGAAACTTGATTTTTAATTTTTATGTAGTACTATGTACAAGAAGTTAAAAATTACTACTGTTCAGATTAGCGGGACTGTCACCCCTGTGAAATGCGCAGTTCAACACGATCACTAAGTGAAGTGTTACCCTGAGATTTACAAAAAGAGGATTACAATTTGATTAGAAAGTTACTAACAATAACCTTACTATTCATGTTTTGTATTTTAGCAAATCCCACACAAACAAATTCACAACCGGCGTCAAAAGTTACAGTTAAGGAGTATATTGTTAAACACTCTTTAGAAATGGGAATTGATCCGGCATTGGGACTCAGCATTGCAAAAATGGAGTCAGGTTTTGTTCATGAGAAAAAAAGCCCCGGCGGGGCAGTCGGCGTTTTTCAATTAATGCCGTCCACTGCTAAGAGGCTCGGATATAATCCTTATTATTTAAGTGATAATATTCGAGGCGGTCTTGCTTATTACAAAATGATGTATCAAAAATTCGGTTCAATGGAGCTTGCTCTGGCGGCTTATAATGCCGGCCCCGGCAATGTTCACAAATACAAGGGCGTTCCGCCTTTTGCAGAAACTAAACGTTTTGTAAACAGGATAATGACTGAATATAACCAGCTAAAAGCTAATCCTGATCCGGCAATGACCAAATATCAACAAAAAGCTGTAGAATCAGTAAATCAAAGTTCATTGACTATGGATAAGGCTGAGAATGTTATTAAAAAAGTAAATGAGGAAACCTCAAATCCGGAACTCCCGGTAACATCTCTTTCAGAGTCAATATAGAATTCGAAAAAGCATTTTGTAAATTTATTTTAATCTGATAATTACAAAATGCTTTTTTTTATTCTAAAATTGAATCAAGGTTGAGGAATTAATGTTTAAAGAAACAAAAACACATGAGGTAACTACCGACGTAGTTATTTTCACAATTGAGGATGAGAAACTGAAGGTTTTGCTTGTTAAACGTGCACATGAGCCGTTTAAAGGAAAGTGGGCAATACCGGGGGGATTTATACGCATATCTGAAACAATCGATGCTGCTGCTTTAAGAATATTAAAAGAAAAAACTAATGTGCAAAATATTTATTTAGAGCAGTTGTACACGTTTGGCGATCCTCTCAGACACCCTGATGCGAGGGTTATCACTTGTGCGTATTTTGCGTTGATTCGTTCGGATGACATTGTGCTTTCTTTTGATGATAATTCTGAGATTACAGAAGTTCAGTGGCACCCTGTATATAATCTGCCCAAACTTGCTTTTGACCACAAAGAAATTATTGAATACTCATTGAAAAGAACACGAGAAAGACTGGAGTTCTGTCCGATTGCATTCCAGCTTTTGCCTGAGAAATTTACTTTAACAGAGCTGCAAAAAGCGTATGAGTTAATTTTAGGCAAAAAATTGGACAAACGTAATTTTAGAAAGAAATTTTTGGCTTCTTCTATTTTGAAAGAGTTGAATGAATTTACAAAATCCGGTTCAAAACGTCCGGCAAGGTTGTATTCTTTTGATAAAATTACTCTTGATTCCAAAAGAGGACATTTCTTTTCATAGAAATTGTAAATATTTTTTGTTTAGTTATTTTATTTCTGTTTTAAAGATTTTTTGTTTACGCTATGATTGGCATGTATGTTTAGATATTGGGAATTTAAGGAAGTTATCTTATGTATAATGTTGCGATAATTGGTGCAGGGCCTGCCGGTATATTTGCTGCTTTGGAAATAACAAAACTGCGTCCTGAGTGGAAAGTTATTATTGTTGAAAAAGGTCTGAGAATTGAAGACAGAAAGTGCTTTCTTAGAGAGGGCTATGAAAAATGTCCTAATTGTAAAAAATGCGGTTTGTTGTGCGGCTGGGGCGGAGCCGGTGCATTTTCCGACGGAAAGCTTACTTTGACTCCTGATGTAGGTGGGCATTTAACGGACTATTTGCCCCGCAAAAAAGTTGAAGAACTTATTAAATATACTGATGACTTATATTTAAAATTTGGTGCAACTGATGAAGTCTTTGGTACAAATAAAGATGATTTTGCTGATATAGAGCGGGCTGCTACGCTGGCTGAATTAAAGCTGGTTCATTCTCCCGTAAGACACCTCGGTACGGAGAGAAGTCTGGGCGTATTGAAAAATATGCAGGATTATCTTGATGAAAGAGTCACAATTCTAAACAACAAGATTGCTGACAGCTTGATTGTTGAAAATGAACAAGTTAAGGGGTTCGTAACTCAAGACAATGAAAAAATTTATGCTGAGTATTTGATAATTGCACCGGGACGTGAAGGTGCTGACTGGCTGACAAAAGAATTTTCGAAAAATAAAATCGGCATGGTTAATAATGCTGTAGATGTGGGTGTTCGTGTTGAGCTTCCCGCTCCTGTTTTTCAGCCTATTACAGATAAACTTTATGAATCCAAATTGATATATTATTCTCCGACTTTCGGCGATGAAGTCAGAACTTTTTGTATGAACCCGTATGGTGAGGTCGTTGCGGAAAATTACAGCGGTATTGCGACAGTAAATGGTCATAGTTATGCAAATAAAAGGACGGCAAATACAAACTTTGCACTGCTAGTAAGCGAAAAATTTACTGAACCGTTTAAAGAGCCGATTGCATATGGTCAGCATGTCGCAAGATTGGCAAATATGCTTTCCGGAGGAATACTGGTGCAGCGTTTTGGTGATTTGCTCGACGGTCGTCGTTCAACGCCTGACAGAATTAAAAACAGTATTATAACTCCTACTTTACAGTGTGCAACTCCCGGTGATTTGAGTCTCGTCCTTCCGTACAGGCAAATGACCGCAATAATTGAAATGCTTAAAGCTCTGGATAAGATTGCTCCCGGCGTGGCATCAAGATACACGTTGCTTTACGGTATTGAGGTTAAATTCTATTCGGGACGTGTAAAATTGACGAATGAATTGGAAACTGAGCAGGTTAAAAATTTATTTACAATCGGAGATGGAGCAGGCGTTACAAGAGGTCTGATTCAAGCGTCTGCCTCAGGCGTTCAGGTTGCAAGAACAATTTGCGCAAGATAAAACATTAAATTTGAATTTGCATGATTTTATCGTAAGCTTGTACGATTTTTGTCGTAATGTTTGTTGCTACTGTGACGCCGACTTCGGCTTTGGCCATTGCTGTCATAACATCATGGATATCAACATTGTTGCTTCCTTGCATTGTATCTTTCAATAATTGATCCGGTGCATTCAATTCTTGGTTAAAGTTTTCAATTAAACCGGAAAAGACAGCTTTAAAATCATTAGCTTCAAGCTTCTCCATTCTGTTTAATCTCATTGGCGACATGTCATAGCTTATGCCGGTGTTTAATTTTGTCGGTTGTATTCTTTCAAATAGATTTACGTTTGGTGCAAATTTTTTTTCAATCATTTTTTTTTACCTTATCCTAAGTAATTTGCCAGAATGCTGCGTACGTAGTTTTGTGTTTCTTTAAACGGAGGTACGCCGCCGTATTTATCAACATTTCCTCCTCCTGCATTATAAGCTGCAAGGGCAAGAACAAGATTTCCGTGATATCTGGCAAGCAGCCCTTTTAAATGCCGTACACCTCCGTCAACATTTTGAACCGGATTCATTGGGTCTTTTACGCCCAGTCCTTTTGCTGTTGCCGGCATAAGCTGCATTAGGCCCTGTGCGCCGCAATGTGAAACAGCTTTGGGGTTAAATCCGGATTCTTGTCTTATAACGGCTTGAACCAATTTTTC
The DNA here is from genome assembly GCA_949284155.1 of uncultured bacterium. Taxonomy (GTDB): domain Bacteria; phylum Cyanobacteriota; class Vampirovibrionia; order Gastranaerophilales; family Gastranaerophilaceae; genus Spyradomonas. The sequence continues at coordinate 859 of CASDVD010000012.1, read as the reverse complement.
ATCTACTCCGTACTTTTTGCTTATTTGTGAAATCATATTGAGCAATTGAACTCTTGAGGGATTTTTGCTCAGCTGAATGTTAGCTGTTGGTGTTGTTGCTTTAATATTTACAGACTTGGTCAATTTTGCAGCTGATTGAAACGGATTTTTGCTCTCTGCTCTAAATGCGGATATGCCGCCTCTGCTTTCTTTCAGCATTTCAGAGAAGCTCGGCTTTTCGGACTTCTTTACCGGTTCGGGGTTAAGCTGTCTTTCAATACTTGCAACATGATTTTTGAGCTGTTGTGCTCTTTGCAGTGCAGCTTCTTTTCCTCCGTCATCTATGAATGCTTGTATTTTGGGTGAAAACATTTATTATCTTCCTATTTCAACAGCTCTTTGTGCCATACTTTTTGCGATTGATATTACGGCAAGGTTTGCTTCATAGGCTCTTTGAGCAATATTGGCATCGGCAATATCAACCATCGGGTTGACGTTAGAAGCTCTTATATATCCGTTTGCATCTGCGTCAGGGTGGCCCGGTTTATATAAACGTTCTCCGAGTGTCGGATCTTCTACAATTCCTGTAAATGCAACCCCGCCTTGTAAAAATGGCAGTGTTCCGGTACCGAATACATCCTCTTTCATTACATTTAACAATCCGTGAAAGGAGATATCATCTGTTGCATTTAAAACGGGTATCTTTCTGACATAATTCGGCGTATCAAGGTTTGCAATGTTTTTTGCATGAACTTTGATTCTTTTACCGTGGACGGTTATACTTCTTTGTCCTATGCTCATTGTTTCTAAAATACTCATTTTACACCTCCGTCAGCTTACTTTCCGACGTTAACAACAGTTTTCATCTGTGTTATTATAT
>CASDVD010000011.1 GCA_949284155.1 uncultured bacterium | reverse complement strand
GGCGTTGCGGTTAATGCCAAAAAGGCGGGTCTTGCATACAAAAATGGACAGCTTGGTATTACTTTTACTGAACTAATGACACCGGACGGACAAAAAATTAATCTTTCAACAAATACTGTTATGTTAAAAGTGGATGCAAACAGGGTATTAAAAATCACCGGTAATATTCTTAGCGGTGCTGTTATGGGTCTTTTAACAGGGACTTTATATACTTTAATTTCCGGCGGTAATATTGCCAAAGGTTTAGCAATAGGAGCCGCTGCCGGTGCGGCTGGCGGCTCTTTGTTTGCTGTTGTAAGAACGGGTCAGAATGTTGAAATTCCTGAAGGCACAAAGTTGCACATACGTTTAACAAAGCCAATGACTGTCGAAATAAATAATTAGTTAGTTATTTATTTATTTATTGTTGTATTGGTTGTGCTTGAGGAGTTTCAACTGGTGTTGTTGTTATTTGTGTATTGATATCAACATAATAATCTTTTTCGTTTATTGATTGTTCGGCTTCTCTTATTCCGCTGATATTTGTCATTTTGCAATTAACAAGCTGACGGGTTTCTTTTCCGTTTATCATTGCATTCATTCTTTTATAGCAGAGTTGATATTCATTTGGCGCTTTTTGTTTATAATAAACGCAGTAAATATTGTGTGAGTCATTATCTATCATTCGTCCGAGAATTGCTTTTTCAAAGGATTGACCGTTAAAGTTACTTTTGAAAACGGTTTTATACGGATTACACGTAGATAAATTTTTTAAGAAATAATCTGTTGCTGCAAAGGCGCATCCGGAAACTAAAGATAAGACCAATCCTGCAATTAATAATTGTTTTTTCATTTTCCCTCCTAATCACTTTATGATAATTATACCATGTATTTAGGTGCTTTTTTATAAAATTGTAAACTGTTTTGAAGTATTTTATCCGAAACTAACAAAAAAAAATATTTTCTTGTTTTGAGCTGTTCATAAGGTCTTTAAATATTAGGAGAGAATAAATGAGAATTTCGTCTGTAAGTATTGTTCCACGTAACAATTTTTCTAATTATCAATTCGTACGGAATAATTTTAACAATCTTGCTTATAAAGATACAACTTCTTCTGAGAATAATGTATCCGGTATTATCAGACCTGATTTGTTTTTGAATTTTAAAGGTACAGAGAGAAAAACTGTGCCGGATATAGATTATTTCAGTTACAGAATGCTTTCTCCTAATATGAAAAAGCTGATGAGAAAAAAATGTTTGGAATTTAACAAAAAAGTAAAAAGAGATGAATTGGAAAATGAACAGAAAATATATCTGCCTTTGTTGGATGACAAAGATATGGACAAGTTTGTTCAAGTTTGTGCACAGTATAACAAGCTTAAAGATGATCCGATTTTATGTCTTGGAAGAAGTCCTAAATGGTTCCTGAATACTTCATTGTGGATGGATGGCGGAATAGATAACTATAAATTTGTTGCTTTTTCAAAATTTTGGTACAGGAACCAATACGGAGAGATAATCAGGATGGATTCTTGTGCGCCTACTGCAGATGAAGAAAAGGCGTATAGACGGTATTTGAAATCTATACAATGTGATCCGAAGCATATTGTTGACGTTGCTCGAAAAACAGGGAAAAAAGTAGTTATAACAGATTATATTAATACAGGTAAGGGTGTAACTTCATTTTTAGATGTGATGTCAAGATATGCGGAAAAAGAAGGCGTATTAGAAGAATTTGCAAAATCAATAAGAATTTACGGAATCGGTTCATTAGAATATATGGAAAATTTCTATAATGATGACGAAGAGATTCCTGTTCCTCATGTTCAAATGCCTGAAAAGCTGCGTCCTTGGGCCAGAGAAATACCTCAAGAATATCATGATATGCCGCTGAGAATTTTTGAACAAATGCTGGTAAATGAAAATACCAACGAATGCAGGGCCTCTTTCTATCCTCATGAAGTGTGGAATATATACCAGCCTGACAGATTTAAGACCGGATTGTTGTCTGATAAACAAATTGCAGAATTGAAGAAAAAATGTCCTAAAAGTGCTGTGAACTTTACTCCTGCAATGAAAGATTACAGGAATTTATTGAATTTTAGAATTCTGGATTATCTTGATCAGCATGGTTTGATGAGAAGTTCTTTAGGTTCAAAGCAGTGGGATTGATATTTCTTTGTTTAAGCTTAAATCTGCTGAATATGATTTATTGTGTATTATAATATTTTTATGTATGAAGAAATTTTAAAAAGATTATCAAACTCTAAATTTCGCAGCAGTTTTAAATTAAAAACCAAAGATATTTTATATATACGAAATAAAAGTCTCAGAACAATACAAAAACATGCCGAAGAGTTTATCTCAAAAAGAATAGCGCCTGCTGACATTAAAAATGACGGAAAACAAACTCCAATGAAAAATCATCCTGTTTTTATTGCACAGCATGCCACTGCCTGCTGCTGCAGGGATTGTATTTTAAAATGGCATGGTTTTGCAAAGGGTAAACTGTTAACGCCTGAACAGCAGAAATATATTGTCGGGCTTATTATGGAATGGATAAAAAGGCAGCTTTAAGGCAGATATTCTATTTTTTTATCCGTTGTAAAAATATATCTGCGAACGGGCCTTCATAATTTTTATACAGGGTATAAATTTCTTCCGGCAGATTCTTATTATTCATTAATGCATTAAATGTACACGCTATAAATTCTGCCGGAGAGGAGGTTGCGTAGCCTGTGAGATATTTTTTTATTAGTTTAAGATTTTTTTTGTCTTTTTGAAATTTGTTAAAAATTGAAAAATCTTTAACGCCGTCTTCAATCAGTTCACTGTATTTTCCCATTTCATAGTAATGTTTTGTTGTAAACATGTGATTGAAATGTCCCAGTTCGTGAAATAAATCTTGAATTTTGGAGGGGATATTTATTATGCTGACTTCGTTTGCTGTGCAGTATCCGGAATAACGTCCTTTGGTGGTAGGCTCTACTGTTATAATAGGCGGAAAGTGAGCCTTCCCTTTAGACGTATTATAGACCCTTGTTAATGCGTTATTTATTGAGTTAGCGGAACTAACGTCTTTAACATTGAAATTAATTATATGAAAATTTTTGAAGGCAAATTTTTTTGCTTCTTCTATTGTAGAGGCTTTCTGATGAACCAGTTCTTCAAAATTTGTTGTATTAATTTCCGGTGTACTGTTTTTATATGATGTATTATTTTTATTTTTTTGAGCTTTGAAATTGATTTTGTTTATGTAGCTTGTGTTGATATTTAAAATTCTCATATAATAATTAAATCCAAAGTAAAAAAAATTTGCCGGGTATTTAAAAATGTACTGTTTTATTTAACTGCTTTCATATCAGATGCGGGTTCAAGTTTTTTATCATAGCTGCTTTTTGATATTTTGTTATCGTGTGGCATATAATAATAAAATCTCGGGCAATTATTGGAGGAATATATGAAGATAGTTTTGTTAGAGTCGCTTGGTATCAGCAATGAAGTATTAAATAAATATGTAAAGGAGCTTGAAGCAAAGGGGCATAGTTTTCATGCGTATGACAGAAATGATGATTCTTCGGTACAGATTAGTGAGGCTAAGGATGCTGATATATTGATTCTTGCTAATATGCCGTTGAAAGGTGAAGTAATTGACAGGTGTAAAAACTTAAAATTTATTGATGTTGCGTTTACCGGTGTTGATCATGTTGATATTGAGCGGGTTAAAGCGAGAAATATATCTTTGAGTAATGCTTCCGGTTATTCTAATGATTCAGTAGCTGAGTTGACTCTTTGTATGATGCTGACACTGCTTAGAAATGTCCCGCAGGTTGATAAATTATGCAGAGAAGGGAGAACAAAAGACGGCTTCATCGGTAATGAACTGAGAGGAAAAACAGTTGGTATTGTTGGTGCGGGAGCTATAGGCATGACTGTGGCGAAGTTGTGCAGAACGTTTGGCTGCAATATCATTGCGTATAACGGTTTTTCCAATAAAGAAGATACTGATTTGATAAAATATATGCCGTTAAAGGAAATGCTTGAAAAGGCTGATATCGTTACACTTCATTGTCCGGTATCTGATAAATCCAGAAATCTTATTAACAAAGAGACTATATCGTTTATGAAGCCTGAGGCAATTCTTATTAATGCGGCCAGAGGGCCTGTTGTTGATTCCGTTGCTCTTGCGGAAGCACTGAATTCAGAAAAGATAGCAGGAGCAGGTATTGATGTATTTGAAAATGAACCTCCTCTTGATATCAATCATCCTCTTTTGCATTCTAAAAATACTATTGTTACTCCGCATGTCGCTTTTGCTACAAAAGAATCAATGGAAAAACGTGCGCAGATAGTTTTTGATAATATTTGGAAATGGCTTGAGGGAAATCAGATTAATAAAATTTGTTAGCAAAATTTGTTATTTTTAGATTTTGTTCTTTATATGAAAGTTAATTTTGATTTTTTTAAGAAATATTCGTCTACTCCTGTTATGAGCGGGTGTCTGGCGTGTAAAAAAGTAAAATCAGCTTTTACATTAAAAAAAGATATTTTTATTTCAAATAAGGAGCAAAAGAAAAGTTATTATGTAAATTTGTTCAATCCTTATACCAGAATATATAATTATTCAACTTTGAATCTGGATTTGTCTAGACCTTGTACTATAAGGCTTGCTGAAACTAAAGCAAATCCTCTTCGCAACAAGCCGTTAATATTAAAATTTCATCCTGATAATATAGGTACCGTTTATAAAAAAGTAAAAGACCGCAAAACTGGTACTATCAAAAAAAAGCCCTTGAAAGTAAGGATATTAACCTCGTCTGATAATGTTTGGACAACGACATATCATTTTTTATCGAAAGATTTGAAAAAAGAAATCGGGTATGTAAGTATTGGAGATTACAAGCTTTTAAAAGAAAATGATAAGAATGAATTTTTAAGGCTGAAATTTTATGACAGATTCCTTTTAAAAAATCATGAAAAACAGGGGATAACAGGCGATAGGATAAAAATTTTATATCTGCAAAATTCTGATGATTCTGTTTATTCAGGTGTCGGCAGGCTGGCTGACAGACTGGCTGTTGAGTATTGCTTAAAACAAGGTCTTCCTCTTAATATTGTGTCTGATGCTGATATCGGTTCTTATATTGCTCATTATAAGCGTGGGAAAAGATATTTCGTACCTGAAAAAGATTCATACAGCAGAGAGTTTTTTATTGAAAAATACGGCGAGAATAATCCTAATAAAATTATTGAGCAGTTATTGAGTAATCATACCGGAAGTGGTGAAAAAATAGATTTGCATAATTGGGGTGCTCTTCCTATGTATTTGCCTCATAAAATCGCAGAAAAATATGCTGAAATGTCAAAATTTTCGCCTTTGACTTTTTCTTAAAAACAAAATTGTGTTATTATAATTGCAAATGGGGAAAATTAAAATATTTGTAATATATCATAAAGATGGAATGCTGTTTAGCACAGATGTGCTGCAGCCTCTTCGGACAGGCAGCATCAATGTCGGGGCTTCTCCTCTCTGTAATTCTGAAAATCCGCAGGTCTTAAGGGATTGTGGCGGTGATAATATTTCTGACAAAAATAAAAATTACGGCGAATTATCCGGAAGTTACTGGGTATGGAAAAATTATCTTTCTGGGCATCCTGAGCTTGAATATGTGGGATTTGCGCATTATCGGCGTTTTTTAGATTTTCAGAAGGAGGAGGAGTTTGACTGTGGATTTTGTTCAAAAATAGAGTTTAGTATTTTTAAATCTTCTTATAAGGCAAATTATACAACAGAAACTATTGAGCCAATTATTGACGGATATGATGTAGTATTGCCCAAAAAATTTTCTTGTGGCAAAATTTCTGTTTATAATCAATATGTAGCCTCTCATCCTCAAATTGATATTGATAAAATGCAAAAAATAATAGAAGAAGATTATCCAGATTATATAGAAGATATGCAAAAGGTCTTGTCCGGTAATGAATTTTATTATTGCTTAAACTATGTGATGAAAAGAGAGCTTTATGAGGAATGGATGGAGTGGATTTTTGATATTTTATTTAAGCTTGAAAAACAATCTGATTGGTCTGATTATACCGGGTATATGACAATAAGAACACCTGCATATTTAGCGGAGCGATTTTTTAATGTTTGGCTGGAGCATAAAATAAGATGCAATAATATAAGGGTTTTAGAAAGGAAGAGTTTTATACTTGTAAAAAAGAAGCTCAGTATTTCATTTCCGTTAGGCACAGGGTCACTGCTTGTTGATGAAAGAGGAATATTTCTTAATATACTGGGGTTGAAAATTTCTAAAAAAATGGATTTGAAATGATTTACTAAGTTAAAGTTTCTATAATCGGGAATAAAAATTATTATTGTAATATTTCAAATCTTTTGATTTTTGATTTGTTTTAGTTTACTATTTAAAATATGAAAAATATGGTTTTGAAAATAAAAAAACGTTTGTTAATAAGTGTTTTGTTAACCATTGCTGTTTGTGCGGCTACATATAGATTTTGGCTTCCGGTTAAGGTTTTGGATTTGAAGATGTATGTTGTCGGACATGGCCCGATTAAGGCTGAATTTCTCCTGAATAAATATGACAATAATGAATTCAAGAATGTGAAATATACTATTGCGGAAGCGGATTTAGACAATTCAGTGTTAGTATCCTCTAAAATTCCAAATGTTCATAAAATTAAACGTTTAAAAATAACAATTATTCCCCGGGGGGGGGGGATAAAAGTCTCTCTGTAAAAGCGATTGCGCTGGGTGACTATTTAACGGTTAATGATTTTAAAAATTTTACTGTTGAAAATGCAAAAGTGATTTTTGCCGGTAATGAATTAGTAATAAAGCCGCAAAGTTCTTCGGTCTCTTTAATATATAATGAACCATTAAATATAAAAAACAAACGTATTTTTGATATAAAAATTTTATTTATAATATTATTAGTATCTTTTTTGAGTTTTTATAAATTAAGCTATTATCTTGCTGATTTTAAATCAATGTGTAATGCATCAAGAATAGATATCGTTTTTCTTGTATTATTTTTTTCAGCGGTTTTTGTTCCTCTTTTTAGTCTTGATACTCGGAAGTCTGTTATTCTTGAAGAGAATAGGCCTCCGGAAAAATATAGTCCTTTTTTGGATGAATTCAATCAGGTCAATTTTAATTTTGCGAAAATTTTCGATAAATATTTCAGTGACAGATTTCTTTTTCGCAGTCAAATGATTTATATTTATTCCGACTTTCGGCAAAAAATTGCACATAATTATTTTTCAATCAATGACGCATATATTAATTTAAATAGTAATTGGATGAATTTTTTATTTTTAAACTTTCCTCAGGAAAAACGGCTTTCAGATGAAATGCTGGATGATTATTTATACAGTATCAGTGAACTAAAAAAATTTTGTGACAGACAAAATATTAAACTTTATATAATTGTTGCTCCCGGGAAACCAGTAATATATTCAAAAGAGGCATATCCTCTTTTGCGTGGTCATTACGAATTCGAAAAGTCAATGCAAATGCAGGATTTTATTCAAAGAAAAATCGGAGTAAAAATTATTTATCCGTATAAAGAACTGTTACAAGAAAAAATTACGAATTATAAAAATTATACATATTTCAAGACAGATCATCACTGGACACCATACGGAAGTTATATCGGCTATAAAAAATTAATGGAAGAGATTACCAGGGATTTTCCGCAGACAAGAGTGATTCCGTTAACGGACTTTAACGTCGAAAAGAGTAAATTTCCAATGTATAAAAATGAGTCTAATGTTGCAACAAACGGTTCTCTATATAATCGTTTATATCTGTCAGGTTCTAAATATTTTGACGTTGAATATAATTATTATATAAACAAAAACAGTAAATCTCTAAAACAAACTTTGTTTAATGAGGCTGCATCAAGAACTTTTCTGTATGAATATGCTAATAGCGGAAATAATTTAAAAGCAGTAATCTGGGGTGATTCTTTCAGCACTTTTTATTTCGCTGATTTTTTAGCATACAACTTTAAAAATACTATGCATATTGAAGATGTATCACCTGAAAGTTCCAATTTTTGGATGTATGAGAATAAAATAAAGGATTTTCATCCTGATATTATGATAATTTGTATGACAAACAGCGGAGTGGACAGGCTCAATCTGCTTTACAAAAGGAGACCGTTTTAAATGTTATTTAGCTCAGTAACTTTTTTATATATCTTTTTGCCGGTTGTCTGTGCTTTATATATCTGTGCAAAAAAAGAACTGCATAATATTATTTTACTGGCGGCAAGTCTTCTTTTTTATGCTTGGGGCGATGTGCATTATCTTGCGTTGATGCTTTTTGTTATTGTAATAAACTATCTTGGTGCAATTTTTATTGATAAATATTATGTCCGCAGAAAATTTATATTGTGTTTTACTATCATTTTAAACTTGAGCATTCTGGTATATTTTAAATATTTTAATTTTATTTTTGAAAATTTGAATAATTTGTTCAATACAAATATAAAATTTTTAGAAATTATAATGCCGATAGGTATATCTTTTTATATTTTTCAGGCAATGTCTTATTTAATAGATGTATACAGAGGCGAGTGCAAAGTCCAAAAAGATTTTTATAAATTAGCGTTATATATATCTTTATTCCCGCAGCTTGTTGCGGGGCCTATTGTGAAATACCATGACGTGGCTGAGCAAATTGAAGCAAGAGATGTTAATTTTAATAAAGTTCAATATGGCGTTAAGCGTTTCATTATCGGGCTGTCAAAAAAGGTCATTATAGCAAATACACTGGGCTGTATTGCCGATAAAATATTTGTACAGGCTCCGGATACGTTTTCTTCTGCCATTGCATGGCTTGGTGCTATAGCTTATACATTCCAGCTGTATTTTGATTTTAGCGGATATTCCGATATGGCGATAGGTCTTGGTTATCTTTTCGGGTTTAAATTTATGGAGAATTTTAATTATCCTTATATTTCCAAATCGATTACGGAATTCTGGAGAAGATGGCATATCTCTTTGTCAACTTGGTTTAAGCAATATGTCTATATTCCGTTGGGCGGAAACAGAATTAATTTATCCAGAACCTGCTTAAATCTCGGGATAGTATTCTTCCTGACCGGATTATGGCATGGGGCCAGCTGGAATTTTGTGATTTGGGGATTGTGGAATGGATTTTTTATAATTTTTGAGAAACTGACAGGCTGGCACCATGAAACTGAGAATAGGTTTATTAACATAATTAAGCATTGCTATACCGTTTTGATATTTGTTTTGGGCTGGGTAATATTCAGGGCGGACAATATGAGCTATGCTGCAGAGTATTTAAAAAATATGTTTGGTTTAGCAAAAGTTCATGATGTTGCTTTTGCTTTGCCGTATTATATAGACACATACGAGTGTATAATTTTATTTATAGCTGTGATTTGTTCTTTGCCGCTATTTAAAAACATACTTAATCTCTATGAAAAAAGTAAAATTTTATACAGTACTGTTAATGTGCTGCTATTATGTCTGTTTTTTTATTGCACGATATTGATAGTCGTTTCAACATATAATCCATTTATTTATTTTAGATTTTAGATTATATTTTGGTCTTTTTGGGGCTTTCTTTCATATATTTTTCTATATTTGTGCGGAGTTCTCTAAAGTAAATATTGTTGTTTATAAAGTTTAGAAATTTGTCAAAATGTTTGCCGCTCAATACGTATAGCGTGCTTTTAGAGTTACCTTTTTTTACTTTAAGAGTCAGTATATCATCTGAGGTTTCTTGAAGTTTTGTTCTCAGATTATTAATCGCCTTAGCCTTATTTTTTCCTTCAAATTTTAAAAATTTTCCGAAAGACTGCCGCCGGCGGTTTGGTTCTATAGAATTTGTAATCATATTTTCTCCGGTATATCTTACATAAGATATAAAAACCATAAAATAATAATTTGCTATTTTATAAAATTTTATAAAATTTTATGGCTGCCCAAAACATATATTTCCTGGCGCTATCCGGCATTATAGCTGTGCTATCCCAGTATTTCTTTCAAATCCTGCCGGGCTGTTGTTATGGGTTTTATTTTAAATTTTTCAACCAGAAGTTTTAATATATTTGGAGATATAAAGGCGGGCAGCGTTGGGCCCAAACGTATGTTTTCCATACCTAAATATAATAAAGTTAACAATATACATACTGCTTTTTGTTCGTACCAGGAGAGTATTAGTGACAAGGGCAGTTCATTTACGCTGCAATTAAATGCCTTAGATAACTCTATTGCAACCTTTATTGCGGAATATGCATCATTACATTGTCCCATATCCAATAATCTCGGGAGTTCTCCAATATGTCCCAGCTCTAAGTCATTGAATCTGTATTTGCCGCAGGCAAGTGTTAAAACAACTGTATTAGCCGGTGTTGATTTTACAAATTCCGTGTAATAATTTCTTCCCGGTTTTGCTCCATCGCATCCGCCGACAAGAAAAATATGTTTTAATGCGCCTGTTTTTACTGCGTCAATTATTTTGTCAGCAATTGATAAAACTGCCGCATGTCCAAAACCTACTGTTAAGACTTCACCTCCGTTAATTCCTGTCATTTTTTGTTTTTCAGGATAACCGCCGAGTTCTAATGCTTTTTTTATGACCAATGAAAAATCTTTTTGGTCATCTATATGCGTCATTCCCGGATAGTGCACTACTGACGTAGTAAAAACTCTGTCGGAGTAACTGTCTTTGACGGGCATGATACAGTTTGTTGTAAACAAAACAGGGGCGGGTATATTTTCGAATTCTTTTTGTTGATTTTGCCAGGCTGTTCCGAAATTGCCCTTTAGATGCGGATATTTCTTTAATTCAGGGTATGCGTGACAAGGCAGCATTTCGCCATGTGTATATATATTTATACCAAGATCTTTTGTTTGCTCTAACAGCAGGGCTAAATCTCTTAAATCATGCCCTGTGACAACAATAAATGGCCCGGGTTCTATATTTGTCGTCACTTTAGTGGGCTCCGGCGTTCCATATGTATTTGTATTGGCTTTGTCCAATAATTCCATACATTTGAGATTTATTTCTCCTGTTTTTAGCACAAGAGCGGTTAATTCAGTGATATTATTTACTTTAGTTACCGCCTGTAATGCTTCATAGAAAAAGTTGTCGATATCATTGTCTTTATAGCCCAATACTCTTGCGTGATAAGCATAGGCGGCTATTCCTTTCAAACCGAATAAAATAAGAGATTTTAAGCTCCGTATATCCTCATCCGTGTTCCAGACACTTTTTATGTCAAAATTTGTATTGCAGGATATATTTTGTTTTACTTCTTGTTTAAATCTAATAATTGATTCATTGTCAAAATTTACATTAGTAATTGTTATAAACAATCCTTTAATAATTAATTCTGTAATATATTCATTTTTTTTGGGGCAATTAGCGAGTTCTATGACAGCATTTGTTAATTCATCCTGTAGATTTGCGGTGACTGCATCTTTTCCGCAAACGCCTGTGACTGTGCAGCCTTTTCCTTGTGCTGTTTGTTCACATTGAAAGCAAAACATATTCATAAGTTCTCCTATATTTTAAAATCATTAATTTTATTTTTTGTCATAAAGTCTTCAAAACAATCATTGATAGTAGAAACCATTGGTTTCATGATACAATGGCATCCTTGTATTGAACCAGCAGCAAATAGGCAATCTCTTCGGATATACTTTCCTTCTATTACTTCATAAATATCCATTAAGCTGGCATTTTCTTTCCCTTTAACAATTTTAAATCCGCCTCCTGGGCCTTTTTCAGATATCAAAAAATCAGCTTTGACCAATCTTTGTAATACTTTGGAAAGATGGTTTTCTGAAACTTTAAATCTTGATGATATTTCTTTCAAAGTATGCACTGAGTCATTTTTATTTGCTGTATATATCATTACATGCAGCGCTATAGCCGTTGCTTCTGAAATATTAATCATAATTTCTCCAATATTGGTATTTTAGTACTATAATACCAATATTGTCAATAAAAATTTTTTTTCTTTTGCTTATAAGTATTATTGCAAGAAACCGCACGTAAATTTATTGATGTTTTATTTCAAGAATTATTTTTTTGTTTTGTCAATTTATTTATTGCTTTTTCCATATCATTCTGGTTGATTTCAAAATTTTCTAAATCATCTTTTGTTACCGTGCCGTTTCTCATTTTTTCATGAATTCCCAGCCGTTTTAAAGCAAAAGAATGTGCTGTATAAAATGTTTCCGCAATATCAGAGCCGTTAAAATGATTGTCAAACATTATTTTACACAGCGTGTCCTTGTTGATATTTTTGTCGATAGGTTTTCCGTTTTCGTAAATTTCATAAATCTGTAAAGTTCCTGCTAAATCCGGCTCTTTAACATCAATTTGCAGACCGAATCTGCCGCTGTTAACCAGTGCTTTATCAATTAAATCTTTGCGGTTTGTGGCGGCAATGACAAAAACAGTGTCATCACTTTTTTCTAAATCGCTCATTAGTGTAAGAAGCTGATTAACAACATCATCTTTATATCTTGCCGCATCACTTGAGCCGCCTCTTTCTTGTGATATTGCATCAAATTCGTCAATAAAAATAATTGTCGGTTGATTTTCTGCTGCTGTTTTAAAAAGTTCTCTCCAATTTTGTTCAGTCTGTCCTACATGTGCGTTTGTCAAATCATTTGCGCCGAGTTTAATAAAATTTATCCCCAGTTCGTTTGCCAGTGCAAGTGCTAACATAGTTTTTCCGCATCTTGGCGGCCCATAGAGCAGAATTCCTTTATTTACCCTGAAACCTTTGTAAAAATCGGGATATTTTATAGGGAAAATAACACTTTCTTCAAGAATTTTTATATTTTCATTTTGTCCGCCAATATCTTTGAATGTAATCTTTTTCTCCGGCTTTTGAGACCTCCTTCCATTGAGCTCCATAATCCTTGCTGCGTTAAATCTTTTTATATTATCAGCATTATCAAAGTATTTATATTTTTCAACTTCATTATCAAAAATGGATTTTAGGTTACTTTTATGGAAATCTGTTTTGATAATAAATTCTTTTTTATATGGGCCGAATTTAATATTTTGTCTGTCTTTTAGTTCTGCCGGTTCTTCGCTGGTGTTGATATATTCTCTTTTTACGTTAACATCCCATTCATTAGTCCCTCCGCTCAATAGTTGAACAGTTGAAAGAGGGTGCAGTTTAAAAATTTTGTAGTCATTTTTTATGTCTTTAAAAACAGCGAAAGATGTTTTGTCATGTATATTTTTTACAAAATAAATGTTGTCCATCGGAAATGAAATATTTTTCAAATGCAGATTCAAAAGCTGCTTCGCTGTGTCTAAATCTTCGGCGAATAGTACTATACTTTTGTTGTCGAGATTCTGAATTGCTGCATTTAATCTTTCTGAGGTTGAATCCAGCGGACTTTTATTTATTCCCCAAATACCGTAAAACGATACATTTTTTGCAGAGCTATTACTCTGTGAGTTGTGATAAATATTTCTCGTATTTGTGCTTTTCTTGTTATTTATGCTCTTTATACAAGAGGCGCAGCCGGCAGTAATGTTTGATACTCTCATAATTTATTCTTAAAATTTGAACTATGATTATTTTACATTATTTTTGCATAAAAATCTTCATTTTATAAATACGGTATGTTTTTCCATATCCGCTTACTTTAAATTTGAAATTCAAGCTGATTATGTATTGTTCTTCCTAAAATTTCGCCAATGTGAAACCCTTCCTTGCCAGACTCATTCTTCATATACAAGAGGAACAGTAAATTCAGTGTGTCAGCTGTTGGATAGTACGGTAAGTTTATCTGCTGATTGATTATGTTTTTTTTGGGGGGGGGGAGTCCGCAGGTTGGGCTTTTAGCCCAACAAGATTTGAAAGGACATTAATCGGACTCTAAAATTTTTTGATATTAGTAAATTTCAAGCAAATTTTATTATAGTTTTTTCTATTTAATGTCCTGATAAAGTCCGATTCCGACCGGTTTGATTTTGTATAATCAAGCAACTTCCAACCTGTAAAATTGGCTCAAAGTCTACAGTTATAAGCTCCTGAACCAAGTTCAGGATGACATTTTTAGATTTGCTTCCAAGTAAACTGGTCATTAAAATATAACAGTAATAAACCGGAGATTAAAGTATAAGGTGATTTGAAGAATAATTTCGCATAAAAAAAGCTCTCTTTCGAGAGCTTTTTTGGCTGGGGCGAAAGGATTCGAACCTCTGAATGGCGGGACCAAAACCCGCTGCCTTACCACTTGGCGACGCCCCATCAACGTCAACT
>CASDVD010000010.1 GCA_949284155.1 uncultured bacterium | reverse complement strand
CAAATTCAGACAGTTATTTTAACTAATATCTTTCAAGATATTTCTCAAGTTCCCACTGAGAAACAAATGTTCTAAAATCATCCCATTCTTTGTATTTTGCTGTTAAAAATTCATTAAATATGTGCTCTCCTAAAGCTGCTTTAACAACATCATTTTTTTCCATATAATGAAGTGCTTCCAAAAGGCTGCCCGGAAGAGTATCAATTTTGTTTCTTTTTCTTTCTTTTTCCGTCATGTCATAAATATTGTGCTCAACAGGCATGACCGGTTCTTTGCGATTTTTAACACCGTCTATTGCTGCTTGCAGAATTACTGCCAGTGCAAGATACGGATTGCAGCTCGGATCGGGTGAACGCAGCTCAACTCTTGTTGCGTTTCCACGTTTAGCCGGAACTCTGATAAGAGCGCTTCTGTTCGCATTTGACCAGGCAAGATAAACTGGTGCTTCATATCCCGGCACCAGCCGTTTATAACTGTTTACCAACGGGTTTGTTACGGCAGTAAATGCTTTTACATTTTCCATAAGTCCGCCTATTACCCATAAAGCTTCTTGTGAAAGTTTATATGTTCTTGATTCGTCAAGAAATGCATTTTTTTCGTCTTTGAACAGTGATATATTACAGTGCATTCCTGAACCGTTAATTCCGAATATGGGTTTTGGCATAAATGTAGCATGAAGTCCGTATTTTGATGCGACTGCTTTGACGGCATATTTGAATGTAATAATATTGTCAGCGCAGGTTAATGTATCTGAATACTTAAAGTCTATTTCATGTTGGCCTCTGGCAGCTTCATGATGGCTGGCTTCGATTTCAAATCCCATTTTTTGCAATGTATAAACGATTTCTCCTCTGATATCTTCACCATGGTCGTCCGGGCCTACGTCATAATAGTCTGCACGATCGTGTGTCAGTGTTGTGGCATTATTTTCTTCATCTTTTTTAAAAAGGAAAAATTCTGCTTCAGGCCCTACGTTCATTACATAACCTAAGTCTTTTGCTTCTTTGATAACACGTTTAAGATTGCATCTCGGACAGCCTTCAAACGGTGTTCCGTCTGCATTATGTATATCGCAGATAATTCTTGCCACATTTCCTTCTTCTTTGCTTCTCCAAGGCAATATTGCAAATGTTTTTCTGTCGGGATAAAAATACATATCAGATGTTTCTATACTTCTGAAACCTTTTATTGATGAGCCGTCCAGCATTAGTTCATTGTTTAATATTTTGTCTATCTGAATTGACGGAACAGCCATATTTTTGACCTGTCCGTTAATGTCAACGAACTGCATTCTGATAAAGTTTACTTTATTTTCCTTGATTAATTTTTTTATATCTTCGTTTGAAAGTTCTTTTGCATGCTCCGGTATATAGCTAATCGGCGTCATCTTGTTATTTTCTCCTTTTCTTCATCACCTGTTATTAATTATTATCAAGCTATTCAAAATACTTGTCAAACGTTGTTTTTACAATTAATAAAAGCATTTGAGAAAATTTGTAAAAATTTAGCGGAATTTATTACTTTATAAAAAATTCTTTTTGAATTTGCTGTGCAAAAAGAATTTTTTTCATGTTTGGTTAATAAATAATAAGTAAGTTTGAAAATAAAAAATCTGTTTACAAACTTAACATTAACCGGTAATCATAAATTTGTAATAATCTGAAATTTGTGAAGCACCCATGAACATGTCCTGTCTTTGGGTATCATAATTGTTTTCCGTATAGAGTGAATCGGCCTGGTCTCTCAAAGATTGATAATATTCTTTTTCTTCATCATCATTGGCCATGTATATCCGGTAATCCAATTCATCAATCACATTGTTATAATCTTTATCTACATTTCCTGTCGTTGTTATTTCAAGAAATTCCATTAAATCAATAAATGGGTTGTAAGACGCTGTGGAACCGGAATTTGCGGCTTCATCAACTTTTGCATTGACAGCTTGCAGGAGCAAAAGTTTGTCCACTTCTTTGTCGCCGGTCGGCTCTATGCCAAGCATTTTTAGCATAGTCTTGATTTTTTCATATTCAGAATCTTCCTCATCCGGCTTTTTAGCAGCCACAAAGGATAAAATCATCGGAGACATTGTAACTGGAGAAATGGACATGATAAGTACCGCTCACTTTCGTTAGCTATATACTATATGCCACTTTTTTGCTGCTTTTAAACATAATTGTTAAGCTTTGTAAAATATTATATTCCGCCAACAATTGGTGCACCGGGCTGTGCCGCTGAACAGACACGAGGGATGTGAAAAAAGTGGAAGGGGTTAGCCACCCTATTAAAGAAACGCAGTCCGCCAACAATTGGTGCGCTGGGCTGTGCCGCTGAACAGTCACGAAGGGCGTGACGAAGATGGAATGATTTAGCCACCCTATTAAAGATGTTGAAAGGTTTTGATGAAGTCATCTAATAGGGCAGAGATTTTTTCAGGAGTAACCTCATCGATATTCATAGAAATTTTATCTTTATATTCTTCATGCTCACAAAAATGTGCAATGTCGATATTTACTCTTGTGTATCCCGGACAAGTAAGCCGGAAAGTGCTGTTGCAGGAATCATTTTTCAAAATGAAAAAGCAGCCGTCTTCAGATATTTCATGAGTGATTTCGGTTTGAAAAAGTTTTTCTTCAATAATTTTTTGAGTACGAAAAAATATTGGGGAAACAATTTTTTCTAATTTTTTGAAAAAATCCTGCCGGAATATTTTAAAATTTTTATATTCATCAGGATTTTTGCGGAATTGTTCTTTCAGTTCATCTTTTTCTCTGGCGATTACAAAAGCATTTTCTTTTAGCAAAGCACGGGAGAGTGCTTTGTTAGCTGCTTCTTCTGTTCTATCAAAGTCTATTTCATTAGTTTTTGCGACGCCGGCACTGATTTTGCATTCAGCGGGCAGGAGTTTTTTTATTTTGTAAAGAATATTCAGAACGTTTTCAGGTTCAGTTTCAGGAAACCAAGTATAAATTTTAAAATCGCCAGAAAAGCCGATAAAATCTGAAATTCTTATGTTATTTTTAATCAGAGAGGCAAGATGTTCAGGAGAAAGTTTATTTCTGGTATTAACATCCGGAGCAATAACGGCAAAAGAGCCGGTGCATTTTTTGCTTTGAGCTTTAATTATGGTATAGGTATAATTTTTTGCGTAAATACCGGTTTTTTTATCCAAAATTTTTAGCTGAGAAAGTATATTATTTTTATTTTCAAAATCAGCTTCATGTTGTTTTTTCCGCATAGCAATCAATATTCTGACAGTAAATTCGGAGTCTGTGGAATTCATAGTCAGGAAATCGCTAATACCCGCTTCGAATGCGTTACACAAAACATCTTCATCTATTTCTTTAAATACCGGTATGACGGGAATGTGCCGTACAGATGGAGTTTGACGAAGTTTATTTAAAAAATCAAAAAACTCATCCTCATGTTCTGTAATATCAAAAAGTACTACAGAAGGGTTTAATTTTTTTACATCTTCAAAACATCCCTCAAAATCACAATGCACAAATTCATCTGTATCACGTGCCAGCATGATTTTAGTTTGGATAAGGAGTGCTGTTTTTTTATTTTCTGATATAAAAAATAGACTATTTCGTTGCGGCATAATTTTTTACTCAACAATATTTAACTATATGATACTCCAAAACTTTTTTTGCGTCATCACTATAGTAATTAAACCTAACTAATTGAATGATAGAAGCAGTGTGATGAAAAAGGAATGATT
>CASDVD010000009.1 GCA_949284155.1 uncultured bacterium | reverse complement strand
CACCGTATTTCTCCATATACTTTCTTGCTTCTTTTTGCTGATTAAATACGTGGGTTTCAACCTGATTGATTGCAGGTTTTACGTCAACAAAATGGCAAAGGTCAACAAATCTGTCAGGATAGAAATTGCTAACCCCGATTGCTTTTACCTTGCCTTCTTTGTAAGCTTTTTCCATAGCTCTGTATGCACCGTAATAATCCCCGAACGGCTGGTGTAATAACAGAAGGTCAATGTAGTCTGTTTGAAGTTTTTTCAGAGAATCGTCAATGGACTTTTTAGCATTTTCGTATCCGTAATTTGAAATCCACAATTTTGTAACGATAAAGAATTCTTTTCTGTCTATTCCTGATTTTTTAACGGCTGCTCCGACACCTTCTTCGTTATGATAAGACTGTGCTGTATCAATCAGCCTGTAGCCTGCAGAAATTGCATCAGATACACATTTTTCGCATTCATCAATTCCTACCTGGTAAACGCCATAGCCTAATATAGGCATTTCTACACCATTATTTAATTTTACTGTTTGCATAATTTTTCTCCTATCTTTTTAATGAATAAAATTTGTGTACTCAACTTCTTCTGCTTCCGGCGGATTAATTCCGGCTTTTGCCGCAGCCTCTTTGCATTTTAGAAAATATGCCATATTTTTGTAAGGAGTGTTAGGAGTGGAATCTAAATATACTGCAATTAGAGATATAATTTTAAGAAACATACCGGATGCCGGAAATTATCCAACGTCTATTGACGGCGTAAGAATAGTAAGACGAAATAATCCTACCGAATTTTTAAAGTGTTTTTACAACCCGATCTGTATTCTTGTTCTGCAAGGGTTAAAACATATGCTCTACGGAAACGAAAATATTATTTATACAAAAGGGCAGTATGTTGTATCCTGTACGGATATTCCCGTTTCAAGCCGTGTCGCTGAAGCAAGCGAGGAGGAACCGTTTGTTGTTCTTATTCTTGAATTAGATTCTAATATAATCTCTAAACTCATATTGGAAACAAAACTTCCGCAGGCTGTTGCTAACAATGAAAAAGCTCTTGCAATAGCTGATACGGATGCTGAGTTATTGGATTCTTTCTATCGTCTGGCACAGCTTATTGAAAAACCTGCAGACGAACAAAAAATTATGTCACCGATTATTATTAAAGAAATTTATTACAGACTTTTGACAGGCCCGCTCGGCAGCCAGCTGCGTTTAATTAACACTAAAGGCACACGCTCAAACCAGATTGCACAGGCAATTTCTCTGATAAAAGAACGTTACAGCGAAAAACTCAATATGGATGAAGTCGCCTTGAGCGTAAATATGGCACCGTCATCGTTTTATAGAAATTTTAAAAAAGTAACGCAGGTAAGCCCTCTGCAATACCAGAAACAATTAAAACTGTATGAAGCCCAGCGATTAATGCTTTCAGGCAACTATGATGCTGCAACGGCAGGTTATGAAGTAGGGTATGAAAGCCCGACACAATTCAGCCGTGAATACAAAAAAATGTTTGGCAATCCGCCTAAGACAGATGTGAAAAATTTAGCTGCGGTATAAATTTAAGAATTTTTAAACATGCTGCCCAAAATAATCAAACTATGTGGAACAAGAAATTAAATCATGCGGTTCTTTACATTGATTATGTTTTTAGGGGGGACACTTCACTACCCCGACTATCATTTTTAGATTTTGAATAGTTTTATTTTTAACTAATTGAGGTTTTATTGGAGCAAAAATGCTGCGCAATGTACAATTTGCAGTTTTTATTGTATTAAAACATGAAACCATAATATTGCCTTTAAAATCTAACCTTAATTATGTAAAATTAGAATTCGCAGCATAATTTACTACTTTTGTAAATTTTGAAATTTTTTTTTACAATTATTGATAATTTTTTAAACGCTGTTTTAATTTCTGCCGGGCTGTTTTGAGTGTGGTTTTGAGTTTGTTGTTGAATATATACAATTTTCTTTTAAGAATATTGATGCTGAACTTTGTGATATTTTGTTATTGTAAAATGAATAAGGAAGAAAAATTGCGTAACTTTTTGCCGGTTGAATAAAAGTTTATTTCGGGTATTTAAAACAGCAGGATTCGTGGTCGTTAACGACTCCGATGGCTTGCAGATAGGAATATATGATTACTGTGCCGGTATATTTCATGCCCCGTTTTTTTAAATCCTTTGAAATTTTGTCTGAAAGCGGGCTGCTTACAGGTATCCGGTCTGTTTTATTGCAGATGATTTTTTTATCTGTGAAGCTCCAGATATAGTTTGAAAAGCTGCCGAATTCTTTTTGTATTTCAATGAAAATTTTTGCATTGTTGATTGATGCGGCTATCTTGCTTTTGCTTCTGATGATATTTTTGTCGGCCAGCAGTTCATTAATCTTTTTTTCAGAATAGTTTGCGACTTTTTTCACGTCAAAATTGTCATAAGCAATTCTGAAGGCATCACGTTTTTTCAGAACAGTAATCCAAGAAAGTCCGGCCTGAAACGATTCCAGTATTAAAAGCTCAAACAATTCTCTGTCATCAAATTTTGGGACGCCCCATTCTTCATCGTGGTATTTTATGTATATTTCAGACTTTTCGTCCACCCATCTGCATCTTTTCATCATATACTCCTTCTTTTTTATTTTAATAGAGCGTGTAAATATAAGCAATACTGCTGAATTTAGAATCGTAGTACAGTTGGTTATATCTGCTAATCATTGTTTTTGCCAAATTTTATAATTTATGAAAGAATAGGAGTGTGTTTGAAGAAGTTAAAAATTTTTTAACGAAAAAAGGGCTTTTATGCTCCGGAGATACTTATCTTGTCGGATTTTCCGGCGGATTTGATTCTATGTGTCTTTTGCATATTTTGAACAGGCTGGGTTTGAAAGTGGTTGCTGTGCATTTAAACCATAACTGGAGAGGCGCAGAGTCTGATGAAGAAGAAGAAAATTGCGCCGAATTTTGCGAAAAATATAAAATACCGTTTTGTTCAAAAAAACTTGACGCTGCTGCAAAAAAAACAGAAACTGCAGCAAGAGAAGCAAGGCAAAAATTTTTTAAAGAATGTTATGAAAAATATGATGCAAAAGGACTTTTTCTTGCTCACACAAAATCCGATAATGCCGAGACTGTCATATACAGGATGATAAAAGGCACAGGGATAAAAGGATTGTGCGGGATTGCAAAGCACAATTCCATCAACGGCTGTCAAATATTCAGGCCGCTGATGAATTTTTCAAGAAAAGATATTGAAAACTATTGCCGGAAATTTTCACTCAACCCTAACAATGATTCCAGCAACAATTCTGTAAAATACAAAAGAAATTTTATACGGCACAAAATTTTGCCTGAAATGAAAGAGATTAATCCGGAGGTTGAAGATAAATTATATAACTTGAGCCAAATTGCTGTTTCACAGGAAAGAATAATCAACGAGTATTTAGGCTTGATTGAGAATAAGGTTAAGGTAAACGGAAAATTTTTGACGGCAAAATTTCTTGAATTCTCTGAGGACGTTCAAAAAAGGTTTATTATGAATTTTTTGATAGAAAACAGTATTGATTATGATTCAAGAAAAGTTGATGAAATTTTAGAATTTATTTACGAAAATCACGGTGCATCATGCGGGAAGACGATTTCTTTGACGGAAAAGTTGATGCTGCTTGTTAACAAAGACTATATCTATCCCGTTGCCGGCATTGAGAAATGTTTTGAATCTGTTGAAATTACCGGATGCGGCACTTATGAATTTTGCGGTTATACGTTTTGTGCTGCACGTTATGACAAAGAACTGCCGGAGAAATTTCCTTCAGAACGGGAATATTATGCTTATACCTGTTCGTTGCCGTTTCCTCTGTCTTTGAGGTTTCGAAAAGACGGTGATATTATCAATCCGTTCGGCATGGACGGCAGTATGAAATTGAAAAAATTTTTTATTAACAAACACATTCCAAAACCTGAAAGAAATGGTATTATACTGTTATGCAAGAATGAAGAAGTACTCTGGGCTGCAGGATGCTGCTTAAGCAATAAGCTTCGCTGCGGCGATATTCCGGAGTATGTTATAAAACTGGAAAAGCGGTAAAAATGGATAAGAAGCGGGAAGATTTAAAAATACTTTTTAACGAAAAACAGGTTCATGATAAGACAGTTGAACTTGCGGAAAAAATCAATCATGATTTCGGTGAAAATGAGGATTTGACAGTAATTTGCGTTTTAAAAGGCTCGAGTATTTTTTGCTGTGATTTGATAAAATATTTGAAAATGCCTGTACAGCTTGAATTTATCAAAGTTTCAAGCTACGGTAATGCGCAGGTTTCATCGGGGAATGTAAAGGCTTTGGATTTGACGCTTCCTAATCTGGAAAATAAAAATGTTATTGTTGTCGAGGATATTATCGATACAGGTTGTACTTTGAGATTTTTGGTGGATTTGATTACGGGCACGCACTGCCCTAAAGTTTGTAAGATAGTTACTTTTTTAAATAAAAAGATCGCCAGAAAGACGCCTATTGATGCGGATTATTACGGTTTTGAAATTGATGACAAATTTGTTGTCGGATACGGGCTGGACTATGAAGGTTATTTTAGAAATCTGCCATATATAGGTTATTTTGAAACATAAAAAACAGGGCTTTTTATACGGAGCTGCCGGCAATAAAACCTGTCGACCAGCAGTTTTGCAGATTGAACCCTCCTGTTAACCCGTCAATGTCAAGTATTTCACCGCAAAAATACAAACCGCTTATTAATTTTGATTCCATTGTTTTTGAATTAATCTCTTTCAGGTTTGCTCCTCCGGCAGTGACAATTTCCTCGCCGGTGCATCTGTCTGATGCATGAAGAGTAAATGCTGTCAAATTTTTTGCAATAATTTGTCTTGCTTCTTTTTTTATCTGTCCTGATTTTGTATGAATGTCGATATTGTTTTGTTCAAGCAGAATTTTTGCAAAATTCCTCGGTACATAACTGCCTATGGTATTTAAGATATCTTTCTTTGTTTCTTTATTAAATTTTTCTGAGAGTTTTTTCTCAAATTCTTTTGTGTCAGGTTCGTTGACAAAATTTAGAACTATTTTCAAAGGATTTTTTATGTTGAATTCATCATAAGCGCAATAAGACGATATTTTGTAAGCTAACGGGCCGGAAATTCCAAAATGTGTAAACAGAATATCTCCATAAACTGTTTTTTTCTTTTTGTTTTCAAAGTATACATCCGCTCTTATATTTTGAATAGTCATTCCGGAAAGACAAAAAAGTTCTTTTTCCCGGGTTTTCAATGCTGTCAGCGAGGGTCTCGGTTCAACAATTTTGTGTCCTAAAGATTCGGCAATTTTATAACCTCCGCCTTTTGAGCCCGCAGCTAAAATGACTGCATCAAAATCATATTCGGATTTTAAAGTTTTTACCTTAAAAATTCCGTTTTGAATTTTTACTGATAAAACTTTTTCATTTATTACTCTTACATTTTTCAATCTGTCCGAGAGTGCTTTTTTAACGGTTTTTGAGGAATTGGTTACGGGGAAAATTCTTGAATCAGGCTGTACATAGGTTTTTACCCCCATATTATCAAAAAATTCTATAGTATCTTTTGTCGAAAATTTTGAAAACACGGAATATAAAAATTTTTCGCCTCTGGGATAGAATTTTGCCAGTTCTTTTATGTCTGTTTCATTATAAGCAAGGTTGCATCTCCCGCCGCCTGTGGGCAGAATCGTTTTTAACACATCATCTTTTTCAAAGAGAGTTACCTGATGATGTTTTGCTGCAAAGATGGCGGCCATTACTCCGGACGGGCCTGCTCCGATAATCCCGATCCTAGACATGAGGCCGTGTCCCGTATAAAAAGACGTCTTCGACTTCTTCCAGTTCGTCATAAAGAGCTGAAACGGATTTTCCGGACACCGGATGTACAAAATCCGGTATGAGCTCAAGCAGAGGAACAAGCACAAACGCTCTTTTGTGCATATGTTTATGCGGAATTGTTAACTTTTCAGTATTTATAATCTGTTTGTCATAAAAAATTATGTCTATATCTATAGCTCTTTCGCCCCACCGTACTTCATGTGTTCTGTCACGGCCCAGCAGATTTTCGATTTCCTGACATTTACCCAGCAGCTCTTCGGGAGAAAGTGATGTTTTTATTTCAATGATTATGTTTAAAAACCAGTTTTGATTCTTATATCCCCAAGGTTCTGTTTCATACAATGCGGATGTACGAATGATATTTGTACTGTCCGAAAGCGAAAACAGATTGACCGCACTTTGGATTACATTAAAGCGGTCTCCCATATTAGAACCCAAACATAGATAAACAACTGCCATGGTTACATTTTATATTTTTTTTAACGATTTTGCAATAAAAAAGGAGCCGTTTCAGACTCCTTTTTATTTTAAAAAATTTTAAAAAATTAAATTTAGATTGCGCCTATTCTGTGAACTCTTATGAAATTTGTTCTTCCTGTTATCAGGTGAGGGATAGAACCGATTACAATAATTCTTTCATCTTTTTTGTAATTAGTTTTTTCCAATAACAATTTGTCAATTTTTTTCAAAAGTTCATCATCAAGTACTACATCCCAATCTTTCATATAAGGATAAATATCCCAGCAAAGATTGAGCTTACGGCAGGTCTTTTCGCAATCTGAAATTGCAATAATAGGAACCTCCGGTCTTAATCTGGATAAAAGACGGGGAGTATATCCCGAATGAGTAAATGCAAGGATAGCTTTTGCGCCCAAATCCTGTGCCATAGTCACAGCGGAGTGTGCAATAGCTTGCGGTGTAGGTTCAAAATCAGGATTCATGTCCAGTTCAAGGTTGTAACAGCAGAAGTCGCTTTGTTCAACTTCATGAGCAATCATAGACATTGTCTTGACAGCTTCAACAGGATGTTTTCCTGCTGCTGTTTCTCCGGAAAGCATTACTGCGTCGGCGCCGTCAAGGATTGCATTCGCAACATCGGATGCTTCTGCTCTTGTCGGAATCGGCTCTTCTATCATTGATTCAAGCATTTGTGTAGCTACGATACAAGGTTTACGTGCATCAAAGCATGCGTCAATAATTTGTTTTTGTACTATAGGCACCTTTTCAGGTGAAAGTTCAATACCTAAATCACCACGTGCAACCATAATTGCATCGGCAGTTTCTATAATTTCGTTTATATTTTGAACAGCTTCAGGTTTTTCTACTTTTGCAATAATAGGAATATCCGCACCAAAATGGCTCAAATATTTTCTCGCAAGAAGAATATCGTCTTTGTCTCTTACAAATGACAGCGCCAGATAGTCAGCTTCGTTGTCAACAGCGAATTTGATGTAATCAACGTCACGTTCGGTTATGGCAGAAAGACTCTTTGTTGCACCGGGAATATTCAAACCTTTTCTCGGTTTTAAAAGGTCGCCGTGAACAACTTTTGCTTTGACTTTATCACCGTTAACTTCCACTACCTGAACTTCAATTTTTCCGTCATCCATAAGTATAAGTTCACCGGGTTTTACATCCTGTGCAACACCTTTATAGTCAACAGGAACTATATCTTTGTCAGTTTGTTCAAGTCCGTATTGGAAAGTTAAAACCATATCTTTTTCCAGCGGTATAGGTTCAATGAGGTTTCCTACTCTGATTTTTGGCCCTTGAAGGTCAATCATAACTGCCGTAAAAGCTTTCAATCTTTTGGAAACAGCTTTGATTTTGTCGATAGTTTCCTTATGGTCCTGTGCTGTATTATGAGAGGTATTGATTCTGAACATATTTACACCTGAGAGAATCAATTCTTCAATAATTTTTTCATCACGGCTGACAGGCCCGAGGGTTGCCACGATTTTTGTTTTGTTCTTGTTCATACTAATCATAATAGATGTCCTTATTAATGTTTCGCTATTATCTTATTATTTTATAAATTAAGGGTTGAAATATTTCAACCCTTAATTTCTTTTTTAATTACTGTTTGCAAAAAGCGTAAGTAGCTTCCATTTCGTCAATCGATGCATAAACGCTATGGCATCCGCAATCGACATGTACTATTTCACCGGTAACGCCTGAAGAAAGATCAGAAACCAGATAAAGACCTGTTTTGCCGACATCTTCCAAAGACACATTTCTTTTCAGCGGTGCTTTCAAAACTGCGGCTTTAAGCATTCTGTCGAAACCTGAAATACCTTTTGCTGCAAGAGTTTTTACTGCGCCTGCGGACAGACAGTTCACTCTTACGCCGTGTTTTCCGAGGTTGTCGGCGAGATATCTTGCGGAAGATTCAAGAGCTGCCTTAGCGACACCCATTACATTGTAATTTGCAACAACTTTTTCAGAACCCAAATAGGTCAATGCAAGGATTGCTCCGCCTTCATTCATTAACGGCTGTGCATTTCTGGCAAGTGTTACCAGTGAATATGCGCTAACACCAAGAGCTAAATCCCAACCTGCTTTTGATGTGTTAATAAATTCTCCGGCAAGGTCTTCTTTGTTTGCAAAAGCTACTGCATGTATTACGAAGTCAAGTTTTCCGTATGTTTTTGCGTATTGCTCAAACACAGATTTAACCTGTTCTTCATTGGTAACATCGCATTCAACAATCATTTTCGAATTCATTTCTTCAGCGAGAGGTCTTACCCGTGATTCCATAGCTTCATTCGCATAAGTGAAAGCTATTTCAGCACCTGCCTGATAAATTTGCTGTGCTATAGCATAAGCGATTCCACGTGCATTTGAAACACCGAAAATAATCCCTTTTTTGCCTTCCATTAATTTCATAAAAACTTCTCCTTTTTTACTGATTACATATTATTATCAACACAGCTCCGTGTCCAGTCTTTAATACCTCTGTCAACCCCCCACAATCCGCCAAACCCCTTGCTAAACAATTAATGCCGGCTCGCTGAATCAAAGACCCTGAAAAAACCTCCAAAAACAAAAAATAAAACCTAAAAACTAATAAACCCAAATAAAAAAACCGGTAGATTTTAGTCTACCGGTTTTCATTAACATTATACATTTCAAAGAATTTTTTCAAAAATTCGTAGCCTTTTAAATATGATTCAACATTAATTTTTTCATCGCTTGAGTGCATGTTGTAAACATCTGCACAGCCTATCAGATACGGTTTGAAGGTCTTACCGGACTTATTTTTTTTATGTGCATAGATGTGGGTTTCCGCTCCGGCGTGGAAGGAGGTTACTGAAGGTTCCGCTCCTGCGGCTTTGCATGCTTTTGCACCGAGTTCTTCCAGTTTATGGTCGTTTGAACGTTCAAAGGCGGGAAGATGCGGTGTCGCTATAAACTCTGCCTTTGCGAGTCCTTCATATTTTTTGTTAAAGTTTTCTGTGATTTTTTGTATTTTTTCAATCAGTTCTTTTTCGTTGGCCAATTCTGAACTTCTTATTGAATATCTGGCTTTTGCATGTGTATTGATGAGGTTTGTCATTGATTTTTCAGCAATGTAATCAATGTAACTTTCGGCTTTGATATTTTCATCAGAAATTTGCTTTATGCAAGGTTCAACACCTCCGCCTATCACGCTGCCTATGTTAATGGAGGTGACCACTCCGAGTTCATTTGCTTTATATACACCTTGCGGAATTTCATTTATGAGTTCTCCGATTAGCTTAACGGCATTGACTCTTTCTTTGTCGGCAATATCAATTCCTGAATGTCCGCCTTTTGGTGCGGTAACATCAAGAACGGCATTTGTATAACTTGCTCCTGCGACAAGTATCTGTCCCAATTTGTCAGCATCAAGCACAAGAACATATTCCGATTCCAAATCAGAAAAATCTATATGATTTATTCCGGAAAGGCCCTGTTCTTCATCTTTTGTAAAAACAAGTTCCAGACCTCCGTGTTTTAAATTCTGATTTTTTTTGATTTCAATTGCAAGGTTTATTGCGGCAGCTACACCTGCTTTGTCATCTGCTCCAAGGGTGCGCTTTTTGTCTGTCTCAATGTATTGTCCGTTATACTTTATATTTATTGGCGAATTGTCGCCGATTACATCCATATGTGCAGAGAGCAGCAAAGGTTTTTTTGCGCTGTCAGTCGCCGGAATTTTGGCTTTTACGTTTCCAAAGTCATCCTGTTTGGCTTCTATATCTGCTTGTTTCAAAATTTCTATTATCTTTTGTGCAACTTTATCTTCCTGACCTGAGGGAGAAGGTATTTCTGCCAGTGTGCAGAATATATCTATCAATTTATTTTTTCTCAGTTCTTTAATGTCCATAATTTTCTCCTTTTCGGGTTTAATTATATCACCCTGCGAGAAATTATGCTTACTGCTTATGAGGTAATTTTGGGATGACACTCCATTTCCGGCTGTAAGTATAAATATTATTAAAATAACAAAATATTTATAATAAAACTTCATTGTGCGCTGAAGAATCTTGCATTAAGCCCGCCGTCTCCGATTTTTATTCTTACCGGCCGCATACATCTGGGGCATCTGCCTACATAAGCGGTTCCTTCTTTATTTTTGTATATCCTTGCATAAACATTGCAGCAGTTGAACATTATGCCTATAAAATTTTTTCGGGAGCCTTCTTGAGGTTCGTTATGTTCTTCGTCCATTGTAAACCCTGCTGCATATTTTACTAATTAAATTTTAGAATTTTTTTGAGCAAATGTCATCAAAATTAATCATTCAAAACCTGAGGAATATCAATATCAGGTTTGCCTAAAACTCTGACAAGCTCCAGTACGGATGCTTTCATCTGGCATTTTTGCGAGGTGCCGCTGAAAAAGTCCGTATAAAAACAACCTTCACAAACACATCCTCTTTTATAACATTCCAAAGCTGTATTAGTCCATCTTCTTACAGCTATTGATCTTCCCATATCTCTGCTTCTTAGCACTTGTTTCCTCCCGAAGTATATGTTTTAGGATACCATCCCGTTTCTTTTGATTTGAAAAAGACCTTCACCGGCATATTCCGTATTTTATAAGGATTTGCCGTTTGCATACTCATCAAAAGACTGTCCCCGCAATCTTTTACACTACACGCCTCTTTCCTTTTTTCTATTATATAATTAACCGGACTTATTACAAGTCAATCCTGAACAAATATTACGATATGTTGCATGAGCTGAAACGGTTGTATTTATT
>CASDVD010000008.1 GCA_949284155.1 uncultured bacterium | reverse complement strand
CTGGCCTTAGAACCGCGAATCATCAAATTAACTCTTTTTTGAGGATGTATCCAGCTGTCCGAAACATGCGCAATGGCACCTGATGGATATTCAATATCAACATGCGTTATATCCAAAATTGCATTTCCTTCCGAACTTGCACCCACAGCAGAGATAACTCTCAGCGGCTCTTCGCCCAAAATATGACTAATCATTGATACATCATGAGGAGCCAAATCCCACATGACGCTTCTGTCATTTTTAAAATAATTTATATTCAACCTGTCACTTTGTACATATTTTATTTCACCCAGTTCACCGGATTCAACAATCATTTTCAATCTGTTAACAGCAGGATGGTACAATAACAAATGACCGACCATAAGTACCAAATCTTTTGCAGTTGCCAAATCATTTAGTTCCTTTGCTTCCAAACTTGTTGTTGCAATCGGCTTTTCCACATAAACATGCTTTCCGGCATTTAGCGCAGCCTTTACCAGCTTAAAATGAGTATGACTCGGTGTCGCAACAACTATTCCGTCAATTTCCGGATTAACAAGCATTTCATTAAAATCTTTTGTCAAATGCACGTTTGGAAAATCATTTTTTGTCCTATTTAGATTTTCCTCATCCATGTCACAGACAGTATCCAAATAATTTAAATTATAAAAATTTCTAACTAAATTTTTGCCCCAAATTCCGGCACCAACTATGCCAACTTTGTATGATTTCATTTATCTTCCTCAACCTACTGTTTAACTTATTATATCAACTTGAAAAACAAAAAATCAAATTAATATTATATAAAGATTACAATATGTTTTCCAAAATCTCGCTTACCGCTTCAGATTTATTCAAAGTATAAAAATGCAGCCCCTTTACACCGGCATCTATAAGCTGCCTGCATTGATATGAAGCAAAATCTATACCGAGTTTTTTAGTGTAATCTTTATCGTCACTATGCTTTTCTAATTTTTCCATCAAAATTTTGGGTATAGTTACTTTACACAGACTCGTCATTTTCAACAATTGATTATAACCGGTAACGGGAAGTATTCCGGGTATTATCGGAACTTCTATTCCTTCATCCGCACAAACCTCCGTAAATCCGAAATACTTATTATTATCAAAAAACAATTGAGTATAAATCACATCAGCACCCTTATCAACCTTATGTTTGAGCCATTTTATATCACTTTCTAACGACTCGGACTCAATATGTGTCTCGGGATAACCGGCAACCGCAACAGATAAATCGTGTTCTTTTTTTATAAATTCCACAAGCTCCGATGCGTACAAAAAATCATGACAAAAAGCACCTTCCGGAATATCGCCACGCAGGGCTAAAATATTTTTTATACCCATTTTTTCTATATTAAACAAATAATCTTTTATCTCCGACTTTCGAGTGGATACACACGTAAAATGAGGCATCGGATTAAGCTTTAATTCATTTTTTATTCTATCAATGATATCAACGGATTGATCTCTATTGCTGCCGCCAGCACCATAAGTAACAGAAACAAGCGATGGTTCATACTTTTTCAATATACGAAGCTCATTGATTAGCTCATTAAGTTTTTCTCCGTTACTGTCATTTTTCGGCGGAAATACTTCATAAGAAATTATCGGACGCTTTAGAGTAAAAAACATATTTCCGGAATATTCTTCTTTAGAATAAATATCTTTCAGATTTTCCAACGCTTCAACCATTTATCGAAAAATAAATTTCTTTCAGTCTTTTCTTGCTAACATGAGTATAAAGCTGTGTAGTTGACACATCGCTGTGCCCCAACAACTCCTGCACAACTCTCAAATCAGCTCCGTTCTCAAGCATATGAGTAGCAAAACTATGTCTGAGGGTGTGCGGCGAAATGTGCTTATGCAGCAAATCACCTTGCTTTTTTATAAAAACATAAATATCCTGTCTTGTCACTAATATTCCGTTTTCTTTTATTAAAAAACGTTTTGTGCTCAGCCTGTATTTTTTTATAATTAGCTCACGAAATTTCAAATAAGAATTTATAGCCTTTTTAGCCTTGTCTCCTATCGGAATAATTCTTTCTTTTGAACCTTTACCAAAGCACCGGATATACTTAGCTTGCGTATCTATATTGGATAACTCGAGATTCACAAGTTCCGAAACTCTTAAACCGGCCCCGTATAAAAGCTCCATAATAACTGTTTCAATTGAATTTAAATGATTAGAAAGCATTTTTTCTATATCAGGAACAGATACAACCTTTGGTAGTCTTTTACTTAATTTTGGAAGCTCAATACTCAACGATGGATCCTGTTTGATAATTTCATTAGCCAAAAGCCACTTAAACCAACCTCTTATTGCCGCAATCTTTCTTGTAACACTTGTTGCAGTATATTTATCATAATGCAGCTGCTTTATATAATAATTTATGTGCGTCCTTTTTATTTGGCAAAAATCTTCAACGCCTTGAGATAGCAAAAAATCGGCAAATGAAGCCAAATCCCGCCGATAAGCATCTATCGTATTTTGAGAAAGCCCTCTTTCTATATCCAGAGCTTCTAAATATTCAGATATGTATTGTACAAACATACATATATTTTACATTTTATCTCTCTTAAATTAATCAGCTTTTAATATTATTTTGAATAATCAAAACCATGACAAAGTAAAATAATCATTACAAAAAGTTATACAAAATAGTACACGGTAACATTAGGGGATTACAAACGCACTAGTTTAATGCGTTATACTTATTACTTTTTGCGAGTTCATACTTTGTTTTCAGCAATCCTTCCATTACTGATTTTGCCTTTTCCAATTGAGGATCTTTATTATTTAAGAAGTCTTTTTCTGTGTATTCAACTTCATAATCCGGTTCTATCCCCCTTTTATTAATATCAAACCCTTTGGGTGTAAGGTATTTTGCTATAGTAAGATTCATGCCGGTTTCATTAGGCAGCGGGTATATTTTTTGAATCATACCTTTACCATAAGTCCGCTTGCCTATCAATATTGCTTTTTTATTATCTTTCAAAGCACCGCTCAAAATTTCGGATGCGCTTGCACTGGCTTCGTCAATAAGAATAACAAGCGGTTTATTTATTGCATATGGTTTTACCTGTGCATCAATATCTGATTTCTGGCTGTTTCTGTCTACTATACTGACTATATGGCCGGAAGGTAGAAACATATCAGCAATAAAGATTGCATTCGGCATCAGGCCGCCTGCGTTACCTCTTAAATCTATAATCAATCCCTGACATTTTTCAGTTTTAGTTAAGGCTTCAATAAATTCAGAAGACAAATCCGAGCTAATAAAGCTTGATATCTGAATATAGCCGATTTTATCATCGATTATGGATGCTTTGATATTTTTTATTTGTATTTCTTCTCTTAATATATTTTTTGTTAATTTTTTCTTGTCTCGTAATAGTTCTAATTTAACAATTTCACCTTCTTTTCCACGGATTAATGATGCAACATCGCTTACTGACTTACCGGCAACATTTTTTTCGTCAACTTTTAATATCAAATCACCGGCTTTAACACCGCTCTTAAATGCCGGTGTATCTTCTACAACGCTAACAATAACGACCTTACCGGAGGCAGAAATAATATTAACACCAATGCCGACAATTTTTGCATCGATATTTGTTGTCTGCTCCAGATATTCTTTTTCATCCATAAATTTTGAATACGGATCGTCTAAGCTTGCCAACATTGAATTGATAGCAACATTTGCATCATCAATTGTTGAAATTTTATCAATATAACGCTTATTCCATCTCATCCAGTCCTGGCCGTTCATTGTCGGGTCATAGTATTTTGACTTAATAATACGCCAGGTCTTTAAAAACAACCTCTTCGGATCGGTGGTCTGTTTATCTATTAAGCTCTCCGCAAGAAACTCAGGCGGTTTTGAAACAAATTTAGATTGTGCACTGAGATAATTAAACAGAATAAAGCCGGAAAGAAAAACTATTATCAAATATGTTATTTTTTTATACATGCTTCAATTTTGTATGTTGTTTCCGTAATTACATATTAATTAAATACCTAAACTTTTATAATAGCAAGATATCTATAATTCTCTACGGCTAGTTATTTTCCTTTTGAAAGCAGCCGGTATCCGCCACCGTAAATAGTATCAATATATTCCTTCCCGTCTGAAATCTTTTTTATTTTTGAACGCAAATGCCTTATATGAACCCGTATCGTTTCAACATCGTCATTAGGCGAATATCCCCAAATATCTTGCAGAAATTTTGATGAAGAAACCATATTCTCATGATTTTGCACCAACAGGTTCAATATGTCATACTCTATAGGAGTAAGCTTTGCTATTTTATCTTTGATTTTAACGGAATAAGTTTCAGGCAGTAAAGTTATGTCGCCAACAGTCAAAATTTCCTTTTTGGTAAGAGATTCAGGAAGAGAATTTGTCCTTTTTAAAAGAGCTCTGACTCTAACCAGGAGCTCTTCCATCTCAAACGGTTTAACCAGATAGTCATCCACTCCTATATCAAAACCTTTTACCTTGTCTTCCAGCATATTCAATGCAGTAAGCATTAATATAGGAATATTTTTTGTGGGCTCATATTCCCGAACCCGTTTTGCAACTGTATATCCATCCACATCAGGCATCATTATATCCAGTATAATTAAATCCGGCAATTCCTGCTTTGCAAGAGCAAAACCTTTAATTCCGTCATTTGCGCACAATACATCATATCCTGACAATTCAAGATTCACTTTCACAAGTTCATTGATTGCATCATCATCATCAATTACTAAAATTTTATTCATCAACATCACCGGGTATTTTTCTATACTACTTTTGCAGGTTGTAAAGGTCTTAAAAAAAGTTAACAATATATTTGTCTGTATAAACGACCCTTAACAGCCTTCTTTATTATTATACATAAATTATGTTAAGAAACAGATTATTTAAAAAATTTAAGACCGGTTAGCAAATATTATTTTTTTTAGATTTTTATAGTATTATGTTTTTGATTGTAAAAACTACACTGTTAGAAAAGGAGATAAACAAATT
>CASDVD010000007.1 GCA_949284155.1 uncultured bacterium | reverse complement strand
GTTGCCGCCGAGTGCTTTTATTTCTTTGTCTATTTGAGCTATTAATCTTTTTGCCTGCGGTGTTTCTACACCAAGGAGCACTCTTTTTTGTTCTCTTAAGTCTCTTACAATTGGATTTTCAACTTTTGCATCAGCCTGACTGAAGCTGTAGTCGCTTTGGCCGTCGCCATCGAAATCAATGTATGCTTTTTGACTTGTTTTATCAAATTGTATTTTTATATCTTTTGCATCAATTTTTTTTGCGCCTGTATATTTTGATAAGTATTTATTTTGATTTTTTGCTATTTCTTTTGCATAGTCTTGTGCTGCTGTTAAGAAAGTGTTGTACTCGCTCATAAAAATCTCTCCTCTTTTTTATTTATATTTTAATAAACGAAAAGTATGAAATAAAATTGCTATATTTTGTATATATATAGTGAAAAGCCTTGAAAATTCTGCATTTATAGCTTCATAAAACTTAACAATTAATGACATCCCTTTTATTGTTAATGGACGTAATTTTTGCTATCATCTTATTAATTAGAGGAAGTACGGTGTTTATGAAAAAAATTTTGATATCAATTATTGTATTGGCATTAACGTCAATTTCTTGCGTTAATGCAGAAGATATAGCACCACAAGATTTGGATGCAATTAAAAAGAAAAAAATCACATTTATATATATCAATGGTTCCAATGATAATTCCAGTAAAGATCGGCTGGAATTCCGTGAAAGTTTTGAAAAAGATGTAAAAGCAATGCATCCGTATATGTTGAAAGCATTTAATGAAGATCCTCTGGTTAGAACCAAATTGCTTAAAGACGGAGAATTTGAGCTGAATGAGGAGCCTGTGACATTTTATTGGGGTGATAAGAGTTTTGCTGAAATCGAAAATTTGGATAACAAATTGAGCCTTTCCTCAATATTTTCACCACGGCTTTCAAAATTGGTGAGAACAGTTTTTGCTCATTGTCTGCACGATGCTGTCTGGGTGCAAAAATATTCTAATATGAGCATGATTATTGATGAATTGCACAGAAAAGTAAAATATGAAACTGACAAAGGCAATCAGGTTGTCCTTCTTGGATACAGCGCAGGCTCTTTCATTACTTATGAATATTTTTTAAACAAATTTATTTCAATTGACCCTGCAGTAATTGTAAATGGACAAGAGTATGAAAAAATGAAAAAACTTTTGGGTGAAGAGGAAATCAAACCAACCTGTCTGGATGCGCTGCTGGAATCAGAAATTGTTACATTGGATATGACCGGAAAATATAAAGCAAATTCTGATAAGCAGCTTATTTTTAAAAATTACCCGCTTCTTAATGAAAAAACGCAAACTACATGCTTCAAGGACGGTTCTGTAAGAGGTGTAATAAACTTTGCTTCTCCGTTGTCACTTTTTTATTCGGAAGTGTCTGATACAAAAAGCGACCTGAATTTCTTGTCAAAATTGATGTACCGTCATATTTTGGAATCAGGAGTTTTTTGGCTGACTGTAAATTATGCTGAAGATCCTTTGGGCTTTCCTACATCAAAAAATATCAGTCTGGAAGAATTGAACAAAATTTCTGTTGTTCCCATTAATCCAAAAGGCGGATTTGTTTATGACGTATCAAACGTTCGTTCCAGAAAAAGCTTTATTACTGCGCATATGGCCTATTGGCATACGCAAAAAAGATTTGTAAAAGCTATTATAAATGCATATAACAAAGGTTATGAAAACATGTATAAAACTGGCAATCCTGAAAGTATTTAATGTTGGCCCGTTAAATTAGGAAGTTTTTCGCCGGTTTTTATGCGTTCGATTTTTTCCTTTTTGTCTATGCTGCTGATTAAGTTATTTTCAAGTATTCTGTCAGTTTGTTTTTGTTCATTGTGGTTTGTGCTGCTGAGCATTGAGAGTACTTGCGTTGAGTTGTAATGATTTTCGAAGTATGTAAAGACCTTGTCTTTTTTACTGCTGTTCATATATTGTGCAAAATCTCCCAACTGGCTGTCTCTTACGGATGAATAGAATTTGAGTTTTTCAAAGTAAGCCGGATTTTTTGCATATTTTTCCAGCAAATCAGGATTTGTGTCGAATAACTGTGGATTTGTGCAGTATAATTCAAGTTTTTTAGGGTCTGTATATTTCTTCACTATTTCAGCTACTTTGCTGGATGGTATTTTATCAAGCAGTGAATTTATTTTGTCTGTTAATTCTGGATTTTCCTGTGTTAAGGTCAAGATTTCCTGAATGTCACTTTCATTGCTGATAGAGGCCCTTAGTATAGCTTCTTGTTTTTCTTTTCTAATATCTGCTAAGTCTGTTATTATATTATTTTCTTTATTATAAAGCTCTTTTGTTTTTTCTTTTAGGTAACTGCTGCTTGTTTGAGTCTCAGGGCTTTCTGACTCTGCTGCAGATGCAGGCTGAGATTTATTGCCTGATGTATTTTTAGCAAGTGATGCGGACATTGTTGCTGCTTCATCTCCCGATATTTGTTCATTAGCCGCTATTTCCATTACATTGGATTTAATTTGCGGGTTGTCAGTTACGTTGGCTGACATTGATACAATATTGTCGCCGCTAAGGTGCTCATATCGTGCTAGTTCCTGTGTGTTGTTTACATATTGTTCTATTGTTTTTGCATTTTTATCTACCATGTATGTTGACTGTTCAGAGATGTTTTTGGCGCTGAATCTGTCATTGCCGTTCTTATCTTTCATTTCCAAAAAACCGGATAATGCGTTTTTCATTTCTTTGTTTTGCATTAAGTTATCCAAAGTTTTGTTGAAATATTCATTATTCATATCTTTTTTGTCGGCTAATTTCCACACTGTTTGTGCAACATCTTTATTTTCTGTTACGCAAATACCTGTTTTAACTATCGTTTCGCCGTTATATTTCGGAATATTATTTTGACCTTTTATTCCTTCCATTCTCCTTGTGTTTGCATAGAATTCTTCTGCAGTATCTGTATTTTTATCCATGTAATTTATTGCTTTCAAGGCAGACTGATCATTATAGATTTCTTTTTTTGCAATAAAATGTTTAATCTTTGTTTCGAGTTTTTCTTTAAGGTTCATTATACTGGATGTTTTGGCAATATTTTTTGCTGAGAAGGATTTTCTCATTCCTCTGATTGTCGACATGTCTTTTGCAAGTTTTTCTTCATCCAATTTATTCCATTTTATAAACAGGAAACTTTTCTTGTTGGCTTCTATTTCCTTCATACCTTCAATAATGTCGGCATTGCTTAAGTTTCCTTTTTTTGCCAATTCAAAATAGTTGCGCAAATCTGTTTTATTTTTCAACAGTTTTGTTAATTCTTCGGCTTCCTCTGCTGTGTATTCCCTTCCTATGTCGGGATTGCTCAATGCTTCGGCTGGATTCTTTTTATACTGTTTTGCCAGTTTTTTTGCATCAATATTTACATCTTTGCCTATTGAAGAAGAAAAATTGTCTGTACCTCCCGTGTTGTTTTGGGAGGTATTTTCTCCTGAGTGGGCTTCGGGCGATGAAACTTTTCCTGTTGCTATCAATTGCGGCAGGTTTGAAACATCGGACGCATTTTTATTAATAGTCTCTTTTTTGAGGTCTTCTGTTTTGGTTTCAATACCAAAAAAGCCTCTAATTGCACCTATTAGTGACATTTTTTCCTCGTGTTTTTAGTCTAGTTTAATCTCTCTATGTTTATACATAAATAAAGAGTATTGAGTATATAAAATTGCTATAATCTGATTTTTTGTTACAAAACTTCAAGTAAAAACTGTTATTATATGTAAAACTTTTTGTACATAATAGCAATTTTTCGTATTCTGTGTTTTCTAATATATGTGATAGGATGACGTTGTATGTGTTCATTAAGTGTAAATAACTATAATTATTCATATCCTCAAAATCCGGGTTTTTATTATTACCCCCAGGGTTCAGTGTATTCATATACGATTCCGGAGGAGCAGCCTGCTGCTGATAATACGGCAAAAACATTGGGCACTGCTGCATTGTTGGAGGGCGTTGCTCTATTTTTGACCAAAGCCTCAAACTGGTTTGCTGATAAATTAACACATGGCAAGGAGTTTACTACTGCTGAAAATATAAAAAAAGTTGCTGATAGCATGATTAAGGATAATAACCTTAATGTAAAAGTTGGGTATATTGACAATCTCAACAAAAATAGATTTATTAATATGTTTGGCCCTCAGTGGGCAAGTTCTGTAGAACCTGTTGCCAGAGGTGAAAATGCTTTCTTTTCAAAAGGTTTGAATTATGCTGTTGCTCCTAAATCAAAGCCGTCTTTGATTCTTCATGAACTCGGGCATGCTGTAAATGCAAGCAAGGGTAAGTTTATGAATTTTATGCAAAACTCCCGTGTGCGTGCGGCTTCGGTCCCCAGTGCGCTACTTCTTATTAATTCAATTTTACCTAAAAAGGATAACGAGCCGACTTTTATTCAGAAATATGCCGGTGTTATCGGATTCAGCGCTTTTCTTCCGACCATTATAGAAGAAGGGATTGCTTCTTTGAGAGGCATTAGGGCTGCTAAAAAAGTTTTGGGCAATAAAGTTAATCTTGCACCATTGAGGAAAAATTATGCTCTGGCTTTGTGCACCTATATTTTGGCCGGATTGGGACTTGGTGTTGCGGCTAAACAGACAATGCTCGGAACTGATAATAATTAAACGTGTCTGTGCAGTGTATAAATATTTACAAACTGGCTTCTGTACGAGGTTTTTGAAAAATTGTACTCTCCCAAAAGTTTAAATACAAAATATCCCGGGTATAATTCCTGATAATATACTTTGAATCTCGGCGATACAAGTATTTTGTTTCTGACTCGTAAATCCAGAATCTTATCCAGCTCCATTAGTTTAAACTTTATTTCGTTTTCAAAATCAAATACATCAACAGCACAATAGAAATTTATGCTGATTTTTTCTTGTATATGTTTGTTTATGTATGCAATAGATTTTGCGACAAAATGTGTATAAAATTCGGAGGCAAGCCTCATGTCATTGCAGATAAAATATATGCTGTTTCCGTCCATCCCTTTATTTATTACATATGGTTGTCCCATTGCATTTAAAATAGATCTTAAAATAGTGTCTTCAATTTTTTTGCATTCTTCTTCAGGCAATGGTTCATGCAAATAGGAGTTAAGCGTTTTCACCTGCAAACGCATTTTTGTTAAAAAATAATTAGTACGGCTAAGTTCATTGATAAAATTTCTTCTGAGCTGCATATTTATAGTCTTTTCAAGATTTGCCTTGTAATTTTCAACATATTTCTTGTAGTCGCTGTGGCATTGTTCAACGTATACCATAACGCAATTCAACAAATACGTAAGGACTATAAAGATGACTGAAACAATTAAAGGAAGAAGCATTGTGACGCTTTTATAAAAAGAAGTTTCTTTAATGGCATTATTAACTATGTTTATCCAAAATAGAAAAAAGCCGTTGATAAATCCGGGCAGGACAATTTTCATACTTGTTATCAACCAGTACAAGAAAAATAATACGGACATTATCAATGTCACAAACATGCAGCCTGAAATTATTTTTTTTGCCTGATTGAATATGCTGTCTATTGTCCGAAAATTCATCCTATTCTCCGATAATAATATTATCTATTAATCTAACATTTCCAACTTTGGCTGCTATTGCGGCAATAGTGGGCTCTTCTATATTTTCAACGCTTTCAAAGTTTTCTTTTTTTACAAATTCAAGATAATCAAGTTCAACATCTTTTGCAAGTACTGTCATTGCTGTGTCGAATAAGAGTTTTGTATCTGTTATTCCTTTTTGATAACCATCTTTTATTGCAAAGAGAGCTTTGGATATTGTCAGAGCACTGATTTTATCCTTGTCTGATAAGTATTTGTTTCTTGAGCTTAAAGCAAGACCGGATTCTTCTCTTACCAGCGGACATGATATTATATCGACAGAAAAATTCAAATCTTTAACCATCTTTTTTACAATAAAAAGTTGTTGAATATCTTTCATCCCAAAATAGGCTCTGTCAGGCGATGTAATATTGATAAGTTTTGTAACAACAGTGCATACTCCGTCAAAGTGTCCGATTCTTGATTTTCCGCATAACATATCAGTTAGTGCATATGGCGGTG
This sequence comes from uncultured bacterium, assembly GCA_949284155.1. Taxonomy (GTDB): domain Bacteria; phylum Cyanobacteriota; class Vampirovibrionia; order Gastranaerophilales; family Gastranaerophilaceae; genus Spyradomonas. The sequence goes on along the minus strand of CASDVD010000007.1, from coordinate 11,273 downwards.
CAACCATTGTTAAATCTGAAAATTTTTCTAAATCGGGATACATTTCCTTTGGCGCAGGTGCAAATATGTAATCGGCATTTAAGCTTTTGCAGAGTTCTGCGTCAGCTTCAAGGGTTCTGGGGTATTTGTCATAATCTTCATTAGGGCCAAATTGAATTGGATTAACAAAAACTGAAACTACCGTTATATCATTGTCTTCGACTGATTTTTGTATCAAAGACGCATGACCTTTGTGCAGGCAGCCCATTGTCGGTACCAGACCTATTTTTTTTCCGTTGAGTTTTTCTTGGTTTAATATTTCTTTTAGTTCGTTAATGTTATTTATAACTTTCAAGTTTTTTCATCTCCTCTTCATTCAGATGAAAAGACTCTGCTGCATCCGGGAATGCAGCTGTTTTTACATCTGATATATACTTTTGCGCCGCTTGCATAATTTCTTCCTGGAAATTTGCATATCTTCTGGCAAATTTGGGTTTAAATTCAGAAAATTTTCCTAATATATCATCACAGACCAGAACCTGACCGTCACAGTATTTTCCGGCGCCAATGCCAATAGTTGGGATTTTAAGCTGCTTTGTAATAAATTCTGCTGATTCTTCGGGAACCATTTCCAGTACAACAGCAAAAGCTCCTGCTGCTTCCAGTTTTTTTGCCTGTTCAAGCATTGTTAATGTATTTTCATAAGATTTTCCCTGAACTTTATATCCGCCCAGTACATTTAAATACTGCGGAGTGAAGCCGAGATGTCCGACTACCGGTATTCCTGTTTCAGTTAGTCTTTTTATTACAGATAAGATTAAATCTGTTGCTCCTTCAAGTTTTACTGCACTTGCGCCTGATTGTATTAAAGCGCCTGCGTTTTTAACTGCGTCTTCTACTGTTGTCTGGTAGCTTAGAAAAGGCATGTCTGCAACAACGAATGCTCTTTTTGCACCTCTGCAAACTGCTGATGTGAATATTTTCATTTCTTCCATTGATACATTGTGCGTTGATTCATAGCCGAGAATTACCATTCCGAGTGAATCGCCCACAAGGATTGTATCAATGCCTGCTTCATCAAAATATCGTGCTGTTGAACAGTCGTAGGCTGTTAGCATTGTAATTTTTTCTTTTTCTGCTTTTTTCTTTAATAATGTAGAAACAGTTATTTTTTTTTCTTTAACTTGAACTGACATAATGTTTGCCTCTGTTAGTGTTTTTGTTGTTTTTTAAACCAGTAGTAAATAGCTCTGGCAAGTCGGCCGGGACTGTGTCTTACATATTTTTGGTCGTTTTCTTCATATAATCTTGTTGAAACTATATTTATTCCCAGTTTTTTTATGTTTTCTGTATCTATTTCAACAGGATAAGAATTCGATGCTTCATAATCTTTATTTAAATCATCAGGTAAAGAATTGTTTACCATAACAGCGTCAAGGATGTTAGGATATACTGCATGGTCTAATAATGCTTTAACGTGATCAGACGCTGAAAATCCTGTTGTTTCACCTGGTTGTGTCATTATATTGCATACATAGATTTTTTTAGCTTTTGATTTAGAAATAGCCAATGATATATCTTTAATTAAAAGGTTTGGAATCACGCTTGTAAATAGGCTGCCGGGGCCCATGATAATCAAATCGGCTGATTCAATTGCATGAATGACTTCCGGAAGAGGGTGGCAGTCTTTTGGTTCTGTAAAAATTCTGACTATTTTTTTACCTGTTTCCGGAATATTTGACTCTCCTTTTACAATTGAACCGTCTTCCAATTCTGCAACAAGTCTCATATCATCCAGAGTGGAAGGGAGTACTCTGCCTCTTATAGAAAGAACTTTTGAGGATTCTTTAACAGCACGCACCATATCGCCGGTAATTGCACATAATGCAGTCAGAAATAAATTACCAAAGCTGTGTCCTTCGAGCCCTTCACCTGTTTTAAATCTATACTGAAACAGTTTCGTAACCAAATCTTCATCATCAGCGAGAGCTGCAATACAATTTCTTATATCTCCGGGGGGTAATATGCCCATTTCCTGACGAAGTCTTCCGGAGCTTCCTCCGTCGTCACCTACTGTAACTACAGCGGTTATATTATTTGTGATTTTTTTTATTCCTTTCAACATTGTTGAAAGACCGGTACCGCCTCCTATTGCAACAATTTTGGGGCCGTAATTTAATTTTCTTCTTCTGTATAAAACTTCTAAAATTGCATGTCTGTCTCTGTCTTCATTTATATCTAATATTGAGTAGTTTGTATTTTTCCAGCCTTTAAGAAAACAATAAGCACCTGTTAAAATTAATAAAATAGCAATCAATTCTGACGGAACTGTTACTGCTATATACTTTAGTATTCCTACTGCAAAGTATATCGGTCTCATATCAAATATTATGCACACGCCGAGAAGGCTGAACATTGTGCCGAGGATAATGAGCATAAACCATCTTTTTACCTGCAAACCAGGAAGCAGCCATCCTGCATCTTTTGGTACTTTTATATGATTAAAAAATTTCATAAATATTCTCTCCTTAAATCCAGCCGGAAACCTCTGCTCTATTATAATTTACAGGTCTTGGAACTTTGATTGTATAAGCTTCTTTCGCCAAATCAGCAGAGTCTTTTACATTTGGACTAAAATGAATTGTATCAAATTCAATTTTTGTGCGGCCATCGTTAGCAGTATCAATTTCAGATGTTTCAATTAATGTTTTTAGTCTGGCTAGTGCTTTTTCTTTGTCTTCTGTATCGAAAGATTCCAAATCTATTATTCCTGCTTCTGTGTAGTTTTTCGTCAATGATATTTCTTGTGCAATATTAATATTAGTAACTGCTGCTGCTTCTTTTATAGCAGGGCAAGAGGCACCATAATATATTAACCATTTACTGAATTTGGAAATTCCTTTTGCAATCGCTATAGCCAACTCAGAGCTTTCCATTGCTTCTTTGTACATTTGTCCGTGTGGACGGACATGTTCAATAAGCAGCCCGTAAGATTTTGCAAATGATGCAATTGCTCCTACCTGATAAAGAACGATTGCCTCTATTTCTTCTTTGTTAATATTGTTAATATCAAACTTGTAACCGGGAGGAAATCCTATATGGGCTCCAATAACTTTATTTTTATATCTTGAATAGTCGAGAACTTTTTTTATTACGGCCGGATTTCCGGCGTGGATACCGCAGGTAATATTTATTGAACTCATATAGTCTATGAGTATTTTTTCATTTTCCCATAAATCTTCTGACTGGCCTAAATCACAATTATAGTCAATATTTTTAATAAGATTTTCTTTATCTGATGAATTTTGCATAAAACTCCAACTTTTAATTCTACATAACAATTATACCCCAATTCCTTTAACATACAACATGGGTATTATGCCGGAAGTGTATCCGAAAAAATGTTTTTTATATCTTTTTATCTATTGTATTTTGCTTGTGGGCGCAGTAATATAATAAAACATCAAACATCAAAGGGGATGAGGAGTTATGGCTGTTATTAATGAAAAATTTCTTGTTAATACAAGAGGTTTTACTGATATTATTGATATTACCCAAAATGTTAAGTCGCTGGTTTATAATCATAACATTAAGAATGCGGCTATTGTTGTTGCATTGGCCGGCAGTACGGCCGGTATTACGACTATTGAGTACGAACCCGGGCTTGTAAAAGATGTTCCGGCAATACTTGATGAACTTGTTCCAATGAAAAGGAATTATCATCATGATGATACCTGGCATGACGGAAACGGTTATGCTCATATAAGAGCTGCATTACTCGGAAGTTCTGTTACAATCCCTTTAATTGACGGTGCTTTGCTTTTAGGAACCTGGCAGCAGATTGTTTTGATTGATTTTGATAATAAACCCAGAGCCAGAAATATTAATATTCAAATTATTTATTAATTATCATTTCATAAATTTTATTCGTATGTGCCAGTTCACTGTGCAATCTTTTAAAAGCTGCTTTAATTGATTTTTTAGCATCTTCAATTGAAGGGATATAGTCGCTGTTCAACGGCATATAGTATAAATCCATCGGTAGGAATCCGGTTTTGTTCGGATAAAGATAATTTATGTTTATTTTTTTTGCGCCAAGATTTGTATAAAATTTTATTCTCCGAATTGTATTAATTTCTGACTCATCCGGCTTTTCTACCTCCAGCCAGCAGCCTTTAACTTCTTTCAATGTCTCTTTCATCGAAGAAAATATTCCGCTTCCGTAGCCTTGTCCATGAAATTGACCCAGTACCGCAATATAGTCCAGCCATATGCTGTCTTCAATTTTTAAAAAAATTATATAACCTACCGTTGTTTCGTTGTCTCTTGCTATATATAATTCATAATCTCTGTTTTTTAATAATCTGTTAAAGGCAGTGTAGTCTTTAAGCTCATCTGCAGGAAATTGAGCACACATATCTTCATAAATAGTCTTTATATTATCTGTGTATTTTTCTAATTTTATTGAATTCATAATAATAAATTTTACCATACATAAATACCTTTATAGGTAATAAATTAAATTAAACTCGGGTCTATAATCACTCTTATAGAACGAAAAGAGAATGATAAATGACAGATTTTATAAAACCGTTTACATTAGGGGATGGCTATTTCCCTTCTTCAAAAAAAATATTGAAAAGTACAATTGCTGACCTATTCAAAGATGTTTCAAAGGATTATAATTACTCTTCCAGAATGATATTTGTTCCTCATTCTGCATACAACCTTTCGGGAAAAGTTACTGCAAGCGCTTTTCAATATTTGGATAGAAATATAAAAAATGTTTTTATAATAGCACCTGCACATTTTTTGATGTTCCACGGACTGTATTTATCCTCTTTTGATAAATGGCAGTCTCCGCTGGGCGATGTAGATGTAAATAAAGTTTTGCTTAAGGAAATAAATGAAAAATTTGATGCTGATTATAATAACAGGGCTTATGAAAATGAACACGACATAGATGTTCAAATTCCTTTTATTCAAACTCTTTTACCTGGGACAAAAATTGTTCCTATACTTTTTGGAAATTCAAATTATACCTTTTTATTACATTTGCTCAATACATATTGGAGTAATAAAGAAAACGGTTTTATCTTTGTGCATAATTTGAGTCATTTTTATTCAGAAAGCAAAATTGAAAATGTTGATGACATAATTGCCGATGAGTTTGAACAAGGCAAAAGTCAGTTTCCTGACAGCGGACTGAAAAACAAATCCATGATTGCAATGATTGACTTTTCAATAAAAAATAATTATTCTCTAATCAGAGTCGGTTTGGGCAGCTCCGGTGAAATTTCAGGAGAATATAGCGAGGCGGTCGGGTATGGTGCATGGTTTTTAGCTGAAGAGTCTGTTATTTCTTTTATAAAAAATGAATTATCTGAAGTGGTTTTGGATATTTGTAAAAATATTATCGGTTCGAAATTATTTAACTCTGAGCTAAAAAACTTTCATATTCCGCCTATTTTAAAAAGCAGAGGCGCTTCTTTTGTCGAAATTTTTATTGATGGAGAAAAGCGTGGAGAAGCCGGTACATTTTTTGCCTATCAATCATTTTATGATGATTTGCTCCAAAATGCGGGCAAAGCTGCAATGTCCGTGAAAATTCCTTTGAAAAAAGATGAGTTTGAAAAAATTAGCCTTAAAATATATTTATTATCCAGACCTGCGGATATAGCATTTAATACCGAGGAATGCCTTTTGAATCAAATTAATCCTGATGAAGACGGGCTGATTTTTCAACAGGGGGATAATGATATTTATATTATGCCGGGAAGATGCAGAGATTTTGCAGATAAGCAGGAATTTATAAAAGATGTTAGTGCAAAATTGGGCGCTGATAAATATCTTCACTCAAAATTGATGCATGTTTTTAAGTTTAAAACCGTAAAAATAGAATCAACAGACAGCTAAAATGCTATTCGTTAAAATGCCAGAAGGGCAGATGCAGATGTGACTTATTTTTGACCTTTTGCTGCAGCAGTTTTTTTGCATATTCTATAGCTTCTTTTTCTTCTGTAAATATTTTTTCTTCACCGATTTGTTCTTTAATCTTTAAATCCGTAAGCTGTTTTAACACTTCTGCATATCTAACGACCATTATGACTTTTATCTTTTGGTCTTTTAAACGTATAATTATATCTTCTAATGCAAATAAAGCTGAAATATCCAGCGTTGCATCAGATTCATAATTCAGTATTAAATATTTTGTTCCGAGCAGTTCGTCAAATTGAGAAACTATCTGAGTTGCGCTGCCGAAAAAGAATTGCCCGTTTATGTGCACGACTCTAATCTTATGCTTGTAGTCACGTTCCAGCTTGGATTCGAGTTTCATTATCTCGTTGTCATAAACTTCTTTTATTCCAAGATTTGTTTTGTCTGCGACTCTTTTTGCATATAGCAAAGACGCAAAAACTATGCCGCTTGCCACGGCGAACACCAAATTGTAAAAAACCGTGAGGAAAAAGACCAGCAGCAGTACATATAAATCGTCTTTGGGCGCATATTTGATAACTTTGAGGAATTTTGTATCAATTATGTCATATCCTATTTTTATTAATATACCTGCGAGAACAGCCAGCGGAACTTGAGACGCAAGATTGCCGAATTTAAAAAGTATAATTAACAAAAATATTGTGCTGATTACAGACGCAATCTTTGTTGATGCGCCGTTTTTTATTGCTGCTACTGTCCTCATTGTTGCTGCAGCACCATAAAGAGATCCGGTAAGTGCGCAGAATAAATTCCCTATTCCCTGAGCAGCAATTATTTTTTGAGAACTGCTGTTCTTTTTGATTAATGAATCTGCAACCAATGATGTCAAAAGGCTTTCAGAAGAGCAGACAATAGCCAGAATCAGCGAATATGGTATGCATTCAAGCAAAAATTTTGTTGACACTACAGGTATGTGTATTGCCGGTATTTCAAGAGATATATCCGCAATCTTTTCAACATTAAATCCGAACAATATGCTTATTAATGTTCCAATTAGTAAAGCTGCCAGCTGTGACGGCAGATAGCGTGTAAATCTTTTGGGAATAAGAAAACATATTGCTAATGTTACTGTACCGAGCAAAAATGCATGCAAATTTATGTTTTGCAGTGTTCTGCCGAGTTCTGCAATCGTTTGTGCCGCTGACGGCAGAACTTTTGAGCCTAAAAACGGATTAATCTGTATTATTATTAAAATAAATCCTACTCCGTTCATAAATCCTGAAATAACAGGATAAGGAACATATTTTACTATATCCGTGCATTTTGTCAGAGAAATTAACATTTGTATAACTGCGGCAATTGCCAGTATCGCCAAAATTTCTTCGAATTGAAAATTATTGTGTGCAAGAATTGAGGTAAGTGCGATTGTGCAAGGGCCGGTCGGGCCGGATATCAAAGGGGTGTTTGTTCCGAGAATGCCCGAGACAAAACAAAGAATAATCGCTCCCCACAGACCAGCTATTGCGCCAAAGCCTGTTGCAACTCCAAAAGCCAGAGCCTGAGGCAGTGCAACTATTGATGCCAATATGCCGCCGGCCGTGTCGCCTTTTAGGCTGTTAAAAAATTCTTTTATCTTTTGTTTGTCCGTCATAAGTCTATTTTTTCAAGTAAAGCTTCAAGATTTTTTTCATTAATAATTATATCAGCATTCTGTTTGACAATTTCTTTTGCGCAAAAAGCTACTTTTGTACCTGCAAATTTAAACATACTTAAATCATTAGCTCCGTCTCCGACTGCAATTGTATTTTCTTTTGCAATGCCCAATATGGACTGCATTTTTTGAAGCATTATGCCCTTGCTGTCATTGAACATCATTTCTCCGCCGACGCATCCGGTCAGAATACCTGATTTTGTGTGTAAAATATTTGAAAAGTCTGCATCATAACCAAGAATCGATTTAGCGGGTGTAGTTGCATTTTTAAACCCGCCGCTAAAACAAAGTACTATAAATCCTGATTTTTTGAGCTCTTTGATTACTTCCGCTGCTCCAATGGTATACGGCAGGTTTGCACAAATTTCATTTACTTTGGATTCTTTTAGTCCTGCCAGCAGTTTTACTCTGGCTGTTAAACTTTCAAAAAAATCGGTTGCACCCTGCATTGCAAGTTCTGTGGCATGTTCCACTTCTTTTTTCAAGCCCAATTCATCTGCAATTATTGCGATTGTTTCGCCTTGCATTAATGTTGAATCAAAGTCAAAAACTGCGAGTTTTTTCATCTTAATATCCGGTTGAACCAAATCCGCCGGCACCTCTTACTGTATTGGATAATTCATTTATTACTTCAACATGCACTTTTGCTACAGGCGCTATCACCATTTGTGCAATTCTATCTCCGTTATTAATTGTGTATTCTTCATTTGATATGTTTACAACAGGCACACACACCTCGCCTCTGTAATCTTCATCAATTGTTCCGACGCAGTTTATTAATGTAATGCCATGTTTTATTGACATCCCTGAACGTGGGCGTACTTGAGCTTCATAGCCTTTGGGAAGTTCAATTTTTATTCCTGTAGGTATCAGGACTCGCTGCAGCGGTTTTAATGTTACCGGTTTTGGCAAAAAAGCACTTAAATCCATACCTGACGAGCCTTCTGTCTGGTATGACGGTACTGTTACTTCTTCTGCAAGTTTTTCTATTTTTAAAGTTAATTTATTTTCCATTTTATTATTATATCTTTTCCTGTTTTATTCGGCAAAATTATTATGAAAATTTAAAATTGAAAGTATAAAAATTCTGATATCTTGTTTATTGACAATATTGAAACGATAAGCATTATAAGCGTTACAGCAAAAAAGGCTTTAGTCGGTTTAAATTTTTCTGCCCATTGAATAGAGTTTTTGAAGCAAAAAACAAGAATAAAACATGCTGCAAGCAGCAGAATACTTATTTTTGCTCCTCCGTTTTCAAACGAGAATCTCATTTTGTCTATTACTATAGGGGCAAATCCGTTTAAACCAAGCATTGATTTTGTTATATCCAATGCTCTGTGAATAGAAGGTGCTCTGAACACGACCATTGTATAGTTTACGAATAAAAATGTAACGAATACTGCTGCGTAATGGTTCATTTCTATATTCAATTTTTGCCAGTATCTGTTGATACAAGAGCCCAAACCATGCAGTGCTCCCCAGAATATAAAAGTCCAATTGGCTCCATGCCAGATGCCGCCTATTAAAAATGTTAAAAACAGGTTTCTGTAAGTTGTTAAAGTACCTTTTCTGTTTCCTCCTAGAGGTATATAAATATAATTTTTTAAAAATCTTGATAATGTCATATGCCATCTGCGCCAAAAATCCTGAATACTGTTTGCTTTATACGGTGAATTGAAGTTAATCGGCAGTACAATGTTGAACAGATATCCAAGCCCTAATGCCATATCCGAGTATCCGGAAAAATCAAAGTAAAGCTGGAATGTATATGCCAGACCGCCTATCCAGGATTCAAAAAATGTTAAAGATGTATTTATATCAAATATATTTTTTACAAAGGGCGACAGAAAGTCTGCAATCATTACTTTTTTAAATAATCCGACTGCGAGTAAAAATAGTCCTATTGAGATATTTTTAGGGTTTATTATTTTTTTTCTCAAGCTGGCAAATTGCGGCATCATTTCACTGTGATGCAGTATAGGCCCGGCAATTAAGTGAGGGAAAAATGTTACAAATAGTGCATAATTTAAAAAATCATACTCTCTTACTTCATTTTTGTATGCATCAACAAGATATGCAATCTGAGTAAATGTAAAAAAGCTTATGCCGAGCGGCAATGCAATTTTTAATGTATCAAAGCCTGTGTGCAGGACGTAATTTATATTATTAATAACAAAATCAAAGTATTTAAAGTATGCAAGCAGTGCAATATTTCCTATTACGCCTGATATGAAGATTAATTTTCTGTTTAATTTAAGCGATGTAGGATGAGAAAGAGTGTATCCTATAGAGTAGTTAAGTATCATGGAAATTAAAATCAGCGGAAGATAATCAATTTTCCAATAAGAATAAAAGAACAGCGATGCTGCTACAAGCCAGCCGATAGCAACATTTATAAGTTTTGCCTTATTTAGTGCAAAATATACAAAAAATGTTACCGGTAAGTATATGAAAAGAAATTCAATAGAGTTAAAAAGCATTAATTTTTTCCTCCTTTTGCAATTTCTTTGACCTTGTCAGCCCAGAGTTTATTTGATTTTTCCCATTTTTCCAATGCCTCGCCGGTATTTTTCAAATGTGTGTCAATATTGTTAATGCTTACATCTTTACCGTATTCATCATCATGTGCTGAAACAAGCCGATTTGTTATGAGTTTTCCCATTTCCGGAGTTGAGTGAGAGCTTTCATAAAAGTATTTTGTTTCTTTATTAATTTTTTCACCCGTAGCTTTATTCACGTAATCAAAGTCAATATAATTAAAATTCTCTGCCAGTGCTTTTTTCCATTCTTCAAATACTTTTTGTCCGCCTTTTTCTTTGATTAGCAGCAAATCTGTTGCATGTGTAGGGTTAAGATAAAAAATGACATCGACTCCTTCTTTTTTCATATCATTTTTAAATTTTGCCAGTTTTAAAATTTCATCCCTGCACAGCACCATATCTTTGTATGAGTCGGAATACTGGTTAAGTCTGTATTCAAATATACCGGTCGGATCTTGTTTTTCATTATTATCGTTATATTTTATGTTTTTGATAATTGTATTTACGCTGGCTATTGTTGTATCAAATGACAGTATGAGCGGGTTGAATTCACTTATTGTAAGGTTTTTATTTAATGTCATATTAACTGTTCGCCCGTCGTCTGCCTGATATTTAAGAAATCTGAAAAAATCCAATCCCGCATACATTTTTTTTACTTCGGGATGAATTTTATGTGCATTTTTTGCAATTTTTATGAGTTCAGAGTTTGTTAAAGCATTCATTGCAAGATTTTTTGCGTTTTCACCGGATACGGATTGAAAATAGTCTGTATCAATAGCTTTATCCACTCTGGATGAACCCAAGAAGATTACATCAACAGGCTGTTTTTCAAGTTTTAATTCTACTACTTTAGTTATTCTTTGTTGCCTGTTTTTATCAGGTTTTAATTCGTTAAAATGCTTTATTGTTACTAGATTAAATATGGAAAACGGATCAACTATTACGTTAAACAAAGACAATATAAACAAAACAGAGAATAAACATACAAGGATGCGTATATTAAAACTCTTATAACTATCCTTTTTCATCTTCAAACTCCTCTTTGTCAAATATAAAACAAACCGGTTCATATGACAATAAACCGGTTTATTTTTTATATTATT
>CASDVD010000006.1 GCA_949284155.1 uncultured bacterium | reverse complement strand
TACGATTATTTTATCTGTCTTTTTTGTATTCATTATTAAAAAGTATATTACAAATAACCAAAAATGCTCCGATATTGATGAAAACATCAGACAGATTGAAGATAGGGAAAGTCACAAAGTTTAATTTTATATAATCTGTGACAAAACCGTCGAAAATACGCTCAAAGAGGTTGCAAAAAACACCGGCGAGCATAAATGCATATAAAATCAAGTCGGAATATTTCAATTTTTTTATATTGGCAAAAATAAGGTATAGCAAAATTGCTAATACGATTACCGACAGTATTATGAGCAGTACGGTATGTGTTTGGAAAAGGCTGAAAGCTGCTCCTGTATTTTTTACATAATCAATAGTTACAAATGAAAAAACAGTACCGTCATATTTTGAAATTAGAACATTACGGGCCGTATAAGATATGAAGCTAAGTATAAATATCATGAAAATAAAAACAATTAATTTTGCATAAGCTGTTTTCATTTATTTTTTTTCTCCGACGTCATTGGATGAGAGATATTTATCCTGCTTGTTAAGAAAGCAATGCCTACAATTTTTATATTAATATCTTTTTCTTTTATATCCGCTCTTGCAATTCCGACGGAGGCTACAGCATTTTCATTTTTGCCTGTTTTATCGGCCTTGAGTATTCTTTCTTGTATCCCGCTGCTTTTCATTGTTCTGAAAACTTCCTGGGATTTTTCTATCGGAAATGTAATAGGTTCATTATTTAAAGAGACCAGAGCTATGTAATCTTTAGGTACATTTATGCGAAATATTGCAGAGTATTCCTGTCCGGATTTTAATAATGGTGGTGCATCAATTTTCATTTCAATATCTTTTGCAACGCCGTATTTTAATGATGTTTTTTCATCTATGATATAGTCTGATATAATTTTCCAGCCGTCATAGTATTTTTTTAGATAATATATTGTCGTTGCTTTTGAATCTATGTATCCGAATCCTTTTATATAATCAACAGAGGAGGTTGTTTCTCCGGAAATTGTTTCAGCAGCTACTACAGTTGCGTTTTCAGAACCGGCATTCATTGATAATATTTTAAAATCATATTTGGCTTTTGGATATGCGGCCCAAGACTGTTCAGCAAGTTCTTTAAGCTTTTTTTTGTCAAATTTATCTGCGCTTATATAGTCTTTATCATACATATTCATTAAGCTGTCAATATTTTGTTCATTCGAATATTTTTTGTAGTCACTGAAAAATTTTCTCAGCTCGCTGTCAGTAGAAAAAGCCGGCAAATCTATGGCCTCCTGACTTTTTAATTCTTTATTAAAAGATATATTCTTTGCTTGTACCGGCAAAGAAAAGATTACGCAGAATATTAGTAAAAATACAGCTAATTTATTTTTGTTCAAATTTACACTCCGACTTGATTATGTATCAACTTTTATATCATTATAGCAAAAATCCTTTTATTTAAAAATTTTTTTGGTAATATAACGATTGAGGTATTTATGCTGCTAACAATTGATATAGGGAACACATCGACAACTATAGGTTTGTTTTCGGAAAACAAACTGTTAGAAACATGGGCGGTTTCGACTGACTGCCGTCGTTCAGAAGATGAAATCGGTATTTTATTAATAAATCTGTTGAGTCTTCATAATTATGTAAATCATGTTTCTGATGTTTCAATGTGCAGTGTTGTTGTTCCGTTGACAGAACGATTCAAAAATGCAATAAAAAAATATTTGAAAATTACACCTTTTGTTGTGTCCAACAAAACTGCAAATTTGCTGGTGTATAAAGTTGATAAACCTGATGAAGTCGGGCCGGATAGGATAGTAAATGCTTTTGAAGGTTATTTTAAATATAAAAAAAATTGTATAATTGTTGATTTTGGAACTGCTACTTCTTTTGATATTGTTTCATCGTCAGGCGAATTTTTGGGCGGTATAATTTGTGCCGGAATGAAGATTCAGGCAGAAAGTCTTAACAAATTTACATCAAAACTGCCTCTTATAAAAATTGAGTCGTCTAAATCAATAATAGGTAAAAATTCTATAGATGCTATTTTGTGCGGTATAGTAAGAGGGCATGCCAAAATGGTTGAAGGTTTGATTGACGAATGTAAAAAAGAAACCGGCGAAGATACAATGGTGATAGCTACGGGCGGATATGCTGATATTGTGTCGCAGTATATGACGAGAAGTTTCGATTTGATAAATCCTTATTTTACTTTAGAAGGGCTGCATACTATTTGGGCTGCTTCTTTGACCGCTCAAAACAGGTAATTTATTTAGTTGGTACATATAGGTCTGTATGAAAAAAACATTAGCAACAATTTTTATATTTCTTTTGTTTTCCTGTTCTTCTTTTGCACAGGAGGTCTCAGAAAAAGTTTCACTTTCTGCTGCGATAGAAATGGCTTTGACCGGAAATATTGAACTTCAGGAAAAAAGAAAGAGCCTGGGTATTGCTAAACAGGATATAAAAGCTGCAAACAAGCTTAAAAATCCGCAATTTATTTCTAATATTCTTACCGGTCAAATTTCAAATGCAAATTCAAGCCAGGTCGGTGTAATGCTTCCGATTGAAATTGCCAAAAGGGGAGTACGAAAAGAAGCTGCAAAAATTAATGCAGATATGATTCAGCATGAGGTTAAACAGTATGAATTTGATTTAAAACTTCGAATCAGAACGGCTTATTTTGATTTATTGCGTGCAAAATCGAATTTAAAGATTATGGAAGAACGTAAACTTCTGCTGGAAGATCTTTTAAAACTGGCAAAAAGTCAGCCTAAAAGTTCAGAAAATTACCGGATTGATGTGCTTCAGGCGGATATGCGTTTGAAAAAGCAGTTAATTGCAATTAACAGGGCAAAGGCTGATGTACAAACAGCCAGATATAATTTCAACAGGATATTGAACCTTGAAAATAATACAGATTTTTATGATTCACGTGAAGAATCTTTGTTTGATAAATCGTTTTTGTATGAGATAGAAATTCCTCCATATGAGGAGGCTGAAAAACTTGCATTAGAAAACAGACAGGATTTGCAGGCGGCTAAAAAGAATATTGATAAAAAGAAAAAAGAGCTTCAAATAGTCAAAAGGCAAAGAATCCCTGATGTCGCTGTCGGCGGCGGATATGCTTTTTCAATGGGCAAAAAATCTGACGGAGAACATTTAACAGGTTCATTTATTGCTGTCAATGCTGATTTGCCTGTACTTTATCAGTATACGCCTGAGATAAAGGCGGCAATGACTGCTGTTGAAAAGACTGAGCTGGATTATCAGGCTAAAATTAAGGTGACGAGAAATACTTTAAAAACAAATTATGAAAAATTTTTAATGGCAAGAGAAAACGTTGGGCACTATGATTCGATTATTAATGAATCAAATGAAATATTGAAACTTTCCCGTACACGCTATCAAAAAGGAAAAACTTCACTTATGAATCTTATCATTAATGAACATACACATCAGGAATATTTGAATGAATATATTAACGCCGTAAGCACTTATTATAATACTTATATTTCTCTGTTAAAAGATATGGGCGTGGATTCGGTGAGTGCATTATAATTGCTTATAATAAATAAGAGGTATAATAATATGATTAATTTAAAATATAAAACAATTGAGCGGCCTAACGGAAATTTGACTGTTTATGAGTATTTACACGGAAAGTTAAATAATAAAATAGTTCAAAAAGGCGACAAACATTTTGTTACCACATTTATGCCGGATGGAAAAAGGATGGCCACTCTTGTTTATGAAAGTAAGCCTAAAGTTGTCTTGCAAACTAAAGGCGGTCTTATTGATATCACAAATAACAAAACAAAATTTATACCTGCTGAAAGTTCTGTTTCTTTTTTAAATAAGATTATATTTTCTTTGACGCCTGAAAAAATCAGGGATAAAAAAATAATCAAAAAGTCTGACGGCAAAGAATATTTCAGGCTTCTAAAACCTGTTGATTATAATCCAAAAACAAATTTTATGCATAAAATGCTTGATAAAGCATTGAGTATATTTAATACTGCAATAAAACTTGAGTATACAAAAGAGTTGTTAATAAGGGGTAAAAAACATACCCCTTATTACTCTAAATGAGGTTATTTGAATACAATTTCATCGTTGTCTGCATCAACAGTGATTGTATCTGACGGCTTAAATTCCTGTGCCAGAATTTTCTTGGCGAGAGGATTTTCTACGAGTTGTCTTATTGTTCTTTTTAGCGGACGGGCGCCGTATACGGGATTAAATCCTTGTGTTGCCAGAAGTTCTTTTGCGTCGGGAGTTATTTCCAGCGTTATATCTCTGTCTGAGAACAGCTTTTTCAATCCTGCAAAATAAATGTCTACAATTTCACCCATTTGCGATAAGGTAAGTGCTTTAAAGAATACTATTTCATCAATACGATTTAAAAATTCAGGTTTGAAATGTGCTTTCATCAACTCCATAACCTGTTCTTTTGTTTTGTCAAATTCAGTTGATGAGAGCATTGCATTGACAGTGTTTTCAAGAATAATATTGCTGCCTATGTTGCTTGTCATAATAATGAGTGTATTTTTGAAATCAACAGTTCTACCCTTTGAATCTGTCAGCCGTCCATCATCAAGAATTTGAAGCATAATATTGAATACATCCGGGTGGGCTTTTTCTATTTCATCAAAAAGAATTACAGAATATGGTTTCCTTCTTACGCTTTCTGTCAGCTGTCCTCCTTCATCATAGCCTACATATCCGGGAGGCGCTCCGACCAGTCTTGCAACTGCATGTTTTTCCATATATTCTGACATATCAATTCTAATCAATGCGTCTTCATCATTGAATAGAAACTCAGCAAGAGCTTTTGCCAATTCGGTTTTTCCTACGCCTGTAGGGCCGAGGAAGATGAAGGAACCGATTGGTCTTTTGGGGTCCTTCAAACCTGAACGTGCACGTCTTATTGCATCTGCAACAACTGCAACAGCTTCATCTTGTCCGATTACTCTTTTGTGAATTTCATCTTCCATTCGAAGCAGTTTCATCATTTCGCTTTCTTGCAGTTTGGCAACTTCAATACCTGTCCATTTGCTGACCACTTCTGCTATATCGTCTTCATCGACTTCTTCTTTAAGGAGCTGATTTTTTGTTTGCGGTTTTTGAGCCCCTGATTGCACTAATTCTAATTTTTTTTGAAGTTCGATTAATTTTCCGTATTTTAACTCTGCTGCTCTTTCAAGATCTGTGTCACGTTCGGCTTCATCAATTTCTCTTTTTGTTTTTTCGATTTCTTCTTTTATTTGCGCCTCGGAGGTTATAGAACTTTTTTCAAGCTCCCATTGGGTTTTCAAAACAGAAATTTTCCCTTCCAACTCATCAATTTGCTTGTTTAAATAGTCAATTTTTTTGATGTTGTCGGTATTTTGTTCTTCTTTTTTGATAGCCTGACGTTCAATTTCAA
This sequence comes from uncultured bacterium, assembly GCA_949284155.1. Classification (GTDB taxonomy): domain Bacteria; phylum Cyanobacteriota; class Vampirovibrionia; order Gastranaerophilales; family Gastranaerophilaceae; genus Spyradomonas. The sequence goes on along the minus strand of CASDVD010000006.1, from coordinate 10,105 downwards.
GCTGCATTTTTTGTCTGACAAGAGAATCAATTTCTTCCGGCATTGAGTCAATTTCAATTCTGATAGATGAAGCCGCTTCATCTATCAAATCGATTGCTTTGTCCGGCAGAAAACGGTCTGTTATATATCTGTCAGAAAGTTTTGCGGCTGCAATTAATGCGGAATCCTTTATTCTTATTCCGTGGTGTACTTCATATCTTTCTTTTAATCCTCTTAAAATACTTATGGTGTCTTCTACACTCGGTTCATTTACCATTACCGGCTGGAAACGGCGTTCGAGAGCTGCGTCTTTTTCAATATACTTTCTGTATTCATTGATTGTTGTTGCGCCTACGGTTCTCAATACGCCTCTTGCAAGCATAGGTTTCAAAAGATTTCCTGCATCCATAGAACCTTCTGTTGCTCCGGCGCCGACAACCGTATGCAATTCATCGATAAACAATATAATCTCGCCGGAAGAAGCTTCAACTTCTTTCAAAACGGATTTTAATCGTTCTTCAAATTCTCCTCTGAATTTGGCTCCGGCAACAAGCGCTCCTAAATCTAAAGCAATTAATTGTGTATTTTTGAGGCTTTCCGGCACATCTCCTCTTATAATACGCTGCGCTAATCCTTCAACAATAGCTGTTTTACCTACACCCGGTTCTCCTATCAGAACAGGGTTGTTTTTTGTTCTTCTGTTGAGCACTTGAATTATCCTGCGGACTTCTTCATCACGGCCGATTACAGGGTCGAGCTTTCCTCTTTTTGCCAAGTTCGTAAGATTTGTTGAATATTTTTCAAGTGCTTTAAAATTGTTTTCTGCGTCTTTAGAATCCACTTTATTGTTACCTCTTATTTTTTTCATTTCGTTGAGAATTTTGTTTTTGTCGACACCAAAGCTGTTTAACAAGTCTTTGATCTTTGTATTATTTAATTCCGACATAGCCATTAAAATGTGTTCAATACTTATATATGAGTCTTTTAAGGTGTCAGCTGCTTCTTTTGCTGTGTCGAGCAGCCTGTTTGTGTCTAAGGAAAGATACAACTGCTGGTTATTGACAGGACTGCTGACGGTGGGGAGATTGTTTAAGGCCGATAGTAATCCATCTTTAAAGGAGGGTTTATCAAGTTTTAATGCCTTAATATAATCCTGAGAAATGCCGTCTTTATCCTCCAGCATTGACATCATAATGTGTTCCGGCTCCATCTGTGTATTCTGGAATTGGCTCATTAGCTGTTGTGCAGCGAAAAGAATCTGCTGGGTATAGTCTGTTAGTCTATTAAAATCAATCATAGTTGAACTCCTTGATAAAAATAAATCTTATATTATTATTTTAAGAAGCTTTTGTTAAAAATCATCAAAAATTAATTTTTAATTAATCTTTTGCCTGTTACGCTTAAGAAATATTACGCAAGTATAAGATTTGGCGGAAATTATTTGTAATAGAAAAATGTTTATGTTACATTCCTTTTACAAGTATAATAAGAAATGGAGTAAAAAAGTGAAAAAATACGAATTACTTACTATTATTAAGCCTAATATGGACGCTGAAGAAGCTGATAAAATAATTGCAAAGATTGAAGATACTGTTAAAAATTTAGGCGGAAATGTTTATGAAACAGATAAAATGGGCAGAAAAAAATTAGCTCATGATATCCAAAACTTCAGAGACGGACATTTTTCAACACAAAAAATGGAACTTCCTGAAGATAAAGTTGCAGATTTCAAAAGACAATTGAGACTCAATGACAATATCCTCAGAATAATGTTTATGGAAGAATCTAAGGTAAAAGCTTAAGTCAGGAGTAGTAAATGAGCTTATCAAAAGCAGTATTAACCGGCATAGTATATAGAACTCCGGAAAAAAGATTTACGTCGAATAATATTCCTGTTGCGACATTCGCCATGAATATTTCAGATACGGATGAAACACTTGTAAGAGTTGTTGCAAGAGGTAAACTTGCTGATGTTGTCGGTGATACGGTTTCAAAGGGTGATAAGGTAATTGTTGAAGGCAGACTGCAAAATAATATTTTAAAAAATGAAGACGGTTCAGAAAAAAGAATCGTTGAGATTGATGCAGCCGGTGTAGAGGTATTCGGCTCTTCATCAGCTGTTCCGTCCCAATCGTCCGCTTCATCTGCTGATTCTATCGTTCAATTCGGCGAACAGCCTGACTTTTCAGATGAATTGATTGGTGAAGACGAAATTCCGTTTTAATAAAAATTAGAAAAATTAGAATAATTGATAAAAAGAAAAAGGATAAAAAAATGGCAAGAGAACAAATGGACAAGAAAAAACGCAAAAATTGTAATTTCTGTGCTGATAAAGTAGAAGTTATTGACTATAAAGATGCACAAAAAATCAGAAGATATTTGACTGAAGCAGGAAAAATTCTTCCCAGAAGAATTACCGGTACATGTGCAGAACATCAAAGAGAACTCGCACGTGCTGTAAAAAGAGCAAGAGAAGCTGCGCTCATCAGCTATGTATACGATTAATTTTGTTTTTTTATAATAGAATAAAGAGCTTGCGGGCTCTTTTTCTTTTGTCATCTTGATAAAATTTAATAAATGTTTATATTAAGCCGGATCAACCCTTGATATAAATTTATGTTTTATGTAGGATTAAGTCATATCGATAAAAATAAGGAAAAAAACAATGAACCCGATAGTTAAAGAATTAGGACAACAATATCTTGATAAAGACCTTCCTGAATTGAATCCGGGCGATACAGTAAAAGTTTTTGTAAGAATCGTTGAAGGAAACAAAGAAAGAACACAGGCTTTTGAAGGTATTATTATCAAAAAACGTGGCAGCGGTGTAGGAAAGACTATCACTGTCAGAAAAACATTCCAGGGTGTTGGCGTAGAACGTGTGTTCCCTGTGTATTCACCCCGTATTGAGAAAATCAATGTTCTCAGACGTGGTGATGTCAGAAGAGCAAAACTCTATTATCTTAGAGAACGTTCCGGTAAAGCTACACGTATTAAAGAAAAAATTGAGAAAAGATAATTTCTTTAATAACAAAGTGTTAAGAAAAGCGGTTGAAAAACCGCTTTTTTAATGCAAAAATAAGCCAAAGGGGGTAGTTATGTCTCATATTCACTGGTATCCGGGTCATATTGCCAAGGCGGAAAAAAAACTTAAAGAGTTAATTAATCTGGTAGATGTTGTTATTGAGGTGCTTGATGCCAGAATTCCTTTGAGTTCTTGTTATCCGAATATTGAGTCTATTCTCGGTAATAAGCCGAGAGTTATTGTATTGAATAAGTCTGATTTAGCGGATGAAAAAGGAATTAATTACTGGAAAAAGCTGCTTGAAGAAAAAACAGGATTTCCCGTGGTACTTACCTGCGCATCTAAAAATAATGATTTTTCAGTAATAATTAATAAAGTTTTAGAACTAAGTAAACCCCGAATAGAAAAGCTGGTTGAGAAAGGTTTGCTTCCCAGGCCTGCAAGGGTTGTTGTTGTTGGTATGCCCAATGTGGGTAAATCAAGCATAATAAATAAACTTATAAAAAGGACAAAGGCAAAAGTTGGTGCAAAAGCAGGAGTTACACGTCAACAGCAGTGGGTTAGGGTTAATCCGAAGATGGATTTATTGGACACTCCCGGAATTATACCGTTGAAACAGGAAAATCAAAAACTGGCGCAGAAGCTGGCTATGGTGAATTCTGTTAGTGAAAATGCATATGAAAATGAGCTGGTTGCTAATGAATTATTGAATATATTAGGTAAAAATTATAAAAGTAATGTTTATACATATTATAATCTTGAGCCGGAGGAGGATTTGACGCTGGAAAATATTGCGTTGAAAAGAAATTGGATATTGAGTGCGCAAAAGCCGGATATTTCAAGATGTGCGGTATTAGTTCTGACTGATTTTCGTGATGGCAGAATAGGTAAATTTATTTTGGATGAAAAAGAAGTAAAAGAAAATAAAGATGATTGAGGAATTATTTGAATTCGATACAGAACATAAAGACGATGATACAAAATACATTATCGGTACAGATGAGGCGGGGAGAGGCCCCGGTGCCGGCCCGGTATTTGCTGCTGCTGTTGCTTTTAAAGAGATAAATCAAGATTTAATGATTTCATTAAACTCTTTAAATGATTCTAAGAAATTGTCGGAAAAAAAAAGAGACGAGCTTTATGAAATAATAGTCAAATCATCTGTATTTTCCGTTAAAGCCGGAAGTGTTGAAGATATTGAGTCAAAAAATATTTTGAATGCTTCTTTAGATGCAATGAAAGAAGCATGCACTGATGTTATGGGTCAGCTCAATACATCGAATGTTAAAATACTTGTTGACGGAAATAAGAAAATAAAAAATTTTTCAGTAAATATGGAAACTATTGTAAAAGGTGACGGAAAATCTGCGGCAATAGCTGCGGCAAGCATACTTGCAAAAGTTACCAGAGACAGATTTATGTGTAATCTTGATAAGGAGTATCCTCAATACGGCTGGGCGAAAAATAAAGGCTATCTTTGCCGGTTTCATATTAATGCTATACAAAATTTTGGTATTACAAAATGGCACCGCAAGAAATTTTTGCGAAATATTCTTGGTGAATCTAAGCAGTTAAGCCTTTATTGATTACAGCTCATCAGGTGATGAGATTTTTCCCGTTACTGCACTGGCAGCTGCTATCGCAGGAGATGCAAGATAAACTTCGCTATCGACGTGTCCCATTCTTCCGACAAAGTTTCTGTTTGTGGTGGAAATGGCTTTTTCTCCTGCTGCAAGAATTCCGGCATGTCCGCCCAGACAAGGGCCGCAAGTCGGTGTTGATACAGCTCCTCCGGCTTCTATTATTGTTTGTATATATCCGTTTTCAATTGCATCCAGGTATATTTTTTGTGTACCCGGGAAAACAATCAGGCGGACATCAGGATGCACTTTTTTGCCTTTTAGAATTTCAGCTGCAATTTTTAAGTCGGAAAGTCTGCCGTTAGTGCAACTTCCGATTACTGCCTGATTTATTTTTATGTCGCCCACCTGCGAAATACCTTTAGTGTTTTCAGGCAAATGAGGGAAAGCAATTGTGGGTTCAATTTGCGAAACATCATATTTTATTATTCTTTCGTACTCTGCATTTTCATCGCTTTTATAGAATTTATAATTTCTGACTGAACGATTTTTTAGATATGCCTCAGTAATAGTATCCGGCACAATTATTCCATTTTTTGCACCTGCTTCAATTGCCATATTGCAAAATGTAAACCGTCCGTCCATATCCATTTCTTCAATTACATTTCCGCCTGCTTCAATAGTTTTGTACAATGCTCCGTCAACGCCAATATCTCCGATTAGGTGTAACACTAAGTCTTTTGCGCTTACCCATTTGTTGAGTTTTCCTCTAAATTCAACTTTGATACAGGGCGGAACCTTAAACCAGGTTTCTCCGGAGGCCATTGCACAGGCTAAGTCAGTTGAGCCGACGCCTGTTGAAAATGCTCCCAGTGCGCCGTATGTGCAGGTATGTGAATCAGCGCCTATCACTAAATCTCCTGCTGTAACAAGTCCTTTTTCAGGCAATAGTGCGTGTTCAATTCCCATTCTGCCGACTTCAAAGAAGTTTGTCAGTCCCATTTCTTTTGCAAATTCTCTTATCATTTTTACTTGTTCTGCTGATTTAATGTCTTTGTTCGGCACAAAGTGATCAGGAACAAACATTACTCTGTCTTTATCGAAAACTTTATTTACACCGATTTTCTTAAATTCTTTAATCGCAACAGGGCCGGTAATGTCATTTGCCAGTGTAACATCAACTTTTGCTGTTATTAAATCTCCTGCTTTTACTTCATCAAGTCCGGCATGTGCAGCAAAAATTTTTTCTGTAATAGTCATTGGTCTTGGCATTTTCATTTCTCCTGTTTAATTTTATATTTTTTTATTTTAATACAAATTAGTATTTCAGTGGCAAATATTTTAAATAATTTTAATTGAAGAGTTAATTTTTCTTTGATAATATTAGAAAAAAGAGAAACAGAATATGTTAAAAGAATTTAAAACGCCGATTTCGGGAAAAAGTGTATTTATAGGGCCGGACAGTAAAGAAGATATTTATATTCTTGCATTGGAATCAAGCTGTGATGAAACTGCGTGTGCAATAGTGAAGAACGGCAGGGAAGTCATATCAAATGTTGTTGCATCTCAAATAAAGACTCACAGGATGTTTGGCGGTGTTGTTCCCGAGGTGGCAGCCAGAGAGCATCTTGATGCGGTTAATATGGTTATAGAAAGTGCTTTGGAACAATCGCATATGAAGCCTGAAGAATTGACTGCTGTTGCGGCTACTGTCGGGCCGGGTCTGGTCGGTTCCCTGCTTGTCGGGTTGAATGCGGCAAAGGCCTTTGCTGTTACTCATGACAAACCTTTTATAGGTGTGAATCATTTGAATGCTCATGTTTGCGCAAATTATTTGAATAGTGATATAGAGCCGCCGATGATGGCTTTATTGGTGAGCGGAGGACATACACAAATTATTAAAGTTGATTCTTATCTGAATCAGGAAATACTGGGTGAAACTATTGATGACGCAACCGGAGAAGTTTATGATAAAGTTGCACGGCTGCTTGGTTTAGATTATCCCGGAGGGCTGAATCTGGACAGAATGGCTCCGTCGGGTAACCCTAAGGCTTATATACTGCCCAAGGCTAAAGTCAGCGGTGAATTTGATTTTAGTTTTTCCGGTTTGAAAACTGCTGTTTTAAATTTAACTAAAAAACTGACGGCTAACGGTGAAGCGCTGCCCAAAGAAGATGTTGCGGCGAGCTTTCAGGAGTGTATCACATCAACATTATTTGAAAAAACATTAAAGGCAGCAGAAAAATACGGAATAAAACTGATTGTGTTAGGCGGCGGTGTTGCTGCTAATTCTGAGATTAGGAAAAAATTCTATTCGCTGGTTGATAAAGGGTATAAAATTCATGCTCCTGAGATGAAGTATTGTACTGATAATGCGTCTATGATAGCCAGCGCAGCGTACTTTTTGACTAATACAACGGATTCTTTGGAAATTGAAGTCTTTTCAAGATGCTAGTTGTAAAATTTTATTAAAAAATTTTTTTTGATAGCAAAAAATTTTTTTTTGTTTTTTAAAATAAAATATTTATTAACTGGAGATGAGAAAGAGTATGAAAATAGAAAATAATATTTCCAATCAATGTATTTCATTTAAATCTGTTCCTTTTCAATATATTCGGCCGATGACCCGTGAGACTGCTGCACAAAAGTCCTTAAAAGAAATTTTTTCAAAAGCCGGTAACGGCCTTAAATTGACAAATATTGATTCCAGAAATAGTGTTCTAAAGGATGCAGCAGGTAATGTTTATTTGAAAATTAAAAAGTTTACTGAATTTGCAATGGATTCAGAGGATGTAAAAAAGTCTAAACAGGCTATAAAAAGCTTTACCCGAGAAGTCTATGATGTAAAAGATAACTTGATTAAACGTGTTAAAAAATTTTATAATTCATTGGGGATGTACAAGGTTGAAGTTTGGGATTCTGACGGTAAAACTCTTATAAATGAAGTTATAGGTTCTTCATTATATGGAAGAAAGCTTAATATTTCTAATAATCCTGAAAAACAAACTTTTCTTAAAGCTGTGTATAATAATCCTTTAAAAAAAGGTTATTCTTTTGAATTGATAAAATATTTTCAAAATGCGGAAAAACCGGTGGAAAAAATTATATATAACAATGAACATAATATAGAATTTATAGAGATTCCAAGGTACTGCAATGAAAAACTTGTTGAAGTAATGAGATTGTCTAAAAACAGAAAATTGATGAATACCCTAAAAATTGACCCATCAAGAGATAATTCAAAATTACAGGTGATAAATAACAGTGTCGGATGGGCTTCTTATAAATAAATGCATGCATATGCCTTTTGTCTATTGCAAATGACGGCTAAAAATGTTATATTATATAGACTTTAAAGAGTGTTTTAATTCTATATTCTGCAAAGTGTAAACCAAAGGGAAATAGCGATTATGGGTTTAAGTAATAAAAATTTATCGGCAAAGGACAGACTTGTATTGGCGTTGGATGTCGATTCCATAGAGGATGTTGAGCGGCTGGTAACTATGTTAAAGGATTATGTCGGCTTTTTTAAGGTCGGACCGCAGCTGTTTACATCCTGTGCTTATGATGCGATTGATACAATCAGACGTCTGGGCGGTGAAGTATATTTTGATGGTAAATTTCATGATATTCCTAATACTGTGGCAAAAGCAAGCTCAAACCTGGTAAAACGTGGTGTGAGCTTTTTTAATGCGCATTTGGCCGGCGGTTCAAAAATGTTAACCTCTATGGTGAAAGTAGCAAAAGAAACCGCAAAAAAATATCAAAAGCCTGTTCCGACTATTTTGGGTGTAACATTGTTATCCAGCTTTGGGCAACGGACACTTACAGAAGAATTGAATGTGAAAATGAACATAGATGAATATGTTGCGCATCTTACATATTTGGCTAAAGAATCAAAAATCGACGGTGTAATTGCCAGTGCGTCAGAAACACGCAGAATAAGACAAGAATTTGATGATGATTTTATTATTCTGTGTCCCGCAATACGTCCGACCTGGTCTGTTGTAAATGACCAGATAAGAGTCGTAACTCCGGCTGATGCGGTAAAATCAGGCGTTGATTTTATGGTCGTCGGAAGACCTATAACTTCTGCCGAAAATCCTGTTGTTGCGGCAAATATGATTCTCGATGAAATAGATGAAGCAATGAAGTCACTTGTAAATATTTAGGAGGTTGTATGATTATTGGTGTGCCTGAGGAAATAAAGAACGGCGAACATAGAGTTTCTTTAATTCCTTCTTCCGTAAAAAGTTTGGTCAGCCATGGGCATACCGTATATGTGCAAAAAGGTGCCGGCCGGTATATTGGTTTTGACGATTATCATTATGAGGAGGCCGGTGCAAAAATCCTCGATTCTATGGGAGAGGTATATCTTAAATCTGAAATTATAGTAAAAGTAAAAGAGCCTCTGCCGGAAGAGTACCAGTATTTTAAAACAGGACAAACCATAATTACTTATTTTCATTTAGCAGTTGAACCGAAGCTTTTGGATGTATTGTTGAAAAAAAAGATTACTGCTATTGCATATGAGACAATTCAAAAAGCTGACGGAACACTTCCTCTGTTGACTCCTATGAGTGAAATTGCCGGAAAAATGTCTATACAAATAGGCGCAAGACTTCTTGAAAATTCTGCCGGCGGTCAGGGGATACTTCTTGGCGGTGTGCCTGGCGTGCTGCCGGCAAAAGTTTTGATTATCGGTGCCGGAAGTGTTGGTGTTAATGCTGCTAAAATTGCTGCCGGTATGGGTGCGGATGTTACAATTTTGGATATTTCGCCTGCAAAATTAAGTGTTGTGGATAACTTGTTCCAAGGCTGGGTTAAAACTGCTGTATCAAATGATTATAACTTGCGTAAGCTGTGTAAATCCGCTCATCTTATTGTCGGTGCGGTGCTTATTCCGGGACTAAAGGCGCCAAAAATAATCTCGGAAGAATTGGTTAAAACTATGCGGCAGGGCGCTGTTATAATTGATGTTTCAATCGATCAGGGCGGGATAGTTGAAACAATTGAGCAGGCTATGTCTATTGACAATCCGTATTTTGTAAAACATGGTGTTGTTCATTATGCCGTTCCGAATATACCAAGTCTTGTTGCGCGCACGGCTACGGTTTCTTTAAATAATTATACGCTTCAATATGTGGAAAAATTTGCTGATAAAGGATTTATTGCGGCAGTAAAATCAACTCCGGAGCTTTATAAGGGTGTGAATACTTATCAGGGAAAACTTACTAATGCCGATGTCGCCAAATCACTCGGCCGGCAATTTTCAGAGCTGTCAATGTTAATTGGGTTTTAAAAAAACTAGCAAATTTTAATTTTTTTATGGTTTAATTAAGTCGAAGGATGTATGAAAGATGATAAAATCAGTTAAACCGAGTTTTTCTGGACTTTATAAAGTCGATTTAAAAAAACTTAAGACGGAACGACAGTTTTTTTATTATGCTAAATCCGGATTTTTGGCTTTGAATAAAAAATCGGTGCATGAACCGTTGATAAATAAAGATTTGGATAAGAT
>CASDVD010000005.1 GCA_949284155.1 uncultured bacterium | reverse complement strand
TTTGCGTTGAAAGTTCTTGGAACCATTGCATAAATCACGGCTTGATTATTTTGGAACATTGAGCGCAAATTGTTTTTATATCCTTCAAGTTTAGGCGTTTTTAATTCAGAAGGAATTTTTTGAGCATTTTCAGTCTGATAATTTTTTGCAGCGTTAGCCAGCATACCTGCTAAAAGAGAAGGTGCAGTTTGTTTTTTCAGTTGATTTGCTATTGGAGTCGAAACAGGTGCGTATCCTGCCGGTACGGCAGTATTTAATGCTGTATTTTGGTTCGAAGCCGGAGCTTGAGCGGGCTGCGGTTTTGGCAGCATTGAAAGCAGCGAGCCTTTAAACGATGTGTATGTATGGAGGTTATTTCCTATTAGCATTTTGACCTCCTTTGTATGCATAGATATCTTTGTTGAAATAATTTTTCTTGCCCATAAGCGCAATTGTTAAAGCTGAAACAGCCGCTGTTCCGCCAAAAAGCCCCCAAACAAGTTTTGTCCATTTATTTCTGGAACGTGTATTGCGTGCAGCGTCAATGAAGAAATCCGCCACATCTTTTCCGGCCTGTTTAGAGAGTCTGCGGTTGTTTGTATCAAATATAAATTCAGCTGAATGGAAAAGATTGACAGCATCTTGTCTGTTAAAATGCTGATTCGGATTTTTGATTACTTTTTTAAAGCCGTTTAGCGTTTTTCTGAAATCTTTGAGCTTTTCTTCAGAAATTTCAAATCTTCTGCTTTCAGCCAGATGTTCAAGTTGTTCAACCCTTTTTGTCAGGATTTCTTTTCCTTTTTCATCAAGCGCATGAATATTGGTGTAGAAGATTTCTTCAACCGGGCTCCAGAGTTTGTTGCCGATGTTGCCGTCAGCAAGAATACTTTCCAGTCTGGAATATCTTACACCCATTTCAAGAGAATTGGCGTCGAATTTGTCAACCATTTCTTTCGGCATATATTGAGCGGTTCTTTTTGTCAGGCCGCCGTGTAAAAAGTCGTTAATTTCATTACACATGTCAAGTGACCAACGGAAACCCTGTGCAAGGCCTTCAGGAGCTGCTTCGTATTTTGTAGACCAGTTGTTAATATCGTTATTTTCAAGTGCGAGTTTTCTGAAAAATTTTCCAAGAGCTTCTTTTGCTTTTTCATAAGAAAATCCTTTAAAAGCGTACATTTTTTCAGGTTGCGTTCCCACACGATATAAAAATTCCTGTACATTGGGGCCGAGTATTTTGATAACAATTTTATCAATTTCGCCGTAAGTATCCATGGCTTTCAAAGGTCTTCCAAATGAATTGATAGTATTTTTGACCTTCATTTCATAGTTTAAACCGGTATTGCGATAGTATGTATCTATATCAGCAAGCAGGTTACCTGTGTTGGGGCCTTGAGCGGTTATACGATAAATAAGGTTTTTAATCTTAGTAAGGATTCCCGGTTTTTCACTAGTTCCGATAATATTCACAAGAGCTTTTTCTTCTTTTGAAATAGCATTTTGTGCAAGTTTTGTCATTTCTTTGACAATTCTTTCATATTCCTGCGGATTTTTCACAAGCGATTCAAATTTCTTGGCGAGCAGTTCTGAAGCACTGCGTGAGTCAGGAAGAGCCAATTTTGCAAGTTCTGCTTCATTGAAGCCGAGCAGCTTTAAGTATTTTTGAGGAATTTTTTCCCAGCTGTTAGCGGTTGCAGAGCCGGTTATATCTTTTATGGTTGTTTTTGCATATTCATCTGCCTGACCGACAAGAGTTTTATATAATTCAAGCGTTTTAAGAATTTTGTGTGCATGTTGTGTATTCAATTTTTTAACAATATACTTGTCAATTGTCGGAGAGAGATATTCCAGCATAAATTTTGACAAGTCTTCTTTTACGTTTGTCGGAGCATTTCTTTCTCCGAGAAGCCAGTGCACTTTATTGTTAAGCTGAACATTGAGTGCTTCTACGCCAAATCCCCTCAGCCCGTCCGAGGCTTTGCGATAGTTTGCGGATTCAACGGCAAGGTCAATATTTTTTAAATCTAATCCGTTAAATGACTCTATACCGGCGAATCCCAGTTTAGTAAATTCTCTGTTTTGAATCAGAGCGTTGAATTCTTTAAAAGTATACTTGTCAAAAGCTTTCAATCTGCCGAGTTCTGCACATCCGATTTGTCTTTTAATTTTTGGTACATTTAGTTTTTTATATACATCACTAATTTTTGTTTTGTCATCAATTAAAATACCCTGCTCGGCGCAAAAACTGCGGATATACTTATCGAAAGATATAAAGTCGTTAATAATATTATCTTTATATTTGGCGACAGCCTTTTCTGATTCGGCTACCAATTCTTTTTGTATACCGTTATCAAACCTTACGATTTTTTCTGTAAGAATACCGCCGTAATCAAGCTCCCGTTTTAATCCGACAATAAAGTCCGTATCTTTGAACCTGTCCTCAATCATTTTTTCTAAAGCTTCAAATTCTTCAGGCTTCATTATATCTTTAGCATATGTATTGAGTTCTTTTTCAAATTGAGGGTCGAGCTTAATGCCCAGCTCTTTTATAACTTTATCTATATTAATATTTTTTTCTTCAAGAACTTTGTCAATCTTTGTTTCAAGTGCAGCAAGTGATTTTTCTTGTTTTTTTGTTCTGGTTACTTCTATGATTTTAGACAGAGGAGTTTGTGCTGCATCAGCAACAATTGAAGATATAACCGGAGTCATAACACCGGCTGTAAGCATCCATAAAGCGTTAGTCTGGGTAGCGATTTGTCTCATTTTATCCTGGATTGCTTCATGTCTGTTTTCTATGTTTCTCGGGATGCCGAGTTTGTCGCCGATTAGATTCAAATATTCATAATCCGGAGCATTTTTGTTGTAATTTCCGTTTTTGTCTATATGTCTGAACAAATCCCAGCTGAGATACTGCGGGTCTTCAAAGAAAGATTTTCTTCTGCCGTAAGAATCCACGTATTTCAAATTCGGATTAACACCGTATATCCATTCAACGGGTTTTCCAATGACTTTTGGCCAAACCATCATTGAAGCAAACCAAGTCGTCAACCCGACAAATTCCATTCCTTTTGCGAACGGGAAAGCTTTTGTTGCGGCAAGTATTCCGGCTATGCCCAAGCTTCCGGCTCTGATTGTTAAATCGTTAATTTTTCCTACAGAATAATCTGTCCCTTCGCCTTTTACGGCTGCATTGTAAAGATAACCTGCATATTGTCCGTAGGATTTTACCGTACTTTTCGCAGATTGAAAGATATTTTCTTTTAAAAGATATCCGTTGGGGCTGTGCGGTGTTATACCTGTCGGTGTAATATTTGCGGCAGAAAGCGGCACTGGCTCTTTATATTCATGCAAAGAAGATTGTCCTGCGGGTAAAGTTTGGCCGGAGACAGCCGGCTGCTGCTGTTTAACCGCAGGTACTGCCGGAGATTGACGTGTTGCTATGGTAAGTTTTTTTAATAAATCGCCTGCCATCTAATTCTTATTCTCCTCTGAGGGCTTTGCTTCAGGAGTTTTTTCGAGTCTGTGTCCTCTTGCCGATGTTTTTCCGATGATAAGAAGGTTTGCCAGCACGGTGGCTGCGCCTGCCGCAATTATTGTAGTTTTACCGATTGTCGAAGTGAGTCTGTCGGTTCCTTTCCAAAACTGCGCAAAACTCTTTCCAAACGGCTTAATCATATAATCCATAAACAGATTTTTAGTATTTTTCAATCTGTATTTGATGCTTAAACCTTCTCCTCCTATACCTTCTTTAATGTGTTCTTTAAAGCCGTGGAAAGACTCTGCATCCCAGGCTTTTTGGTTTGCCATACCAATTCCGAGAGAAACGAATAAAGCAGTAAGCACATATTGCCATGCTCTGGCCATTACTATTGTTTTTTTGATGAGCGGCTTCAATGTTGAATCGGAATCACTCATTTTGTCGTCTTTCAATCCGTATTTACGAGCCAGTTTATTATATTTTTCATTGATTTCTCTGGTATTTTCTCCTTTTTCGTATAACAAATCCCATCTTGTGAAATCAACGCTTTCAAAGACTTTGTGATATTCAATATCCTTTTTAAATGCTCCCGTTTGGTTCGTAGATGTCGGTATGATTTTTCTGTAGGACTGGTCTAAATCTATTCCTCTTGTCAGTTTGACTGTTGTATTAATAATGGATTTTGCTGCCATTGCTCCCAGATAATACAATCCTACTCCCAAAGCCATGTGTTTTGCTACATTTTTTGCTGCTTTGCCTGACTGAAAATTGTCAAATTTAACTCCGGCATAAAACAATGCAGCAAGGATAGGCCCCCCAACATAATATGGAAATTTTGCTGTTTGTAAAAATTCAAAAAATGTATAATCCGGTGCTCCGCCCAGACCTCTGGGAAAATGAACAAAGGGAATATTTGCAGTTTTTTCTACATCTACTTTAAATTTATTCCAGGCTGTGTCTTCAATTATATGATCGTGTTTGTAATCAACCGGGGATTCGTTTTTTTTATTATTTTCATTATTTTCGGATTTTTCTTTGCCAAAAGCGGGACGCACTAACGGATGCACAGGCATGCCGTTCACAGCAGTTTTTTTCAAATCTATTCCCGGTATATTTGAAATACTTACCATTATTCCCCTTGAATTATATGCAAAGTCCTATTGTTAAAAGACTTCTCAAAATATTTTTTGCTACGTTAAAACACAAAAAATTTGACCAATCGGTCTAAACCCAGTCTATCACAGGTTTTTAATTTTCAAATTTCTTTTTACAATTCGTAACGTTTATAAAGCCGGCAGACTATTCACTGACCGCAGCTTGCTGTTGCGCCTCAATAACGCAGTTATATCCGTTTTTCATTTGTTTTTTAATTTTTTTTTTGCAATAATTTTTTTTACTTAAAGATTTAATAAGAGACGGAATATATGGGAATATTGGAATTTTTTAAAGAACCTGATGCCAAACCTGTTATGAAAGATGAAGAACAGATTAAAAAAACATATACAAGCTTTCGTATCAGAATGTTTTATTCTTGCTTTATTGGCTATGCAATGTTTTATCTGTGCAAAAAAAATATTGCGGCAGCACTTCCTTCAATGAGCAACGAACTTGGATATACAAATCTTGAACTCGGCGTAATCGGCAGCTCTTTATATTTGACTTATGCCATAGGAAAATTCGTCAACGGTATGATTGCAGACCGTTCGGATGTGAGAAAATTTTTACCCGTTGGTTTGATTCTGGCCGGGCTCGCAAATATATGTTTTGCTCTGAGCTTTTTTGTTTTTACTCCCGGAAAATTCACCTTCTTCGGACTTCCCAGCGCTACAATCCTTCTTTGGGTTCTTGCTTTCTTCTGGGGATGTAACGGATGGTTTCAGTCGATGGGTTTTCCACCGGTTGCCAAAAGTTTGACCTACTGGTTTTCAAATTCCGAAAGAGCTACTAAATGGGCAATGTGGTCAACCTCTCACCAGACCGGTACTTTTTTGGCGGTCATCCTTTCAGGTTTTGTAATAGCAAAATTCGGCTGGCAGGCAGCGTTTTATATCCCGGGTATTCTTGCAATACTCGTCGCTCTGTGGCTGTTTAACCGTCTGCGTGACAAACCTCAGTCAATCGGACTCCCTGATGTAGAAGAATATCGTGAACCTGAAAAAGCTAAAGAAGCAGCAAAGATTGATGCTGAGGATGACGGTATGTCTTATATCCAAATCCTTATTAAAAACGTTTTGACAAATAAAGCTGTATGGGCATTAGCTCTCGCTTATGTCTTTGTTTATGTTATCCGGTTCGGGACGGAAGACTGGATTATTAAATACCTCGTGGAAGCTAAAGACAATTCGCTTGAACTCGCTTCCATGAAACTTGCCTGCCTTCCTTTGTTTGGATTCTTCGGCACAATTTCTGCCGGATTGATTTCCGATAAAATCTTTAAAGGCCAAAGAGCTCCGATAAATGTTATCTTTTTACTCGGCGTTATTGTCTGCATGCTCGGACTCTATCTTAACGGCACCGGAACTAATTTTATCGACAAATTGTTCTTGGCCGTCACCGGAAAAGAAATGGTTTCTGTTTTGAAAATCAACGGCTCCGGTTTGATTGATATTTTATTAATCGGCTTCTCCGGATTCTTTACCTACGGCCCGCAAATGTTAATCGGCGGTGTATGTGCAATAGAATCCAGCTCAAAAAAAGTTGCTTCTGCCGTAACCGGATTTACCGGAACTTTTGGATATCTCGGCGCAATGCTTTCCGGACTCGGTACCGGTTTTGTTGTTGATAAATTCGGATGGAACGGCGCTTTGGCTTTCTGGGGATTGTCTGCATTTATATGTGCTGCTATCTGCCTGCCAATGTGTTTCAAAAAGAAATCTGCAGATTAATTTCTGCTTAACTTGGAATTGTTTTTCCATGATATAATTTAGTTGTTTTAATTGAATTTGCACAGGAGAGAGTATATATGAGAACTTCGCAAAGACTTGAAAAAATTCCACCGTACTTGTTTGCGGAAATAGATAGAAAAATTGCCGAAGCAAAAGCTAAAGGACATGAAATTATCAGTCTTGGCATCGGCGACCCCGATACTCCTACTATACCCTCTGTTGTCGAAGCTATGCATGCTGCTATTGATAAACCTAAAAACCATGACTATCCTCCTTACAACGGCACTGCTGAATTCCGCCAAGAATCTTGCAAATGGATGAAAAATCGTTTCGGTGTTGATTTGGATTCTAATACGGAAATGCTTGCTAATATCGGTTCTAAAGAAGCTATTGCTCACGTCTTCTTTGCTTTTGTGGATGAAGGTGATTACACTTTGATTCCCGACCCGGGTTATCCTGTCTACAAAAATGCTACTATTTTCGCAGGCGGAACTCCTTATTTTATGCCTTTGACTTCTCAAAATAAGTTTCTGCCTGATTTCGACAAAATCCCTGAAGACGTTGCTAAAAAATCAAAATTGATGTTTTTAAACTATCCAAATAATCCGACCGGCGCTGTTTGCGATTTGGAATTTTTGAAAAAAGCCGTGGATTTTTGTAAAAAATATGATATCCTCCTCTGCCATGATATGGCATATTGCGAAATGACTTACGACGGCTATGTTGCTCCGTCTGTGCTTCAGGTTGATGGCGGAAAAGATGTCGCTATTGAGTTTTATTCACATTCTAAATCTTATAATATGACCGGCTGGCGTGTCGGCTTTGTCTGCGGAAATGCC
>CASDVD010000004.1 GCA_949284155.1 uncultured bacterium | reverse complement strand
TTGAGCCGATTGAAAGGAAAATATGAGTAACGTGCAATTTCACAGTGACCTGGATAGGTTAATTGAGATTCTACCCCAAAGGATTACAAAATATTTAGATAAAGATTCATTGTCTGATGTAATCGAATTGGTCTTGGATTTAGGAAGACAGCCTGAAATAAGGCATGCTGACGGAAATATTGACTATCTTGGTGAAGATAATATCGTAGAAGAGGATATAAAATATATTACGGACAGAGTACAGGACTTTACCAGTGATAATCGTTCCGGTATTCCCGGTACATTACACAGAATTAGTGCAATAAGGAACAGACAGGGTAAAATAGTCGGACTTACATGCAGAATCGGAAGAGTTGTTACCGGAACAATTGCATGTATAAAGGATTTTGTTGTTCAAAATAAAAGTATTCTGTTTCTTGGCAGACCCGGCGTCGGTAAAACTACTAAGTTAAGAGAAATTTCAAGACTTGTTGCAGATGATTTGCATAAAAGGGTAGTTGTTGTTGATACATCAAATGAAATTGCCGGAGACGGAGATACTCCGCACCCTGCTATAGGGCATGCCAGAAGAATGCAGGTTACACAGCCGGAATTTCAAAAAGATATAATGATAGAGGCTGTAGAAAATCATACACCCGAAGTTATTGTTGTTGATGAAATCGGTACCGAGGCGGAGGCTCAGGCAGCAAGAACTATTGCGGAGCGTGGGGTTATGCTTATTGCTACGGCGCATGGCAATTCTTTGGAAAATCTTATTAAAAATCCTGTCCTTTCTGATTTGGTCGGGGGAATACAGTCTGTTACACTCGGCGATGATGAAGCAAAACGCAGAGCTACTCAGAAAACGGTTTTGGAAAGAGAAAAACAGCCCACATTTGATATTGTAATTGAGATTATTGACAGAAATACTCTGGCTGTTTATCCTGATACGGCAGAGGCAGTGGATTGTATATTAAGAGGCTGGCCTGTTAAACCGGAAATAAGAAAAGTTGACCAGTCTGTTACTGATTCTGCTAATCTTATGCAAAAGATAAATAAGCTCGATGAAAAAATCAATTACGCAAACGAGAGTATGAAATTTAGTTTTTCCCGTCAAAAGTATGTTGATTCAGTCAAAAATTTCAAAAAAATATATATTTATGCAGTAAGCAGAACAATAGTAGAAAAAGCAATTGAACGTTTAAATTTGAATACGGAACTCACTAAAAATATTGATGATGCAGATATTATTATTTGCCACAAAAGTTTTGCCAAGGGCGGTAATAAAATCTTGAGCATTGCAAATGAATACAGGCTCCCTATATATTATGTCCGTTCTAACTCAACGTCACAGGTTCAAAAAGTGCTGAAAGAGGCTTTGGGGACAGAAGGAACCGATGAACCGCATCATACATATATAGATGATGAGGAGCGAGCGCTTGATGAAACAAAAGAAGCGATAAAAAAAGTTTTGGAAAATGGTGAGGATATTGAATTGTCGCCGCAAAACCAGCAAATAAGGAAAATGCAGCATGAACTGGTCGAACAGCACAATCTTTCTTCTGAAAGCATAGGTGAAGGGCCGACAAGGAGGTTAAGGATTGTCGGAGGTAAAGATTTCAAAGCTTCCTGAACTGTATAATGTATAATTTTTGCAATTTTTTACATTATGAAATATAATTTTTAAGTAGAATTTTTAATTAAGAGGTTATTATATGAAAAGAGCATTTACACTTGCAGAGGCGCTGATTGCATTATGTATTATCGGTGTCATTGTTGCACTTTTATTAAGAACTTTAAACAGGGTTACACCAAATAAAGAAAAAGTTATGTTTGTTAAAGCATATCACGCACTTGAGCAGGTAGTTGCGGATACTATTAATGATCCTAATAAATATGATCAGGAGTTTGGGGCAACTGAAAACGCTGACTTCAGGCATGATCCCTTATCTCCGGATGGTACAACAGCATATGTTGTTGATGTTCAGGGTACAAAAATTTCTGTTAATGCATCAAATGCTCTTTGCGCTTTTGCCGGTGAAAAATTGAATATTGTCGGTGATATAAACTGCGGTTCAAGTTCAAAAGATAATCCCAACTTCGTTACTTCAAACGGTATTGTATGGTATGGTCTTGAAGGTGCTATTTCAGAGGGAGCTCCGAAAGAAATTACAATCGATGTTAACGGTGAAGAAGAAGATGGTGAATATAACATCGAAGTTTATTACGACGGTAAGGTAAGCGTTCCTACCGGAGGTAAAGAGGAAGAATTCCTGAGTTCTCAAACTAAAATTCGTTAAGTT
>CASDVD010000003.1 GCA_949284155.1 uncultured bacterium | reverse complement strand
GTCTATCACATTTTGTTAATATTGTTGTTTTCTCTGCTTATGGTGCTGCTAATTGCCTATTATTGTGTTAAATAAAAGCTTAAGTTCTGGTGTTATATTTTACAGACGGATTGCGTATAGTATATATTAGAATACTTATAATTTAAAGGGAGGTAACAGGCAAATTTGAATAGCTCACAAAATACGGTTCTTGGACAAATTGTGTTAATACTTACAACCAAGTAAAAGATAACGATGGTTTTAAAAAATTGCTCCATTCAAAATATTTAAATGATTCCAAAGGCTTTATTTGCCTAATTAATAAAATAAGCTTTGATCGTACTATTTTAAGCGATTTAGACATAGTTGTGCAGTATAAAAATAAAAGACTTTCAAAAATAATTTGAAAGTCTTTTTAATAAATGGTCGGGATGACAGGATTCGAACCTGCGACCCCCTCGTCCCAAGCGAGGTGCGCTACCAAGCTGCGCTACATCCCGGGTCAAAACACTGATTATCAGAACAATTTACAGTCTAACAACAACATAATCCAGCGTCAAGATAGAACAACATCCATATAATTCATATATAGAAAATTGGTGTTTGAAAAAATTTTTGTGTGTGTTATATTAAACAAGGATAAGTAATATAGTACTTTTACAAACAAATATAATTTATGCGGAAGTAACTCAATGGTAGAGTACCTGCCTTCCAAGCAGGCTGTTGCGAGTTCGAGCCTCGTCTTCCGCTTTTTTTGTTTTTGGCGGCATGGCCAAGTGGTAAGGCAGAGGCCTGCAAAGCCTTTATCCCCAGTTCGAATCTGGGTGCCGCCTGTTTTTATATTGTTTGGAAAAATTTTTACTCCTGTTTGTTGTTTTGTAATTCGGGATTTATTTGTAGGGTTTGTGTATTTTTTTATGAATGAAATAATTGATTTTGAGAATATATATGTAAATTATGGCCCCGAGACAGTATTAAAGAATATAAATCTTAAGATAAAACAGAATGAAAACTGGGTGCTTCTGGGTGCAAACGGGAGCGGGAAAACGACTTTAATAAAGCTGTTTTCCCAGGATATTTATCCAAATACAAAATATGAATTTAAGAAGGAAATATTTGGTAAAGAGCGCTGGGATATATTTGAATTAAAGAAATATCTGGGGATTGTTACGAACGACCTGCACAATCAGTTTATGACCTTCGGTTCATATATGTCTGCTTATGAAGTTGTGCTGAGCGGTTATGACAGTTCTGTTGCCGCTAATAATAATTTTTCAGCATCTCAACATGCAAAAGCAATGGAGGTAATGGATTTTCTCGGGTTGACAGAAATAAAAGATAAAAAAGCAGCTCATATGAGCACAGGACAGTTGCGCCGTTGTATTATTGCGAGGGCTCTGATTCACTCTCCAAAGGCGCTTGTTCTGGACGAGCCGACGAGCGGGCTTGATATTAAAGCACAAAGTAATTTTATAAAAATAATGCAGAAACTTTCTAAAGAGATTCCGGTTATATTGATAACCCACAATATTGAAGAAATATTTCCCGAAATTACGCATGCTGCGTTGGTATTTAATCAAACAATTTTTTGTCAGGGGAGAAAAGAAGAGGTATTGAATTCAAAAAATTTGTCTGAAATTTTTGATATGAAGCTTGATTTGAAAAATGAAAAGGGACGATTTTATATAAAAAGTTTGGAGTAATTGTTTATGCCGATATTCCAGCGGGGGATGTGCCGTTGTTTTTTATATTATAATCTAATCAAATAAACCAGACAAAATAAAGCAAAGTAAAAAAGGGGCGATTGATTATTTATGACAGGGTATAAAGAACATTTAGATGCCGGGATTGTGGACATAAAAAACGGTTATTTTAATGACGGTATTGAAAAAATTAATAAATCGCTTGAATTAAAAAATGACTGGGAAATTCCGTATTTCTATCGGGCTGTAGCATATCATGCTCTGGAAAAGTTTGATGAGGCGATGTTGGATTATACAAAGGCAATTGAGTTAAATGATAGGATGACGGATGCTTATTACAACCGGGCGAGGATAATACTCACCGGAAAAGATGCAGCGCAAATAGAAAGGGCTGTTGCTGATTTAGAAAAGGCTCTGGAGCTGGATGAAAAATTTATAGACGCAATGTATGCAATGGCTGCAGCGCATAAAAAACTCGGTAATTTTCAAAAAGCACTGGAATATTTGGACAAACTTCTTGAAATAGAGCCGGAGGCTATTAATGCAAGAGCTTTGAAAAAATTGTTATTACAAAAGTATATTAAATAAATTTAATTTATTTTATTTTTTATATGGTGATTGTGTTAGAATTGAAGAATCAGAAAAAGTAATGAGGGAGTTAATAGATGAAACTTTGCGTAATTGGTACGGGATATGTCGGTTTAGTTGCCGGTACTTGCCTTGCATCTATGGGAAATGACGTAATTTGTGTTGATAAAGATACAGAAAAATTAGGGAAACTCGAAAAAGGTATTATACCGATTTATGAACCGGGACTGGAAAATTTAATCAAGGAAAATGTGAAAGAAAAAAGACTCAAATTTTCCAATGATTTGGCTGCATCTGTCAGAGCGAGCAAAGTTTGTTTTATTGCTGTCGGAACACCTCAGGAAGAAGATGGTTCTGCTGATTTGAGTGCTGTTTTTGCGGTTGCAAAAAGTATTGCAGAGGCAATGGACGGATATAAGGTAGTTGTTAACAAGTCTACAGTTCCTGTTGGAACTTGCGATAAGATTGCGGAAATTTTGAAAGAAAATACATCTTGTGAATTTGATGTTGTGTCTAATCCTGAATTTTTGAAACAGGGTTCAGCTGTTGACGATTTTCTCAAGCCTGACAGAGTCGTTATCGGTTCTGACAATGAACGTTCCACTGAAATAATGCAAGAGATATATTCTCCTTTCGTCAGAACAGGAAATCCTATAATCATTATGGATGTAAAATCTGCGGAAATGACAAAATATGCTTCTAATGCATTTTTGGCTGTAAAAATTTCTTATGCAAATGAGATTGCAAATATATGCGAATGTGTAGGAGCTAACGCTGAGATGGTCAGAAAAGGGATGTGTTCCGATAGGAGAATCGGAAATCAGTTTTTGTTCCCCGGGTTAGGCTATGGCGGTTCTTGTTTTCCTAAAGATGTGAGAGCACTGGTTTCTCTTGCAAAAGATAACGGGTATACATGCGAAATGCTCGGCGCAACTGACAATATTAATTTGCGCCAGCGTTATATTTTTATAAATAAAATTTTAAAACGCTATAACAGCGAAATTAAGGGAAAGACATTTGCCTTATGGGGGTTGGCATTTAAGCCAAATACAAATGATATGAGAGAGGCACCGTCTATTTCTATTATTAATGAACTGTTAAAACACGGTGCAAAAATTAAGGCCTTTGACCCTAAAGCGATGGATACTGCGAAGGGTATATTCGGCGATAAAATTGAATATGTTGATTCTTCTTACGATGCTTTAAAGGGGGCTGATGCTTTAATTCTGGCTACAGAATGGAATGAATTTAGAAATCCGGATTTCTCCGTTATAAAAAATGAGCTGAAAATGCCGATTATTTTTGACGGAAGAAATCAATACAGTCCAAAATTAATGAAAGAATACGGAATCGAATATTTCTGTATAGGAAAGAAATAGGTAGTAAAATGGAAAAAATATTGGTAACGGGCGGAGCCGGATTTATCGGAAGTCATTTATGCGAAAAGCTGCTAAATGAGGGAAACAGGGTAATATGCCTTGACAACTTTTTTACTGGCTCAATAGAAAACGTAAAACATTTGATACCAAATCCGAATTTCGAGCTTGTTGAGCATGATATAGTAGATTTTTACGATGTGAAAGTTGATAGGATTTATAATTTTGCATGTCCTGCAAGTCCGGTGCACTATCAGTATGATTCTGTAAAAACTTTCAAAACCTCAGTACTCGGTATCTTGAACATGCTGGAGCTGGCAAGACATAATAATGCCAGAATTTTGCAAGCTTCTACTTCAGAGGTCTACGGGGATCCGAAAGTTCATCCGCAGGTTGAAACTTATTGGGGAAATGTAAATCCTAACGGGATAAGAAGCTGTTACGATGAAGGCAAACGTGCCGCAGAAACGCTTATGTGTGATTATCATCGTCAGTATAATACGGACATACGAATTATCAGGATTTTTAATACATATGGGCCCAAAATGGCGGAAAATGACGGGCGAGTCGTTTCTAATTTTATTGTTCAGGCTCTTAAAGGCGAAGATATAACAATCTACGGAGACGGCTCGCAGACACGTTCTTTCTGCTATGTTGACGATTTGGTCGACGGTATTGTCAGGATGATGAATTGTGAGGGATTCAACGGGCCTGTCAATTTAGGTAATAATGCTGAACGGCCTATTTCTGATTTTGCGAATGTTATAGTAGAATTGACAGGAACAAAATCTAAAATTGTATATAAACCTTTACCTTCTGATGATCCAACTCAAAGAAGACCTGATTTGACTCTGGCTAAAGAAAAGCTGGGCTGGCAGCCTAAAACAGAACTCAAAGAAGGAATTTTAAAGACAATTGAATACTTCAGAGAAAGACTGAGTGCAGTAAAATAGTTAATAAGGGGTCGGTTTGGATTTTACCCTGAAATATAAAAATATAATCAAGATAATAGAGATTGAGCTGAAAGAGTTTGAGTGCCGTTTCAGTGAAAGATTTAACAGCCACAAAAGCAGAATAAATCCTGTTTTATTCGAGTATTTTTCCGCTAAGGGCAAACTTTTAAGGCCTGTATTAATTTTCCTGTTAAGCCGTGCAATGAATATTGCGGTTGAAGAATCTCAGTTTAGACTGGCATTTGCGGATGAGATGATACACAACGCTACATTAATCCATGATGATATAATTGATTCTTCAAAAACACGCAGGGGGAAAGAAACATTGTCATACAAATATGACAGCAGGCTTGCAGTACTTGCGGGTGATTATCTCCTTTCTATGGCGTTGGGTGCATTATCTTCATTTAACAATGAGCATATTATACAGATTCATTCCGGTGCAATTGAGAAATTGATTAATGGTGAAATTGAACAGTATTTTAATCGTAAAGAATTGATTAGCATTGATTCTTATATTGAAAAATCAAAAAATAAAACTGCAGAATTGTTCAAAGCCGGATTGTGCAGTGCGTGTGTGCTCGGTAAACGTGATGATGCGATTGCCGACACGGAACAGTTTGCTTTGAATTTTGGGATTGCTTTTCAGATTCATAATGATTTGGCTGATATTTTTTCATCAAGTTTGAAATTTGAGGAAGATATTAACAATGGTATTTATACTGCGCCATGGATTTTTTATATGGAGGAAAGAGGGTTAACTGCTATTGATAATATTGAAGAAGCATTGAATGATTTAAAAAAAACATGTTCTGTCAGCAGAACAAAAGAATTAATTGGTGTATATATCAAAAAGGCTATTGAAAATCTTGAGTATCTTGAAGATAATCAATATAAACGGGCATTAATTGAAATTTGCAGGCTGTATATTGAAGGATAGAAGAGTGAAATTGAATTTAAAATTAGACAAAGAAAAAATAAAATCAGTCCTAAAAGAAACAATAGAGACCATTGTTTTTGTTGTCGTAATGGTAATTATTATCAGATTTTTCGTAGGTGAAATAAGATGGATACCCTCGGCGTCAATGCATCCGACTTTGCTTGAAGGTGATAGGATTTTTGTTGAAAGATTTTCGAGATTTTATGCGCAACCGAAGCGTGGCGACATAATGGTATTCTATCCGCCTTTTGAAGAGATAAAAACCGATCCTGCTGCAATTTTTGCACGGCTTACCGGTTTCTTTTGCAAAGATATTGCTTATATAAAAAGGGTTATAGGTATGCCGGGTGATAAACTGGAAGTCAAAACCGGTACGGATGGATATTATCATGTATTTATAAACGGCAAACAGCTGGAAGAACCGTATATCTTAAGTGAAGAAGATTATATTGCTTGTTCTGAGGATATGTTTTGCGGCCCGATTGAAATTCCGGAAGGACACTATTTTATGATGGGAGATAACCGTGGTAATTCTCAAGACTCACGTTTTTGGGGACTCTTGCCAAAGGAAAGAATGATTGGCCGTGCTGTCTTCCTGTTCTGGCCTTTGACAAGGCTGAATTATTTTTCAAGACCGTCATATTAGTTTATTGTGAATAATTTTTAATATGGTTGTATTTTCTGTATATGTCATCTAAAATTTAGCTATGCAGGAAAATTGTTTAACAGAATTGACAAAAATAAGAAAGTTTGTATTTGCTGATTTAAAAAACAGCGGTAATGTTAAGCTGCTTGAAGCATACAATAATTATTGGATTGAGCTGGAGAATAATTTTTTAAAGCTTGAACGTGTTGATTTGATGGAACAGTTCTTTGTCGATTTTCTTACTATCCAAAATAATGGGATAATCCCGAAACGGGACGAGCTGATGAATGATTTCGTTAAATTTTATACCGGTGCATCAAAATTTCAATCAAAAGAGCTGGTTTTAAGAAATCTTTATAAATATTCCGTTTATTTTCTGAAAATATCATTTGCTGATGTTAATGATTTTGAGATAAAAGCTAAAATAGATGAAATCAACTCGGAAGGTGCAAAAGATGCGTATCCGTTTTTGATGGAAGTTTTTGAAGATTATGACTATGCACATATAAATAAAAAAATGCTCTTAGAAATATTGGATACTGTTATTGGATTTATTTATGACAGAAATAGCCTCAAACCGTCTCAAATTGCGCTTTCTTTTGCAGGTTTGAGCAATGAAATTAATAAGATGATGGTATTAAAAGATTATGTACCAAAATTTAAGGTTGATAAAAAAGATTACACTATAAATAATATTGTAAACCAAAAAGGCTGATGAAAATCAGCCTTTTCTATATTTAGTATCCGCCGTCACTCAGGCAATAATGTCCATCTTCCAAATCGTATTTGTCATGGACTTCGCATTGTGAACAAAGGCATCCTTTATCATCATCTATGCAGCGGCTTTTTGTGTATGCGCAAAAAAGATTTTCTAAATCTTTTGCATTTTCTATTCCTTTGAGTTCTTCAAGTATGTTATGCGGCATTTCTTTAATTTTGCAAGACGTCGTATAAGACGGACAGCTCATGCATTTGCACATATTCAAATTTTCTTGTGTTTTGGCTACTATACTCATTTTATTCTCCTTATTATTTTTATTCCGTCATTTCTTCTACTTCTTTTGCTCCGGAGGCATAGTGCTTTGCTTCATCAGGGCAAACAGTAACAAGCAGTTTCAACAGTTCTCCTGCATGAACTCTTTCTTCATCCGTTATATCGAGAACTACCTTTTTAACAAGTTCGTCATCCGTAGATTCAGCAAGCTGCTCATATAATTGCGCCGCTTCATATTCTGCAGCTATGTTGAATCTGATTGCACGAATTACTTCTGCTTTTGTGAGTTTTCTGTCGCAATGTTTCACATTGCAGCTGTCTTCAAAATGAGGCATCTGTCTTTTCTCCTTTTTAGGGCTTTATCAGTGTTTTTTAACAGTTTAATTTTGTTTGTTAATACATTAAAGCGACATCTTGATTAGTTAAACTGCAAGTATAGAAGAAGGATAAAAGGTAATAAAAATTATTTATAAGTTTTTAGTGTTAATAATAATTAATTGATAAAAAACAAAAGACCCGCTTTTATTTTTTAGCGGGTCTTCTTAAATTTTCAGACGAAATTAATCGTCAATTTCTTTTTCTGTGTCTACTTCCTTACTAATCTCTTCCGCTGCTTGTTCAGGAACGGATTTGCCGGTTTTATGGGGTAATTCTTCTTTTACCGGTACATAGACCTCTTTGACTTTTTCTTTTTGGGTAAAAGCGGTTAAACCGGCTGCAATACCGGCAACCAAACCGCCTAAAATCATATATTTTGTAGATTTGTGATTTTTATATGCGGTAATAATACTGTCTTTTATTTCATTTTGTTTTGCAGAAAATATATCGCTCAAACCATTTGCAAAATCTATTGCATTTTGAATTTGATTTTTTGCAAGAACATCAACTTTGTTCTGGAATTCTTTAAGAGATTTAAGTTTTTTATTGAAGAAAGAAACAGCATCTTTTTTGTTTTTGAAAGTTCCTTCTTGGAAAAATTCTGCTGCGTTTTCTTTTATATAGTTATTAACTCTTTCTTTTACTGCAGGAGTATTTTTGTCCTTTGCGATTTTTATTTCATTTATATTTTGGATATGTAATTTGATTTTATCGATTGTCTTTTGAACACGCTCTGTTATTGCCTCAAGATTATGTTCTCTGCCTATTTTGCTTGCAGCGAGTGAAATATCTTTGGGTGATTTTCCGGTCAGCTGAAATTTTTCCAAAAGAGCTGTTTGTTCTTTTGATAATTCGTATTTGGGGTCATTGGATAATCTTTTTGCAATTTTGCGGAGTTGTTTTTGTTCATTCTTAGCTGCATTTTCTAATAATTTATATGCTGTTTTAGAAAATTGGTCAAAATCGGGTTTTTTAGAGACTCCGTATAATGCACCGGCAGAACCGCCCATAAGTGCACCGGCTATACCTGTG
The DNA here is from genome assembly GCA_949284155.1 of uncultured bacterium. GTDB lineage: Bacteria > Cyanobacteriota > Vampirovibrionia > Gastranaerophilales > Gastranaerophilaceae > Spyradomonas. The sequence continues at coordinate 168 of CASDVD010000003.1, read as the reverse complement.
TATACTGCGTCAGAACTTCTGTTTTCATTATAATTGATATTATTATTAATCGGGGAATTAACTTTCATAATTGCTTCCTTTTCTTCACTTTAAAGATATAAGGCTCGGGGATATCAAAAATTGCTACCCGACTCGGATAACTCAACTTATAAATAATACCATGTTTAG
>CASDVD010000002.1 GCA_949284155.1 uncultured bacterium | reverse complement strand
GTTAAAGAGATATTTTCACGGATTGGTAAAATAATTATATGTGAAGAAAAAGATATTGATGCTGTTACCGGCGTTTCCGGTTCAGGGCCGGCTTTTTATTATTATATAATTGAACAAATCGCCAGAGCAGGTGAAAAATTGGGATTGGATTATCAATCAGCATTGATGCTTTCTGCGCAGACTGCATTGGGTGCTGCTAAAATGATACTGGAAACCGGCTCTTCTCCTGATGAATTAATTAAAGCTGTAACAACTCCGGGCGGAACCACTGCGGAAGGCAATAAAGTGCTATCTGAAAGCAATATTTCTCAAATCCTTTTTGAAACTGTTCAAAAAACAGCTGAAAAATCTAAATTAATGAGCAAATAGAACTATAGATTTGTTTTTATTTGAATACTGCGGAAATTATATTTTGTCCTGCTTGATAGGCATTTACTGCATTTTTTAGGTTGAAATTTTGAAGGCTTAATCCTGTCTTTTCATCGGAGCCGGTAAAATAATCGACTGCGGATTTTATCTGTTCTTCTACATTCTCACTAATCTTTTTTTGAACATATTTCATTATTTCATCAATAGTAACTTTTCCGTCGCCATTTAAATCCATTGAATTTTTTTCGCTGTCAGATGAATCATTTGATGTTTGAGTTTGCTCAATTGCCGATGTTTGTACAGCTGAGTCATCAGCCTTTTGTCCTGCTTCGGTTTTTTCTGAAGCATTGTTTGTCTGATTCAATATCTCATCAAAATCTTCTGCTGAAATATTTTGATTTTGTGATGCAGAATTTGTATTATTCAAATACAAAGAGCTGATAAGTGATGTATCCAGATAATTTTCGATACTTTGTATCATATGTAACCTCTTCCTCTCATTAATTATTATGATGCGATTTTTTTATTGTTTTTTCATCATATATTTAATGTAAAAAAAAACGGATTTAAAAAATCCGTTTTTTTTTAGTGAATTTGATCCAATGATATTTCTAAATCTTGTGTTAATTGTATTTTGATTGTCTTGCCGGGTTTGGCTTTATAATGTTGACCCGGTGTTACAGTACCGAGTATTAGCCCTACACCTGCACCAACAGGCATACCAATTGCCAAACAGCCTACTCCGACAGCATCTGCTGCTGCTCCGATTGCTGCACCTATGCCTGCGCCAACACCAAATAAACCTACTGTATAGCCTGCAACTTTACCGAATGTCGCCCATCCGCTCTTTTTCAGAGTTGAATCTTTTGAATAGACTCGTGCACTGAGTTTTCCTCCTGCACCGTTAGGGAGGATTATGTCTCCTAAGCTGAGCATTACTTGAGCATTTTTATTCCACCATTTTGGTGGTTCAACGCATTGAACTTTTCCGATTAGTTTTGTTCCGGCCGGGAATAATTTTGTTCCTTCTTTTGTCAGTAAGTCTTTTTCAAAAATAAAAACTACTTCATCTCCGACTTTAGCTGTTTTTGAGTTAAAAGCCTGTGCAAATTTTATTTTAATTACATTTCCCTGTGTGATAATGGCCTTACCGTCAACAATTTTTACAGTATCCAGATATTTATTTTTTTGTTTAGCAAGATGTTCGACCTGTGCTTGTGTTTCACATTGAGCTTCAAGGCTTTTATTGTTTTCAACAGCGGTTGTCTGAACAGTTGTTTGCGTATTTTTATCGATATCTTTTGCAAATATTGCGGGTGTATTCATTGTTAATAATGATGAGAGAAGAATACAGGAAATTATCTTTTTCATTTTACCACCTCTATTTTTCTAATAATTCATTAGGTATTATAGTATATTTTATTTATTATTCCAATACCTGCTTATCCACTTTGTCGGTTTTACATACCTGAAGCCCAGCTTGCCCCAGTAACCTTTGAGTGCCTGTTCCGGTGTCGGTCTTCCATGAAATATAATAATTTTTGCTTCTTGGGGAAATTTGGGTGCCATAAAATAGTTTAGCGGGAAAGGTCTCAGACAATTTCTCTTAAAGCTTACGCACCATTTTGGATTCCAATACTTTAAAATGCCTTTTTTATGGATAAAGTGCGACAGATATGCTTGTTCATTTCTGTGTTCGGAACGCACTTTCTCTCCATTTTCAATAAAATTTGACAATACATCAGGATATTTGCCTATGTCAAATCTGAATACGGAAGAGTTTCCTATTATGTCATTAGGAAAATCCCAGTCTTTGATTATTAAAAATTCGCCTTCTTCTTCAAAGAAAGAATCAATATTTCCTGTTATAACTACATCAAGGTCTAAAAACAAAGCTTGTCCTTCCAGGTCAGCAAGTTTTTCCTGAAAAACTGTCAGTTTGCGCCAGCCTCTTTCCGGCAACGACTTATCAAGCGTCATTTCCGGCAGTGGTCGGATTTCAATGCCTTCATTCAGAC
>CASDVD010000001.1 GCA_949284155.1 uncultured bacterium | reverse complement strand
GCAAATGCAATAGGTGCAATCGAAATTCGCAGCGCTTCACCCGCCGAGCTTGAAGAAATTTTCGGAGCCGGAAAGGGATTCATCGGGCCTAAAAATATTAAAGATATACCTGTTGTTGCAGATTTAACAGTTAAAGAGTTAAAGAATTTTGTAATCGGTGCAAATGAAAATGATAAACACTATGTCGGAGTCAACTGGGGCAAAGATGTAGATGAGCCTAAATTTGCAGATATACGTCTTGTTGAAAAGGGAGAATTTTGCCCGGACTGCGGTGAACCGCTTTTTGTCACAAAGGGTATTGAAGTGGGAAATATTTTCCAGCTCGGTACAAAATATTCTGAAAAAATGCATGCTGTTTATGTTGATGAAAACGGAAAAGAAAAACCGTTTATTATGGGATGCTACGGCATCGGTATATCAAGAACTGCTGCTGCTGCCGTCGAAAGACATCATGATGAATACGGAATCAAATGGCCGATTGCGATTGCTCCTTACCATGTAATTGTTGTTCCGGTCAATGTTAATGATGAAAAACAGGTTTCTTTAGCTGATGAAATATATCAACAACTGCTTAAAAACGGTGTTGAAGCTGTTCTCGACGACCGTGACGAGCGTGCCGGTGTAAAGTTCAAAGACTCGGAACTCATCGGATTTCCGTTCAGAATTACAGCCGGTAAAACCGTTGAAGAAGGTCTGGTTGAATTTAAAACACGTGAAACCGGCGAAGTTGAAAAAATTACTCCCGATGAAGCCGTGCAAAGAGTAATAAAAGCTGTCTCTGAAATAAAATAACACATATTAAAACTATTTGTTCTAAAAAAAGAAGCCTGAAAATCAGGCTTCCTTTTTTATCTTCTTAAATCTAAATAAGATTATTTACCGCAAGAACAGCATTCAGAGCCGCATCCGAAGTATTCTTTCACTTCTTCAACACGAACTTTAATACGTCCGTCTACTGCAATACCTTCACCTGTTTTTTCAGATATAAGGAGCGGATTTATGTCTAATTCGTCAATAAATTTAAAATCATTAACAAGTTGAGACAGTCTCAGCAGAGTTTCCTGTATTTGTTCCATTTGAGCCGGTTTTGTACCTCTTGCACCTTTTAACAGTTCATATGCTTTTACTGATTTAATCATTTCATCAGCGTCAACATCTGTCAACGGAGCAATTCTGAATGTTACATCTTTCATTGTTTCAATAAATACACCGCCGAGTCCGAACATCATCATCGGGCCGTATTGAGGGTCGGTAGCGATACCGCAAACCATTTCACGGTTGCCTTTAACCATTTCCTGAATAATAACGCCTTCAAGTCCGTCAATCAATCCTTTTTCAGTTAACTTGGCGATAAGATCTCTGTATTCTTCTCTGAGTTGTTCTTCTGACTGAATATTTACTCTTACACCGCCTACGTCTGTTTTGTGCGAAGTAGTTTTTGATGTCATTTTCATAACAACAGGGTATCCGATAGAATTACCGAGGTTAGCGACTTCTTCTTCATTTGTAGCCAGACCGTATTTGCAAGCTCTGATACCGTAAGCATCGAGAACATCAATAGATTCTAAAGTAGTCAGCTGTGCACGTCCGTCAGCAACTGCTCCTTTAATAATTTTTTCTGCTTTTGCCTTATCTACATCATAAACAGGCATTTTACCTTCCGGTCTTTGCATCCAGAGTCTTTGCTGATTGAGTCTGTTAAATCCGTCAGCAGCTTCTTCCGCATACATAAAGAACGGCATATTAACATCCATATTTGAAAGTTTTGTGAAAAACTCATTCTTTGTCATAAATACGCCGATAATCGGTTTTTCAGGATTTTTAGCTTTTATTTCCATCAATGCCTGTGCAACATCAATATCCTTCAAGCCCAAGAACGGTAAGTAAATAACCGCAATCATATCAACATTTTCATCGGCAATAACTGTTTCCAGTGTTTGTTTATAATGTTCGATAGGTGCGGAGGCAATCATATCGATAGGGTTTTTAACACTGGCAGCAGCCGGCAGAAAACTTCTCAATTTTTCTTTTGTTGCATCAGAAATTTTCGCCATTTGCAATCCGTATTCACAAACTGCATCGGTAGCCATGATGCCGGGGCCGCCGGAGTTTGTTATAATAGCGACCCTGTCGCCTTTCGGAATCGGAGATGTAGCGAAAACTTTCGCAGTAGAGAACAGATTTTTCAATGAATATTCTCTGATAACGCCTGACTGCATCAAAAGAGCATTAGCAGCTTTATCTGCTCCGGCAAGTGAACCTGTGTGTGAAGAAGCTGCGGATGCGCCTGCTGCAGAGCGGCCTGCTTTAAGTGCCAGCACCGGTTTTTTCTTTGTTATTCTTGACGCAAGTTTTCTAAAGTTAGCAGGATTTTGGATTGATTCCATGTACAAGAGAATTTGTTGTACATCATCTTCATTTTCCCAGTATTCCATAGCAGTTTCCGCATTAATATCAGCCTGGTTTCCGATAGAAATGAATTGGGCAAAGCCAAGATTCAGGTCTTTTAATATATTTAAAATACCCCCGCCCAATGCTCCGGATTGTGATACGAAACCGATATTTCCTCTTTCGGGGAGTGATTCGGCAAAGCATCCGTCCATTCTGATGTCGGGTGCAGTGTTTACAACACCAAGACAGTTAGGGCCTACACATCTCATTCCGTATTCTTTTAATTTCGCAACGAGTTGTTTTTCCGCTTCCGCTCCTTCAGCTCCTGCTTCTTTAAAGCCTGCTGAAATTATGCAGATACCTTTGATGCCTTTTTCGTGGCAGTCATCGATTGCTTGTAATACAAATTTTTGTGCAATAACGATAATCGCCAAATCGACATTTCCGGGAATTTCTTTAACATTAGTATATGCTTTAAAACCTTCGATTACTCCGCCTTTAGGGTTAACGGGATAAATATCGCCGGCAAACTTATATTCTTTTAATCGTTTCATAATATCAGAACCGATAGTATGGTCTTTTGTTGATGCACCTACAACAGCAATTGCTTTAGGACGCATAATTTTGTCTAATTGTTCTTTAAGCATTTTTTCACCTTTCTTTTAGACCTTTCCTTTTTGATATTTAAATTTTTCCATAAATTTCACGATTTAACAAAAATTTAACTCAATCCAATCACTATTATTATCTCTCGAACAAAAATTTTGTACAAATTTGTTGAAAAAAATATTATGTGCGATACAATTAAATACGCAATTTTAAAAATTTACGGTTTTACTTTAGCTGATATCTTTAAAATTTTAAAATTTTTTGAATAATATAGGGCATAAATTTTTCTATAAATTCTATGCCGCATTTTAGGTTCAACATGAAAATACCCTCTATATCAAAATTCACAAACTACGTAAAAACAAAAATACTGCCTTCCTGCCTAAATCAATCAGCTCAACGAAAAAACGATTCGACTGATTTTTTGCAGATAATGATGACAGACACTTTTCAAAGGCAAAGTTATAGTGAAAAAATACTTTCACAGCCGTTTAACCAAAATACCCGATACTTATGCAGACAAATTTTAACATCGGTTGATGAAATTACACCCGCCAGATACAAAACTTTTTCCGATGAAGAAATAAAAGCACTGCGTTCGGAAATCCCTGATGACATGGCATACAGAGCAGAATTAACTGTCGAAGTTTCCAAATTATTGAAAAATTATTTTGATAATGCTTTCGGAAAAGAGAATTATGTATTTGTTTCCGTAGGACGTTCTTTTGCTTCCGTTGCCCAGTGTTTAAACTTTATGGGACAGGAAGCAAAATCTCTTCCGCTTTCAAATCTCAGCCTTGCAAACAACAACGCTGCGGAAAAAATGGTTCATTCAAACGGTTTTGATGAGTACAAAAAATATTTATACGAAATATTCGGAACACCTGCTTCTTTAAAAAAAGAGAAAAAAACATTTATCGTTGCTGATTTTTGTATAAGCGGTACAACCCTGAATACCGCCAAAAAGGTTCTCTCTCATAAGGAAGTCGGATTAAACTCAAAAAAAATAAAATATTTCAGACTGAACGAGCTGCTCGATAAAATTGCCGTTCACAGAAAGACACCCCCTCAGACAAGAATGCTCATTGATAATTTTATACTTGAAGCAAATATCCAAAATTTTGATGATTACGCCCCAATCCGCCATCTGGACTGGTATACCCCCGGAAATATAAGATATGCTCTTAAGCCGCCGGCAAATGAATTTACAAAAAAGTTTCAATTCTGTCTTTCTGATATATTATTAGATAAAAGTTTATAATTTGAAGGGATTACACTTATGCATAAAAATAATTATGTCTACCTGCTGGACGGTAAAATCTACATAAATCTGACTAATCTTTGCACAAACAACTGTGTTTTTTGTATCAGAGAAATAAAAGATGATGTCGTCGGTGCCGATTTACGTTTAGACAGTGAAAAACTGGATACGGAAGAAGTAAAAAGACAGCTTATTGAATTTAAGCCGGAAAATTATCATGAAATAGTGTTCTGTGGTTACGGCGAACCCATCATCAAACTTGAAGAACTCAAAGAAATTGCCAAGTTCATCAAAGAAAAATATCCCCGCATCAAAACCAGAATAAATACGAACGGACAGGGCAGTCTCATTCACAAGAGAAATATAGTTCCCGAGCTGGTTGGGATTATTGATGCTGTTTCAGTCAGTTTTAATGCGGAAACAGAAGATTTATATAATGATATTTCACAGCCAAAATTGAGAAATGCTTATCAATATATGCAGGATTTTATTGTTGACTGTGTTGAAAACGGAATCGAAACGTATGCAACTATTGTCACAGGATATAAAAACTACAAAGTAGACAAAGAAAGATGCAAAAACATGATTGAAACGCTCGGAGCAAAATTTCGTGAGCGTCCCTGGATTGAAAACGGATACTAAGCTTTCTCATCAAGCGTTATAAGCAATGATTCCATCAGCTCAGTTACTTCGCCTTTGAACTGGGCAACGGTTCCCATGTCTATGTTGAATTCTTCAAGTACACGTTTGTCAATATTGTCTTCATTTGGCTGGCAAATCTGGTTTGCAATATAAATCAAACAGCTGGCTTTTGGCATTGATGAAGCCAAAGGATGATGGTGGTATTTTATACAGTTCGCAAGCAGCACCGGTAAACGCCATTTTTTTACAAGCAAAAATCCGGCTTCCGCATGGTTTATACCAAAAAGCTCTTCTTCAGCCAGCAGCACATCTGCACCGTCTTTTACCCTATTAATTACATTCTGATATTTTTCATTGCTTGAAAGATTCAGTATAACTTTTCCTATATCATGCAAAAAGCCTATAGTGAAAGCATCTGCCGGATCAATCGTATCTGTACATTTCGCTATATGTTCACAGGCTATTGCAGCTTTGATTGAATGTTTCCACATATCACGTCCGCATTGTGATGTGAGCATCGGCTTCAAGGCCACGGCTATTACTATATTTTTTGTCTGCGTCATGCCAAGCAGTGCTATCGCATTTTTTATTGATGTAATTTCTTGTGCAAAACCATAATATGCTGAATTTACAAGCTTTAACACCTGTGCCGTGAGAGCCTGATCATATGACATTATTTCCGAAAGCTCCTTTGAGCCGGCTGTATCGTCTTTGATTATATTTAAAGCTTTAATAATAACATTCGGCATTGCCGGAACGTCTTTTAGTGTCTGAATAATTTCCAGAGGTGTTTTTCCCATAATTTTATACCTGCAGGTGTTTTTTGATTGACAGGAAGCTTCCTCCGGCTCCAAAGCCAATCGCAATAATAAAAAGTACCAGTATTACAACGTTATTGGCAAGTACCGGTGAGGGGACTACAAAAAACTCATGTACTTTTAACAATCCGTTGTGAGTTGCATTTATCGGAATCAGCGCAATTAATGCACCCAAAAATCCGTATATAGCGCCCTGTAATATCAGAGGAATCTTTATATACCAGTTGCTGACTCCCATCAACCGCATAATTTCAATCTCCTCTTTTCTGGATTGTATTACCAATTGAATTGTATTATTTATAATAGTTATTGTCAAAATAGCCACAAGTATAACAACAAGCAGTGTTATCGTATGTACTACGTTATTAAACATCTGCATTTTCTTTGCCAAATCCTGAGCATAATTCATATCTTCAACAGTTTTGTAAGTTTTAATTTCTTTAAATACTGTATTTATATTTTCAGGCTTGTCAACTTTAACATGCAATGTATCCGGCAGCGGATTGTTCATATCGGGCACATCAATTTCTCTTTTTAACTCATCCCAGGAATGTTCTTTAGGAATGATTTTCACCCGCTCAACATGTTCAATTTGTCGTATGCTGTCCGCAACTTTATTCGGCTCGGCACTCGGTTTCAGATAAACGGAAATTTCGAGCACATTTCCCAGTTGTGACACAAAAGAAGACAATGAAAGCGTCGTTCTGAACAATGCGCCAAAAATTGATAATATAGCAGCCATTGTGGTAATAATAGCAAGATTTATCCAGCCGGTTCTTTTTATCCCGTTAATAGTTTCCAGCCCGATACGATAAATCAGTCTTAATTCTCTGAGCCAGTCTTTTGGTATATGGGACTTTACAGTCTTTTTTATATTATCTTTTGTATCATTCATAAGTACCTGCCTGCACATCTCTTATAATCTGGCCGCCTTCAAGCGTTAATACACGCTTTCTGAAATAATCCACCATTGCATGATCGTGAGTAGACACCAGCACAGTAATTCCTTTCTGGTTAATCTGTTCAAGAATCTGCATAATTTCCATAGAATTTTTTGGATCGAGGTTGCCGGTCGGTTCATCCGCAATCAAAAGCGGAGGGCCGTTTACTATTGCACGTGCAATGCTCACTCTTTGCTGTTCACCGCCAGAAAGTTCCGACGGCTTAAATTTCATTTTGTCTATCAAACCAACGACTTTCAGCGCACCTGCGACTCTTGCTTCGATTTCTTTTGAACTCATTCCGAGTGTTCTTATTACATATGCACAATTATCATAAACGCTCTGATTTTGCAAAAGTTTATAATCCTGAAAAACTATTCCCATACAGCGTCTGAGATTTGGAACTTTTTCCGACGGAAGGTTTGCAATATTTATTCCGCCTATCATCACGCTGCCTGCCGTAGGCGTTTCTTCTTTGTATAAAAGTTTTAAAAGTGTTGACTTTCCTGCACCGGAGGCGCCGGTTACAAACACGAATTCACCTGAAAGAATATCAAGATTGACATTTTTTAATGCGTAATTATTTTTATATTTTTTAGTAACTCCCCGAAGTTGTATCATATAAAGTTCCTATTTTTTCATGTAGTTAATAATGCGCTCTGCGAGCCTGTCAAATGTCATTCCGTAGAATTTCATCAGTTCTCTTTGCTCTCCGCTTTGCCCGAATTCATCATTAATCCCTATTCTTTTAACTTTGACCGGACAGTGTTCACCCAATGTTTCACACACGGCAGAGCCTATTCCGCCTATTATCGAATGGTTTTCAACAGTTATGACATTTTTAGTTTTTTGAGCAGACCGGACTATTGTCTCAACATCCACCGGTTTTACCACCGGCATATGAATAATTTCTGCTTTAATTCCATTTTGTTCTAAAATTTCCGCACAATCAAGAGTTTCAGATAATGTTTCTCCGTTTGTAATTATTGTTAAATCACTGCCTTCTCTTACAACATGTGCTTTAAAAGGACTAAATTCAAATGTCTGTTCATCAAATATATTCACAACATTTGTTCTGGCAAGTCTTATATAAACAGGGCCCTTATATTTTGCCGCAAATTTAATTACCTCTCGTGTTTCCGTACAGTCAGCGGGAACTATCACCATCATGTTTGGAATATTTCTCATTATGGCAATATCTTCAAGAGCCTGATGGCTTGCGCCGTCTTCTCCGACTGTAATTCCTCCGTGAGTGGCAACAATCTTCACATTAAATTTCGGATAGCAAATAGAATTTCTGATTTGCTCCCAGGCTCTTCCCGTTGCAAACATTGCAAAAGTCGATACAAACGGAATTTTTCCGACTGTTGACAGACCTGCTGCTGTTGTCATCATATTTTGTTCCGCTATTCCCATGTTGAAAAAACGTTCCGGAAATTCTTTTGCAAACATAGCTGTCTGCGTGGAACAGGACAAATCTGCGTCAAGAACCACTATATTCTCATCCGCCCTGCCAAGCTCAACAAGAGTTTTTCCATACTCCGAACGTATGGATTTTTTCTCTCTGTCTTTGCCGCTTAATATTTTCAACATTTTTATTCCTTATTATATAACTTACTGTTTACAAGAATTTAATTCACTCATGGCTTTTTGGAATTCTTCATCATTAGGAGCTTTTCCGTGCCAGCCAACGTTATTTTCCATATAAGACACACCTTTACCCTTTATTGTATCAGCAATAACAGCCGTAGGAGTATCCATAGTTTTTGCTGACATAACAGCCTCATATATTTCTTCAACATTATGGCCGTCTATTTCTATAACATTCCAGCCAAACGCCTCCATCTTCTCATTTAACGGCTCAACAGACATTACATCATCAGTGCAGCCGTCAATCTGGAGTTTATTTCTGTCAATGAAAACAATCATATTATTCAGTTTTCTGTGAGCAGCATTCATAAATGCTTCCCATACACTGCCTTCCTGCAGTTCACCGTCCCCCATATAAACATATACAGATGCAGGATTTTTATCGAGTTTCAATCCCATTGCAATACCGCAGGCTATTGAAATCCCCTGTCCCAGAGAACCTGTAGAAACTTCTATTCCCGGCAGATGAAGGCAGGAAGGATGGCCTTGCAGTCTTGTACCGAGCTTTCTGAAAGTCATCAGTTCTTCTTCCGGCAAATAACCGCAATGAGCTAATATAGAATACAATGCTGCCGAGGCATGGCCTTTTGAAAGAACAAATCTGTCTCTTTGCTCAAAATCAGGAGCTTTATCCCACAAGGGGCTGTGTTTCATACAGTGTTTATACAACACTGCCATTATCTCAACAGCACTGAGGTTTCCTCCCGGATGACCCGACTTTGCGGCATGAATCATTTTTACTATATCTATTCGCATTTGCAGACACAGTTTTTTTAATTCATCGACCTGAGCAGGTGAAAGTTGTTTGTTCATTTTTAACCCTTTTTATGAAAGACTGATTCTATTATAACCCTAATCAGGAACATTGGCAAAGCAGGAAAGATTCGCTTGAACCGTTTCGGTTCTTTGATTGTTCTGTACAGCCATTCAAGACCAAGCTTTTGGTACAGTTCAGGGGCTCTTTGTACAACGCCTGACCATACGTCAAAACTTCCGCCGACACCTATAAACACAGTTGACGGCATGTCTTTTTTAAATTTTGAAATTAATATTTCCTGCTTGGGCGCACCGAGTGCAAAAAAAGCCACACATGGGTTCGCTTCTTGCATTTCTGATTTTATCTTATCCTCTTCCGATTCCGTAAAATAACCGTTTCTCGCATAACAAATGTTAAGATTTTCAAACTCTTTTATAAGATTTTCTTTTGCTTTTTGAAGAATTTCTTCTTTCGCACCCAAAAGAGCTATTGAATATCCGTTTTGAGCACAATATTCAATAAGTTTTTTAGAAAATTCAATCCCGGGTATATTCTGCCGGTTTATCCCCTTTATTTTGAGAGCAATTTTAATTCCTACTCCGTCGGGGATGACTAAATCAGCATTGTTAAGTATATTATGAAATTCTGCATTTTTTCGTGCGATTTCCGTCATCTCAGGATTTATAGTAACTATCTGCATCCCGGCTTTTTCTTCAACATTTTTATAAGTAAGGTTAAGCGCCCCGTCAAAATCCAACAAATCTACCGGACATCCTAATATTTTTGCCTGCTTTCTTTCCTGCTTGCTTTCCATCTTTCATACTCCTTAATTTCGTCTAGTTTTGAGAGCCGAAAGGCATATTGTATTTTTTCTCATAACCTATTGTCGTTTTAGCATCATGACCGGGATAAACCGTTACATCATCATCAAGTTTGAACAGTTTATTAACAATAGAATTTTGTATCTGTGCAAAACTGCCGCCTTCTAAATCGGTTCTTCCTATTGAGCCGTAAAATAAAGTGTCTCCCGAAATTAAATTTTTTCCGGTTAAAAAGCATACACTTCCTTTTGTATGACCGGGTGTATGAATAACCTCCAGATTTTGTTTCCCCAGTGTAAAAACAGTATCTTCATCAAAAGTAATTATTTTTTCCGGAGGCTCACCGCCGCCAAAGCCGTAAAGTGAAATTTGTTTTGCCAGATTTTTAAGCAGATATTCATCATCTTTGTGTATATAAACAGGAAGTCCTGTCTGTTTTTGCGCATCATTTTCTCCGAGAACATGATCAAAATGTCCATGTGTATTGAGAATATATTTTAATTTTGCATTGTGTTTTGAAAGTTCATCTTTTATAATTTCGAATTCTCCGCCGCAGTCAATAATTGCTGCTTCCCTTGTATTTTCATCTACAAGCACATATGTGTTGGCACTGAGCACCCCGTTGGGAATAGCTTTTATTATCATAAAATCTCCTAAAAAGTTGTTTATTGTATGTTAACATAAAATTTTGCATAGCGGATAATTTTGCGGTAATACTGCCGCAGTGCATATTCTTGCAAAAAATTTTTCATATCAGAACTAAAACTTTTTTCCAATCTGCTTTCCGTTTGAATACAGGCGGTCAGAAATGTTGAAAATATTAAAAAATTTTTAACACAAAACTTTTTTTAGATTATAATTTTATTTAAGAGAAATTATGGAAAAAGGAAACAATTTATGCAAGCACGCAGAGCCGCACGCGAATTAGCTCTAATTTTATTTTCGCAATTTGATAAAAAAATAACACAATATAATCAAACAGAATTTGAAGATATAGTACTAAAATCAGTCAGAACATTGACTAATAATTCAGCAGAAGAATTGAAAGTCAGCCTCGGCGCTTTATATGCAATGAAAGAAAAAATTGAAAATTATGAATCCGATGCAGAAGTAAATCTTCAAAGACCGCTTGAAGCATCTAATATCCCCGTTCCGCTGCCAATGACGTCTGATATGGTTGGACGGCTGGATGAAATGATTAATATCGCAGATAAAGTTGTTCTTGCTTTGGAAATTGCCGAAATGACCGCACTTGAACATACCGGTGATGTAAAAAGTTATGTTTTTGAAATTGCCAATGCATATAAAGAACATAATATTGAAATTGATAATCTTATCAAAAAATTTGCACATGGATGGGACATTGACAGACTTGTCAAAATAGATAAGGATATCTTGAGAATTTCTATTGCTGAAATAATGTACATTGAAGGTACACCTGTTAAAGTCGTTATTGATGAAGCTTTAGAACTCGCTAAAAAGTATTCCACAGATGATTCATCATCCTTTATAAACGGCATATTGGGTAAAGTAGTTGAAGAAAAAAAGGCAATTAGTTAGATGTTTGATTTTTTTAAGAAGAAATCAGATGATTCTGTGCAATCACAAAATCAAACTGAAGAAAAGAAAAATCTTTTCTCTCTTACTTTTGAGACTTTAAAAAAGACTATTGAAAAAACAAGTGAATCTCTTGTCGGTAATGTAGTTTCTCATATTGAGAATGAAGAAGAATTTGATGAATTTATTCTTGATGAGATGGAAGAGCTGCTCATCAAAGCTGACCTCGGCGTAAACACTGCGTCTGAAATAGTTGATAAATTAAGAAAAGGCAGCAAGTTAAAACCATCTCAGGTAAAACAATATTTGAAAGATGAATTTTCAAAAATTTTAAACTCCGCCGGCTCAAATGCTTTGGAATTTAAAGACGGAGAATTAAATATTTATTTTATTGTCGGAGTAAACGGCGCCGGGAAAACTACATTAATAGGCAAACTGGCCAATCGATTTAAACAGCATGGCAAAAAGGTTCTTGTTGCCGCAGCTGATACGTTTCGTGCAGCGGCAGAAGAACAGCTGAATATATGGAGCGAGCGTGCCGGGGCTGATATTGTCAGAAATGACGGTGCTGATCCTGCTTCTGTTGTTTTTGACGCAATACAAAAGGCAAAAAACGAAAGTTATGATGTTGTTCTTGTCGATACTGCGGGCAGGCTGCAAAATAAATATAACTTAATGCAGGAGCTGGAAAAAGTTAAAAGCATAATCGACAAAAAAGCACCCGAATCATTGAGGGAGTCTATTCTTGTTTTAGACGCAAATACAGGACAGAACGGTTTATCACAGGCAAAAGTTTTTTCAGATTGTGTGAATTTATCTTCCGTTGCATTAACAAAACTGGACGGTTCCGCAAAAGGCGGTATCATCATCGCCATTGCAAGAGAAATGAATTTACCCGTAAAACTTATTGGTGTAGGTGAAAAACTGGATGACCTGAAAGATTTTAATTCAGGTGATTATCTTGAAGCTTTATTT